>JAILQT010000091.1 GCA_024698805.1 Solobacterium sp.
GCTTCCGTTGTCTCAAGTCCCTGTTTCAGTGTTTTAAATCTCTGGTTCAGTGTCTGAAGCTCAGTTGCCTTTGTCTTTAATTCTCCTGTATTTGTTCTGAATTCTGCCATCTTCTTTGTCCTCCTTGGCTTTACACCTATAATGTAACTCTTATTTTCCCTTTTTTCCCTTTTTCGGATATTTGACTCGTTTTTGCGGATGAACGGCATTTCCGTATACTGCTCTGATTCTGCCGTATTACAAACAAACTGTTTTCCTGTAAAAAGCCGTCTGTCCCCGCAGCAATTAAACAGGATTCCCGCAGACGGAAAACGTTGTTCCATAATACGGGAATCCTCTAATTTGATCCGCTTTAATCTCTTTATCCGCCGAAGATAAATACATGCATTTTACCTGCGGCCGCAGCAGTATAAATAGTTGTAGAAACTGTCTTAGCCCCGTTCGTCCCCTGCCGCATATGGTCATATACAGTAAGGAGTTCTGCTTTTTCAAAGTTTTCGGAGAGCCTGTTATTCATGACCGGTCTTTTTCTTGAAGAGGCTTTCGTTCCTTCACCGCAAAGTCCGGTAATGATCGCTTCGATCTCTTCTTCCTTTCCTTCCGCAGCAGTCAGATCGGCATAATATCTCGCTCCCTTTCTGACACCTTCCGCTTCTTCCATGTATTCGGACAGATCGATGCCAAGCGTATCTTTGATCATCGTAAAGATCTCATCTTTTTCCATATCCATGTACTCTTCCCCCGTGTTATCTTCCGCACTGCTTTCCGTTTCCGAAGAAGCACCTGTGCCGCTTCCTTCCCCCGCGTTTCCGCAGGCAGCCAGGTACAAAACAGCGAATAAACAAAGAATCAAAGTCCAAAAGCACCGGCTGTTATGCTTCTTTTTTCTCATTTTCCCTGTACCCCTGTTTCTTTATTCACGCAGTCCCTTGATGCGGTTATTGCTGATGAGTCGCAGCATCGTAATAACAGTTGCTTTATCAACGCCGGTGTTCGTCACAACGGTTCTCCCATCGACCTGCTGATAGACCTGCCAGCCCTCGTTATCACGGCCTCCGTTTCCTGCCTGTTCTGCCCAATACTGGAATTCCTCATCGTTCGTCGGGACATAGGTATCATCCGAATACTGGCCGTAGACCGTTCCGTCACTTGCCATGACCGGCGCGTTGTTTGTCCTGTGCGAGAATGCGTTCGCAATGTTTTCATCCGCATAATCGCGGTGTCCTGCATTGCAGCCGTAAAGGATCAGCTCGTCCATCGATTTATTGTCCAGCGCATAAGCGTCATTCACAGAGAACTGGTCGTTGCTGTTATTGCCGTAACCAAGGACATACGGATTCGCATGGGTATTGATCACCACAGTATCGATGTCTACCGGCTGCCCGTTTTCTGTTCCCATTGCGTTCCAGCCGTCTGTCAGTTCCCTGTCATTGGTGATCGGTATGAGATGGACCTGGTCGATTCCGTAGCCGTATCTTTCCGCCAGCAGCTGCTGGTCAGTCAGCGCTTCATCTTCCCATTCGGGAAGATAGAAATAATAACAGTCATTTCCGTCCGGGTCGGCATACATCACAGGATTATTGAGACAGTATTCATACAGATTAACCGTCTGCGGATCCTGCAGATGAATATACCGTTCCTCATCCTTCATCATGAAGCGGCCGATCGAAGGGGAATACATTCTCCGGTGTGTCAGATACATGCCTGTACCTGCATCCCTCTGCATGCCGGCAAACCCGAACGGCTGCGTCTGTCCGGGAATACCATTTATTTCATTGCTTATTGGTTTGCCGTATTCGTCATAGCGGTATGTATGAGCTTTTTCACCGCTGCCGGGGCAGTATGCACGGACGCTGCCCTGAGGGTCGCAGAAATACGTCCCCAGTTTTCCGTTTTGGATAAGTCCGGTCAGTTCACCGTCTCTTACATAATCGGAGAAGCTGCTGCCGTTATATGATGCGATCAGCGGCGTATGCGGGGCAGTACAGTCATACCAGAATAATGTTTTCTGCCCGTCCGGTGAATGACCTTTCGTTCCTGCAGACTGTATGCCGTACGATGTCCTGCTCCTTCTCCTGCCGAAACCGTCATATTCGTATACAGACCCTGTCCCGTCAGAGCTCTCGGTCCCGGAAAGCATATCTGCGGAATCATAGCGGAACCGTATGAAACTGCCGGAGTTCCCTGCAGCCGCATCCCTGACCTCCGTCTTCTGGGTTACCGCATGTCCGGCTTCGTTATATTCCCAGGTCGTGACCGTCTTTCCGGTATTCCCCGATACCTCTTTTCGAATCAGCTGGTTCAGACGATTGTAAACAGCCTTTGTCTTCTTTCCATTCTCCTCTGTCAGGATCCGGTTGCCGAACGCATCATAGCTGTACAGACGCACCGTCTTTCCGTTTTCGCTCACCCTGCTGATACGGTTAAGGGCATCATATTCATAAACAGTACGGATCATGCCGGCTTCGCGGGACAATTCGTTCTTTTCATGAATATTCCCGCGCAGGTCATATGTGAATCTCTGCTCGGATGCTTTGCCGTCACGGTCAGAATACACAAGACGCTTCACACGGCCGTCCTTGCAGTACTCATATTCCGCAGTACCGTTCGCAGACGATTTCCTTACCAGGCGGCCGCTGCCGTCATAATCATATTCGAATGCGCCGTATCCCGTGCGTATCCTTGAAAGCCTGCCTTGATCATCAGCATCATAATATACCGCAGTACCGTCAGGATAATGCATTGCTGTTTTGGCATTGAAGGCATCCCACTCATAGGATATCTTCCGGCCTTCCGCATCGCTGACCGAGGCAATACGGCCAAGTCTGTCATAAGAAACTTCAGAATGTCCGTTCCAGTCTTCCATCCCTGTAAGAAGCCCCATGATATTGTACGACTTCCGGACTTTTCGTCCGTCCCCGAAACAGATACCTGTATTGTTCCCGAACGCATCATATTCATAACCCGTCTGCACATTCTCCGGCGTTATGCGGAGGATCATCTCGCCATATGCATTATATGCAAAAGAACTCGAATGCCCCTCTGCGTCATATATCCCGGTAATGAGTCCGCGTGCATTTCTTTCGAAGGAAATGCTGCGGGCATCGCTGCCTTCTTCGAAGATATCCGATCCCCATTCAGATGTCTCTTCACCCTGCGTGATGCCGACCAGGTGATCCATCTCGTCATATTCATAGATGACAGTATTCCCGAGGGCATCTTCCGCCTGCGTGATCCTGCCGGCAGGAGAATACATATACTTTGAGGAATTGCCGAGGGCATCCGTATGTTCCGTGATATGCCCGCCCTTATCATACGTATAAGAAGCCTTGCGGCCGGATGTGTCAGTCATCCGGATGCGCCGGTTCAGTGCGTCATATTCAAAGGAGATCTCATATCCGGTATCGTATATGATCTTTGTCCGGTTTCCGGCTGCGTCATATTCATACCGGACCGTATTTCCGCCGGAGTCTTTCATCTCATGCAGTTTCCCATTAGGGTAATAACTGTAATGCCTGAGCTTCCTTCCTTCCCTGCTGATTGAAATGAGTCTTCCCCTGCTGTCATATGCGTATGCCGTAACAGCACCGGAAGGATCGGTCCGCCCTGTGCACCTGCCGAGAAGATCATAACTGTATGTGATCACACTGCCGTCAGGGCGGGTAAACTGTGTAACTTTTCCCGCAGCGTCACGAAGCACATGCTTTTCATGCGCCGCATGTTCTTCCCCGGCTGCTGTCTCACATACCCGTACTGCCCTGCCGCACAGGTCATATTCGATGGTCGTCACAAGACGGCCGTCACTCTTCCTGACCAGCCGGCTGTTGCCGTCATAGGCGAATTCCGTACGCAGTCCCAGTTCATTCACAGTCGCAGTCCGCCTGTTATAACCATCATACTCATTCAGGATGCAGCTGCCGTTCGGCAGAATGATCTCGGAAAGATTCCCGTTGGGGTCATAGAGATAAGAGGTAACGCGGCCGCCCTTGTCTGTGCGCATGCTGCAGAGATCAAGTTCGTTGTATTCAAAAGTCTCGGTAAACCCGTCAAAATCCGTGATCTTTTCAATTCTCCCTGTCAGACTGTATTCATACGTACGCATCTGGCCAAGGGGGTCCTTCACGGAAAGGAGCCTGTCGCACGGATCGTAGGTGAACGTATACTGCATCCCCCTGGGATCGGTGTGGGATATGAGTCTTCCGGCATCGTCATAAGAGAAAGAAGTTGTGTTATTCATTTCATCCGTACGGGCGGTCAGATATCCTTTCTCATCATAGGCAAAGCGCACGAAACTGCCGTCCGGCTGGACGATCTTTGTAAGTGACCCGCTGTCATATGAGAACAGCGTCTCGTTTCCGAGCGCATCCTCATACCGTACAACATTCCCGAAACTGTCGTAATCCCTTCTGGAAGTACCGCCGTTGCGTTCTGTAATAACAGACGGCAGGCCTTTCTGTTCATAACGCAGTGTCACCGATCTGCCCATGGCATCCGTCATCGAAATTACATTTCCATCCGTATCATATACCCGCGAGAATACACCGCCGGCCGCATCGGTATAAGCTGTACGGAGATTATCCTCATAGGAATAGTGCTGTGTGCCGTCCGGCCGGATCTCATCGGTGATCTGGAACCTCTCGTTATGACGGTACGTCGTGACCGCACCGCTGCGGTCCGTCACGATCACATCCGGATCCTTATAAGTAAATGTCATCCCCGTACCGTCCGGGAAGTCCTGCCGGATCACCCTGTTTTCATCATCAAATTCATTACGGATCACACAGATGCCGGCATTATTGGTTATCTTGGCAAGACGCAGGTCTTCATCATATGCATATGTTTTCTTCCGCCCGTCTGCAGAAACGGCCTGCACGAGAAGATCATTGTTATAGCTTAACCCGACCCTGCGTCCGGCTGAATCCGAGACGGACGAAAGAAGCCCGTTTTCATCGTAACTGTAATACAGGGAACGGCCGGCCTCATCAAAAGCACGCCGGAGCTTTTCCTCCCCGTGTTCGAAAAAGAGTTTCCTGCCATTCCGCGCGGAGAGCATTACGATCTGTCCCTGCGCATCAAAATGATATGTGTCCCCGTCATGCTTATACAGGGTATAGCCGTCCCCCTCAACGACACAGCTGAACCTGTTGTGCCTGCTGATGAAAACACCGTCTCCGGTCTCGCTGAATCTTTCTGTTCCCTTATCGCCGTACGCCACATCAATATGATCATCCTCTTTAGAAAGAGTGATCTCCAGGTTGTGCGTCCATCCGATTCCCATTGAGCCTTTTCCGGGATACAGGGAATTATAATACCTCACAAAAGAAAGAGCAGGGGTGCCGGAAAACTTTATCTCGGTAACGGAGCTGATATAGTTGCCCGTACAAACATTGACCGGGTCACTGATAAAGATCGAATCGTAATCATCCCCGGTAGTTGTAATGCCGATCAGTGCCAGGACCCTGCGGATCATATCGAGGATGCGGTTCCAGAACCCCGATCTGTCCCGATAAATTACTTCACTGTCCTCCCCGTTCTTGGGACCTTCGGCAGCGCCTTCGATGATCGCCTTCTCTGCCTGTTCATATAAGATAGCGATATCTTTCAAAGTCCTGGATAACGCCTGCACACTCAGTGACTCATTATTGATGTCCCTGATAAGTTTACTGAGGTTTCTTTTAATGATTCGCATACTTGCAGATGAAATTGCCGGATTGTCACGTTCCGTCTGGATATCCCTGCTCAGAGTCATCAGTTCACTTTTTATTCTCTCAAGTGAATCTGCTGCATTCCTTACCTTATTGGTGTCAACACTGAAACTACTCATTTTTTTCTCCAGTCAGTTATGTAATGATTATCAGAATTATGCTGTCAGCAGACACTGTTTCCCCCGGACCGGGCTGACCCGCCCGCCGTCCCTGCATCTGCAAAACATGGATCTTTCATAAATAATGATAAAACAGCCTCAAAAGAAGCTGTTTCATGCGGTATTTACCTGCTGCTGATCTGCAGAAGTTCCTTCTGCTCTTCAAGCTGTTCAAAATGGCTGCGTGCGAACAGTGTTTTCGGATAGAGCATCACTTCTTCATTGTAAACGGCAATGATCTTCCTTTCCGTTTCAAGGTATGCAGCACATGCCTTGTCGGAAGCCTCCGCAAATCTCTGCGCATGTTCAGCGTATTTTTCCAGGGTCGCGGCAGCCCTGCCCAGCAGTGTGATCTCATTGCTTTCCGCTTCGTAGGAAGCCTTCCTGATCTCATCCGCAAGCTCCGCCGCAGACGCAGAAAGGGATCGGAAAGCGTCAGCCGATTCTTTTATCCCGTTGATATGAATGCTGTTCATTTCTCCTCCTACTGCAGCGTATATCTGACCCTCAGACGTGTGAATCCGACAGTGATCACGTCGCCTGATTTCAGGGGTGTCGCTGTAATGATCTTCTGATCGTTTACATATGTATGGTTATGGCTGTTGAGATCCTGAATGATCAGGCCGCTTCTGTCGAGCAGGATCATGCAGTGATCGCGCGAGATCTGTGAATCCAGGGGAAGCACAAGCTTTTCTTCATAACCGGGCTTGCCCTTGGATCTGCCGATGCGCAGTTTGTCGGTCAGCTGATAGGTATAGACTTCCCCGGTGCCCATGTTGGTGATCTCCAGCACGCACCGCATCCTCCGGTTTCCGTTTGCCAGCACAGTGCCCTTGCTGTCATTCGGGTTGTCAAAGTGATTGCCTTTCTTTGAACCGTAGGATTTATCCTGGACATTGACGCCGTTCCTTACGCTGACATGCTTGTAAATGGAATCCTGTGTTTTCGTCTGGTTCCTGTTGATCATCCAGGCCAGCAGGATACCGATGACTGCTGCACCGCCGATTATGGCAGCTGCCACCCATATCATGACGTTTCCTCCGGTGTATCCTCCTGGAGCGATTCAAATTCAGCCAGAAGCCGGATCAGGATATCCGTCTGCTGCTGTATCTTCTCGGATGCGATCCTGCCCGCCTTATCCTGCCACATGGCGGCTGTCATTGCATCGGCGTTCTTCTGTCCTGCCACAAGTACGGCAAGCTCTTCCGTGATCTTTTTTATTCTGTCATTCATCAGAAGGCCTCCTACTCCAGTATGTCATGCAGCAGTGCTTCAGGTCTCTGCACTGCAGGCAGCGACAGGTCTTCACGCAGTTTTGCGAGGAGGCCGAGGGTCTCCAGACGCGCTTCCCGCACATATTCGATATGCACATCATGCGCTTCGGAAGACCAGTATTCCGGTGCCGAAAGAACGTGATCGACGGTCTCGAAGAGTGTTTCGATCTCATGCAGGAGCTGTTCTTTATCAGTCGTCATGGAGAAGCCCTCCCATCAGTTTTGCCGTGCTGTTCTCTGTTTCCGTATACGCATGCGCTGCGTAATCCATGTGACGGAGGATCATGCGGTATGTATGCAGCATGCCATTGAGGCCTTCGATATCCTCTTCCAGCTTCTGCTTTCTTTCGGCATCTTCATCCCGGATACTGAGACGGAGCTCATGGACCGCATTCATCAGCTCAGCCAGCTTCTCTTTTGCCAGCTGCACGTTCTGATCCATCTGTTCGCTTGAGTACTGTATTACTTCTTTCATAAAGACCCCTTATGCCAGCACCAGGGCGCTGCCGCTCCTGAGACCGTTCTCTGCCGCGGAAAGCGTAAAGTCGATCATCTTCTTTGTTTCGGCATCCCACATCATGATGCGGCTTCTGTCGCCCTTCATTTCGCACTGGTTCCTGCGGCAGATCATATCGATGATCTCATTGCGGATCTCAAACATCACGACATCTTCATCGATCTGAAAGTCATATTCCTTCTCCATGGAAGGAACAGAGACCTTAACGATTATCATACAGACTGTGCCTCCAATCACGGTAGTCCTCCGCGTTGTACATGCGGAGCCTGACCGTATCCTTTTTCATCCAGTACTTCTCGCTGACTACGATCCTGTCGGGGCAGATATATGCGAAATACATCTGGTTCCCGTAACCCGTATCCAGCTGTTCCGTCGCAGCCGGGCGGCTGATCACTTCCAGCATCTCGCGGATATCTTCACGGATGATGAATACGTCGTTCTCAGCGATCAGGATGCCCCTGCCGCTCATCGTATGCATCGCCTTCAGGACTTCTTCCTGGCTGAATTCCTTCCGGGGCATGAATACGCCTTCACATTCGGTGCATCCGATGCTGAAAAGAAGAATACGCAGTTCATCATATGTCAGTAAAACATCGATCTCATTTACTGCTGCCATGTTCCCTTCTCCCTTCTATGAATTCCTTGATCAGGGGCTTGTAGCTCCGTGACAGGGGTATCTCGATCCCGTCTTCCAGCATCAGCCTGTTCTGCGACAGCCAAACGCTTTCGATCATCGTTTTGTTGACCAGGAATGAGCGGTGGCAGCGGATGAACCCTTCCTCCAGCTCTGTCTCCAGTCTGTCCAGTGTATCGTTGAACCCGTATTCCTCCATCCCGGTATTCAGGAAGACCTTCTTTTCCCGGGATTCGAAATACATGATCCTTGAATAGTCGATCAGATTCCTGCCGCCTTTTGTCTCAAGTACGAATACCTTCTTCTCATCCGGCTTAAGGAATCTCTTTGCATATGCGCCGATCGCTTCCGAAAGAACCGCTTTAACGCCCTGTTCGCTCAGCGGCTTCAGCATCAGCGATTCCGCAGCGATCGAAGGCCGCATATAAGCGAGGGGGGATATGCCCATATCCGCGATCAGGATCATATACGCATTCGGTGCGGACGCCCTGAACTCGCTTGCCAGGGGCAGCGCGTTCTTCATCGTCAGATCCAGGCATATCATGTCCACCTTTTCATCGTTGTCCAGCAGGACCTGCAGGGACTGTGCCGAATCGCATTCGATCCATTTCCAGAACTCATCGGTCTGGACTGCAGCCTGGTCCTTCGCGTTTCTCAGGATCAGCCTTCTTTCGGAAAGCATCTGATCCGCAACCAGCATGGCGATCATTTCTTCACCTTCACTTTCGGAAGGACGATACGGATGCCGGTCTCTTCCTCCTCATCCGAGGACATCCAGCCGTATCCCTTCTTGTCCGCGCGTGACTGGACGGCATACGGGATATTGGCGAAATTGAACAGTTTCTGTCCGCTGAGGTTGCCGCCCAGATGCATGCCCTTCCTTGCGGTGATGAAGCTGTTGTATGCCTTGTAGGCCATCAGTACGCTCTCATCATCCACCTGGATCGCAGCGATAATAAAGATATTGTGCAGTTTGCCTTTTTCAGCGATATTCTCGATGAATCCGGATGCGTTGCCGACGCCCGGATCGTGATGGTAGACCATATGCATGAAGTCGCCCATATCCGCGGCGAAGATGAACAGCGGTCTTTCCTTTGCCATCTCCCTGGCGAGCATCTCATCGTCATAGCCCTGCTTGATCAGTGACTGCTTCAGCTGGTTGCGTCGCTTGAATTCCGGGATCAGCGAAGCGAAATAGTTATAGACATCACTGCTGTCCTTCACATACTGTCCGCCCAGGGACTGTGTCAGTTCTTCCAGTTCCCCGTATTCGCCTGTCTTCTTCTCGATCACGACGATCTCGCCGTTTTTCAGATGCGCGGCATTCAGAAGGAGCTTGAGCACATTCGTCTTGCCGGATCCCTTTTTGCCGGCGATGGCAATGAAATACTGATGCAGCAGGTCGAAGGAAGCGATGGACGCATCCTGTTCGATATAACCGAACGGGATCAGGGATTCCGACTCAGCCGCATGCACGTAGCGCACATCCTCCATGAGGATATCCAGCGTAGGATCAGCCGGGATCTCGGGGATCGGCAGGGCTTTTGCGCCTGTCCATCTGCTGCCCATGAATGCGCAGAGTTTTTCGAGCATCTGCGACCTGGTGAAGTCATCCTGTGCCTGCAGGCAGAGGGCTGTCTGGAATTCCAGTATCCTTTCATCGACCACGGCAAGACCCCTTCCCTTGACGTTCGTCTCGGGCATGATATCCAGCCTTGTCAGATGCAGCGCATCCATATACTTGAACTTGTCTGTCTGTTCCAGCGTGATCGTGGAGCGGATGCTGTCCTTCAGACGTGAAGGAATGTCATTCAGTCCGACGCTCATGGAGGCGATCGTGAGATAGATGCCCTGCGAGACGCCGTCCCTTGCGGCACGCATCAGGATATCGTTGTACCGGTCGCCGGTCTTTTCCCGGAAGGACGCAAAATTGTCCAGGACTACGAATATAGCCGGCAGGACCTTCCCGTTGGCACGGATATACTGGTCGAAGTTGCCGCCCTGCAGGATGCCCTTTCTTTCTTCCATGATCGTCGTCAGCAGGTGGAAGAACTTGTCCAGCTTCTCCTCCTGGCCGTCGGTGATGACACCGCCAACCTGCGGCGCTTTCGCAAACGGCGTCAGTTTATTGGAACTGAAGTCGATCAGGTACAGATTGATATCTGACGGGGAGTATTTGTTGATCAGCGAGCAGACCATGGTCTGCAGGAAAGTGGATTTGCCCGATACGACAGCACCGAGTACCGCCAGATGGCCGTCTTCCTTGAAATCCAGTACCAGGGGTGCCTGTTTCTGGGAACGCGGATCGTCGTAAAGGCCGACCGGGATCTGCAGCGTATTGCCCTGATCCGGCCACTTTTTACCGTCAAAGTATGCTTCATTGCCGAGATCCTTCAGATAGATCTCTTCCTTCAGTACGGGCAGCCACAGCTGCGGCGCATTCGCATAGCCGTTCTTTTTCGCGATCATGGCGACATATTCGATGATCGCCTCAAGCTGCGTGCGCTCCTTGACCTTGGCGGATACAGGCTTCTTCCTTCTTGAGCCTTCGTAATCGGATTTGCCGGTCCTTGAGATCATGGCTGCGGCGGAAGCGGAACCCATCATATCTTCCGAATAGATCTCGCCGCTGTACCCGCTCTGGAACAGGTCGAAGATCTCGTCGTTGCCGACCTGCAGGTAGCATCTGCCTGCCTGTGTCAGGAACGCCGCATCCGGTTTATGCAGCATATCCATGGAGTCCTGTCTGTCCTGTACGCGCAGGCACAGTCTGAACTTCGAGTTGGACCAGATATTGTCATCGACGGTGCCGCTCGGCTTCTGGGTAGCGAGGATCAGGTGTACGCCGAGGCTTCGGCCGACCTGTGCGACGCTGATCAGTTCCTGCATGAATTCGGGTTCTTCCCGCTTCAGTTCGGCGAACTCGTCGATGATGATGAACAGATGCGGGATGGGCACCTGTGCCTCATGATTCTTGTACAGCCTTGTATACAGGTTGATATTGTTTACGCCGTTTGCGGCGAACAGTCTCTGTCTCCTTGTATTCTCGGATTTGATCGAGATCATGGCCCTCTGGATCTGGTTGCCCGAAAGGTTCGAGATCTGTCCGGCCAGATGCGGCAGGCCGTCAAAGAGGTTGGCCATGCCGCCGCCCTTGAAGTCGATGATAAAGAAGCTTACGTCTTCCGGGGAGAAGTTGACCGCAAGCGAAAGGATATACGTCTGCAGGGTCTCACTCTTACCGGAACCGGTGGTGCCGGCTACGAGTCCGTGAGGACCGTGGAACTTCTCATGGATATCCAGATAGCAGTCCGCATTGCCGGCTTTCCTGCCGACGAGCGCTTTCATGGAGTTGTAGGTACGGTTCTTCCTCCAGTTTTCCAGGACGTGCAGTTCATCCAGCGAATGCGCGTTGTACATGTCCATGAAACTCAGGGAGTTCGGGATCTCGCTGTTGGCTTCGACTTCGCGTACATGGATATCCGCAAGCTCGCGGCCGAACTGTTCCGCCTGGGCTGCAGAGATCTGGTCCGCCTGGAAATACTGCATGGAACGGCTGTCCGATTCCATCAGGTTGTACAGGCAGCACACGGAAGCGTCGTTGCGGATAATGATCTCGCAGGCATTGGGCAGCTGTTCCTGTGTTTCGACCAGCAGGAATGCCGTGATGCCGTAATCCGGGTTCGCTTCATAGATATACTTCGTGATCAGCTCGCCCTCAAGGATGCGGGGGTCGGAGATGAACAGGATATAGTGCGGCTTGGGAGGGGCTTTACGGCTGCTGAAAGAGGAAGAGTTCTCTTCCCTCGTACGCATCAGGTTGGAAAGATCAAAGAAGATATCCCTCCGCTCGACTTCATTGCCGGCCATGTAGCGCACCGACTTGTCCTCGGACCATACGTGCGGATACCACCGCATGCATTCCCAGTCGTTCAGCGTATTGCGCTCTTCCTCATCGAAGATATAGACGAACTTTACATCGGTATAGCTGTGTGAAGCCGCGATGCCGGCACTGATGACATGCATCATGTTCAGGGCGCCGGTCTTGCCGGGACCGCCGACGATGCCGATCAGGTTGTTCTCGCGCAGGTTGATGCCTACCGGCACATTGTGCAGCGTCTCATATTCCTGTTTGATCGCTGCAGGCTTGTCTTTCAGCGTATCGTTGATGAGCGTGAACTTCTCCTGCGGGATCTTGATATTCACCTGGAAAGGCATATCGCCGATACCCAGTCTCTGGTACAGGAAGTCGTCATGTGTCATGTTCCTGTTCCACAGCTGTTCGCTGCGGGAATTGTACCCGATGCACTGCGTAACAGGCGGGTAGATCATATTCATTGCCGCGGTGTTGCTGTTGTACTGGTCGCGGATCCTGTTTGTGATGCTGATGAGGTAGTTGCTGTAGACATTGAAGCGCTGTTCCTCATCTTCCGTAGCTTCCTTCTGTGAATACTTCAGGTTCAGTACTGCCCAGATACCGCCGATCAGGGCTGCGCCGAGGGCAGTCACGAGACCTGTATACATGAAGACATTGGCTCTTGAGCCGCCCATGGAGGAGCCGATGATGCTGAGCAGGCAGCCCAGCGTCATGGGGATCGCCATGGAGAAAGCAGGACCGATCACGAGGTATGTCGGCTTCTGTTTCTGTTCCTTGGGTTCGGGCGGGGCATCGATATTGATCTCGTCCTTGTAGATCTGCGGGAGATTCCTCGGGGAGCGGTTGAACGCCCTGTCTTCGTGTTCGTGTCTTTCCGGCTCCGATTCATCGATCTTTCCGATATGGAGCTGCGGCAGTACGCGTTCGTTGACATACAGCTCGCCGCAGTGCGCACTGACAAAAAGCGCGCCGTGCAGGTAGATGATGCGGAGGCCGAAAATATCGATCTGGTCACCCGATACAAGGCGGATCTCCTTGTTGATGCGGGAATGGAAGCGGAACACGCCGTTTTTGCCGGTATCGATCAGATGCCAGCCGTCGGTGTATTTCCTGATCACAGCGTGGAAGGAGGAGACCAGTCCCATGAAGCGGTAGTTGATCACGCAGTCCGGATTGGAACCGATCGAGATCTCCGTGCAGGACGCAAGGTCATATTTCTCCATAACATTGAAAGAAACCCTTACATCTGCACAGAGGATGTAGAGTTCTTCGTTCTGGGAGGTATTCACGCAGAAGATCTTGCCGTCTGTGAGTTCGTCCCTCCCGTCGGTGCCTTTATCGACCCTGTAGGATTTGTCCTTATGCAGGTACCATTTGCCCTGCGTATTCTCGAGATGAAGATCCAGATCACGGCGCAGGTGGTACTCATTTCGCGACAAGGGAAGCCTGTAATCTGCCTCAAAAATATTGGGCAGCAGGACTTCCCTGCAGATCTGTTTATTGTAAATGATCAGTATCATAAGCCGTATCCCCCTTATCAGATCCAGGCTGTGTCAAAGTTAAATATATGCAGATTCATCCTCAGTTCGCCGACGATGATCGTATCCCCTTCCGCAAGCACCGCCGTAGGCTGCACCTGGTAGACCTTCCCGCCGCGGCTGACAAATGTACCGTTGGCAGATCCGCAGTCCTGCAGGCAGAGCTGGTTGCCGGATATGAAGATCATGCAGTGGTTGGCTGAGATGGAATCCCAGGAAACGGAAATATCATTTGTCTGGGGGCTTCTGCCGATCCGGACTGTCTTGGCGGGATCAAAGACATATCTCTCGATCTTCTCTTCCTTCCATGACAGCTCGATCAGCGTCCTGAGCCCCATCAGGACGTTCTGTTCGGTATATGCAAGCGAACTGATGAGGGAATCCTCTTTCAGCAGTCTTTCCGCTGCCAGTCTCCTGTCTTTCTCAAGATTGTTCATTTTGTTTCTGCGCACGATCAGCCAGATGACGATACCCGCCAGCGCGGCTACTCCTGCAATACTGACAAAAAGCATATACCCTGCTGCTCCTATGATCTGTTGAGTTCCAGTACGCGGTAATTGCGTACACCTATGCCGATGTAATCACCCGGATTCAGCGTATCCGTATACATCAGCTTATTCCCGTTATGCGTCGTGATGTTCGTACCGGAAAGGTTGCGGATCACGATGCGGTTGTCTTTTTCTTCGATCGCGCACTGCCTGCGGCTGATCGTGGCGTCATTCGCCAGATACATCAGGCCGTACTGCTCAGCCGCGCCGTTCATGCGCCTGCCGAGGCACAGCCTGTTATTGAATGTCTTGCGTACAAGTTCGCCGGAATGCAGGTCCTGCAGGACCAGCGTCCAGCGGTTTGCGGCCAGATCCGTCCTGACAGGGACAGGCTGCGGTCTGTTCTGCTCAGACACAGGTATGGGGCGGCCTAAATACCAGACCGCCCATATCAGTGCGGGAACCACAGCAGCTGTCAGGATCAGTATGATCTCTACTGCAGTTTTCATTGTTTACCTTAGCCGGCAGAATTCTGAATATTGATCTGCCCGTTCTCGTATGTGAATACGTTCCAGTAGTCGCCGGAGATCGATGAATCGATATCGACTGTGATCGGGGATTCACCCGGCAGGTAGATCGTTACCCTTGCGCCGGATACGCCGATGTCGCCGGTCCTGGAGAAATTGTGGATGAAGTATCTGAAGCTGAAGCTTGAATCATGCAGGGTGATCGTCTCAGGACCTACGCCGTCAACGTCGTCATGATCCAGTTCTGCTACGAGCGTGCCGCCGCTGTAGAATTCCTTGTTTGCGAAGTATACGTCTGTGCCGTTGATCACCATATGGGAGTCAAGGTCATTCGGGTATGTACCCCATTCAAGGACGACGCGGATCTCGCCTTCAGCTGTTTCCTTCGTGATGATGAAATCTTTTTCTTCTTCTGTCTGGGCGCTGCCGAGATCAAGTTCGGAATAGATCGTGACATATTCGTCACAGGAGACTTCAGCGATATAGAAGCCGGGTTCAAGCTCGACGCTGTAGGAGCCGTCGGATTCTGTTTCAACCGTCTCCATGACGACGCCGACCTGGTTGTCAGCGTGGAATGCGATGCTTGCGTAAGGCACACCTTCGCCTGTCTGTGCGTCGATGACATGGCCGGTCACGGATGCCTTGACATCTTCCAGTTCGGAAGCAGCGTGCAGCGAAGCTTCCGGTACGATGCTGTTCCTGGATTCGAATGTGACTGTTCCTTCCGAGTCGGATTCGATCGTTACGATGCAGCCGCTGTAGTTGAATGTGACAGCATTGCCGTAGAGTTCGTGTGTAACGATCCTGAGATCCGGCAGATTCAGTGAACTCAGCACATCATAGGTGATCGAATAACCGCCGCCGAACAGGGACATGGCGTTATCGACTTCGATCAAATACGGATAGCTGTCGCCGTTGATCACTGTGCCGTCGAGCGCATCCGGCTGTGTTTCCGTATTCGTGAAATGAACAGTCGCGTCAACGTGCTGGAGACGTACATTGGCGATCTGGTTGGAAACAACAGGGGATTCAATGCCCGAGCGCAGATAGTCGTTGTAATTGTTTCCGCCGAACATACGGAAGGCATCCGTATTCAGTAAGACTGTTGTGCCTCCCTGCTTGTTGTCGACGTCATCTTTGGATGTCGTGCCGGATCCGTCGAGTTCTTCCTCGTATTCCGCCAGCGCAAGGTCAAGCTTCGCGCTCCTTGTGCGGGCATAACCCTGTCTCAGGTATCCGACAGCACTTTCGATATCGCCCAGCGCAGCGTAGCATTCGGCAATGCCGAGGTATGCGTCTACGTTGTCCGGATCTTTTTCAAGGATCCGCTCATAAGCGAGTATCGCGTTTTCGTAATCCTCGTATTCAATGTATTTTTCTGCTTCCGCAATATGTTCTTTATATGAAGAACTGTTTCCGCTCTTTAATCCGAAGTATGCGGAAAAACCGATCACGCCTATTGCGAGGGCTGCTACTATGATCAGTATGATTCTGTTTCTGTTGCTCATGAACTTCTCCTTTCCGGGTTCTTCCTATCTATTATACATGAATCCAAAATCGTATTATCAGTTTAAAGTGTTTCCCTTGCAGGAATCATGCCGTCTGCATCAGCTGGAGGATGACCTGCAGGATCTCGAGAATGAATATGCCTGAAAGCAGGATGATAATGATCAACATATACATCTGGGTCTTTCTGCTGTCCATACATTATCCTCCCTGTTTTCTGATTCTATTCTTGCACGCAGATCGTCATTCTGCGTACTTATGCGATAAAAAGCACAAAATAAGGTATAAACGGCATGCTTTCAGGCATTCATCAGCAGCAGGATCGTCTGCAGTACTTCCAGGACGAAAATACCTGCCAGCAGGATGATGATCACAAATATATATGTCTGTATTCTGCTGTTCATCAGCTGTTTTCCCCGTACTCCCTGTTGAATTTATTCATCCACACCATCATCCATACAGTCGATGCGATAAAGAGTATGATCCCTGCCGCAAGGAGTATGATGCCGAGTATCGTCCACTGTCCGCTGTCCATATCAACCTCCGTAAGCGATGTTATTCAGATTCGTCATGATCCACTCATCCAGTGTCTTTCCGGATTCGTTCAGTTTCTTCAGGGCTTTCTTGGCGCAGTCGATCGCTTCACTGCCTTTGCCCGCCTCATTGCAGGACATGGCAAGATAGGCAAGCGCATGGACTTCGTCGCCGCATTCCTCCAGTACATGTACGGCTTCGTCGCAGGAAGAAAGGCTGTACAGGACGATGCCGTAGTTGATCCTGTCCGTCAGGTCGGCGCATTCGTTGTCATACAGGTATTTATACTGTGTCCTTGCCTTATTGGCATATTCCGTATTATCCGAATCCGACCGGCTCTCGTTCATCATATAGAAATAGGATGTCGCCAGGGCGCGGTGATAGGAAGCCTTATCCGAACTGGCGATTGCGTTTTCCAGCCATGCAGATGCAGTCCGGAAATCCAGGATGTTCATATAGTACTGTGCTGCGAGATAGTATGCCTGCGCTTTTGCCGTCCTGTTCGAACCGCTGAGCGCATTCACATTTTCCAGCATTGCGGCTTCGTCGCCTTCCTTCATATACTTCGCAGCCAGGATCAGCTTCATTTCAGCGTCATCCACACCGTATTCTTCCGCCAGGGCTATTGCCCGGTCGATCTCGTTCGGATCCGCATCCGCAAGGACAACGGAGAGGACATAGTCACTGATGTAGTCATATACATCCAGGTCCCCGTCTTCCGCCGTATCCAGGGCATCCCGGTAATTGACGGCTGCCTGCCTGTATTCACCGGCAAGGAAATATGTATCGCCGATCGTGCGCTGCAGTTCGGCTGTATTCTGCGCATCCAGGTATTTCGAATAACTGCTGTCCGTCAGGACATCCCTTGCCCTGCCGCGCACGTCCGCATAATCATAGATATCGCTGTCCGCTTCCGTGATCACATAGCGGAAATCCGAGATGAACTGTTCGTGGACCTTCTCGTTCATGCCCCTCAGAATGCAGAAACATCCGCCGCCGATGAGGCAGGCACTGGTGATCCAGCTCACGGATTTCAGCAGTACATACTGTTTATAGCGGCTGTCCTGTTTCTTCAGGTTGTTCAGTGCATTGAGGAGCTTCTGTGCCGACCTGTAACGCTTTTCGCGGTCCCTTTCCATGCATTTGTCGACGATCGCGCAGAGTGCAGGCGAATAGCCGAGGTTCTGCATATCGCTGAGGCGGGGCGACGGTACGAGCGCATCCGGTTCCAGGCCGCTCATCATGTGGTACATCAGGGCGCCGGTGGAATAGATATCCGTTCTTTCATCCAGGGTAAACGGCGCTTCCTGCCTGTTGATGACATATTGGGCAAGCTGCACCTGTTCCGGCGAGGCATATTTCTGCGAATAGCCCTTGACCTTGCCGCCGGTATTCTCGGCAATGGCAATGTTAAAATCGATCAGCGAGATATTGCCGTCCTTGTTCTGGATCACATTGCCCGGCTTGATGTCACTGTGGATGACAGGCGGATTCATGCTGTGCAGATAGACAAGCACTTCCGCCATCTGTTTCATCCATGTGATGATCCTGTTCTCGCTCAGGTTCCGGATGCCGCACGGCAGACTGGTAAAGTCATAGCCGTCGATGTAATCCATGACGGTATAGACTTCGTTGTTGTACACAAAGAAGTCATATACCTGCGGCAGATACGGATGATGCAGATTCTTCAGGATATCCGTTTCCGCACGCAGTTCATCCTGGCTGATCAGGCCTGACATGATCTTTTTGACGACCACATACTTCTGCAGGTTCAGATGATACGCAAGATACACCTCGCTGGTGCCGCCCTTGCCGATGGGCCTGATGACCTGATAGATCCCGTTAATAATACCGTTTTGACTCATAAACATTTCCCCGGAAATCAAATAATGGAAAAGAAGGCATGCAGCGCATGCCTTCTTAGATTTTTTTATCGATCAGGCAGCCTGATCTTCTTCATTCTTTTTTCTTCTCTTGAGAAGGAGGAACAGGAGCAGCAGGAGTGCTGCACCGGAACCGCCGCCGATCATGAATTCTTTTCTGTAACGAACGAATACATTGGTCGATACAGTTAACGCATAGGCTTTTTCTTCGGAAATATTGCCTGCAGCGTCAGTGATCCTGATCGTGACATTTCCAAGATATTCACCGACCTGGTGTGTTACAAATCCATTTTCTTTCAGTGCTTTTTCAAGCTCTTCTCCGGTAATGACGACTTCGTCACCATTATCCAGTGTATATGTAACAGCAGCCACAGCCATATTGTCTGAAGGATAGACGTTAATGTTGTAGTTGTTTGCGTTGACTTTTGTCTCTTTGCCGTCATTCAGGTTGACAGTAAAATCAGGAACAGTTCTGTCGACTACGAACTCAACGATCGAGCTTTCATTTGAACCGGTCTCATTTACATACGCTGTACTTGTGTTAATTGTGCCAGCCCTGTCAACTGTCTGAATAACTACATTATATCTTCCTTCTTCTGCAAATACACTGTCATTGATCGTATATGTGTAATCATATCCGGTCGTACCGCGTGTTTCAGAACGTGTGTATTCATCGGATGAGAGTTCCCTGGCATTACCATTCTTATAAACGGTGATCGTAACGTTCTCAGGATCAACACCGACAACACTCTTTTCAAGGATCTGGACAGTTTTGTCGATATTCTGTTCATAGTAATCCGTCGGCTTCTGCACAACTGCGAACGTTGATCCGAAACGGTTGACGGAGAACCTGTCTACAGACTGCTCAGTTATGTTGCCTGCCCTGTCGGTAACTTTGACAGATAATGTATAAATACCGTCGTTCTGTTTTGTGACTGCTCCCAGTGCCGTGATCAGCAGAGTTGCATTTGTGCCGCTGTCAGCAGCGCTGTCCGTAATAGGAACCACTTCAACACTGCCGTCCGCATTTGTCTTTGTCAGACTGAATGTGTAGTTTTCAGGGAAGAAGTGTTCATCTGTCAGGACGATGTACGGCTGTACCGTATCATTCGGTCCATAGATATAACCATCCGTCAGGGATGAACTTCCTGAATCGGAATCCGCTGTGATCGTGATCACAGGCTTATCCATGTCGATGATGAAGTCAGATTCTGTGAATTCATTTTCAACTGTGTTCCCTGCAAGATCCGTGTAGGTGACTCTCAGGTTGTATGTTCCGTTGCCGACATATGCAATTTCACCGGAATGAACATCCGAACCGCTGCTGAAGGAAACAGGTCCGAGATTCTCACCGTCAAGGGTCGTCGTAATGACATCGGATTCTGAGAAATTGATCTCTGTGATCGTGATCGAGGCAACACGTGTCTGGTTGAAATAATTGATTCCCGCGTTATCTGTTGAGAACGGATCAGCAGGAGAGAATTCAACAGAGAGTTTCGGAGGAGTCTTATCGATAACGAATTCGTCTTCCTCTTTGACCTCGGCTACATTTCCGGCAAGATCGGTATACTCGACCCTCATGTCGTAGTGCCCGTCAGTCTCAAATGCCTGTGAACCGACATGGGTATCTGAACCGGTCGAGAATCCTACAGTATAGGACTTGCTGCCGTCTTTGGATCTGACAACGACTTCGCTGCCGTTGAAGTTGTGTTCAACAATGGTGATCGTGCCGGTCCTTGTCTGGTTATAGTAGTTCTGTGTGTGCGGCGTGCCGTCAAATGACAGCGTAATGACCGGAACAGTCTTATCGATCGTAAATGCTCTCGGAGCTGTACCGTTATAGGTTACAGGCTGGCTGAATGCGTTTCCTAACGCATCGGTGCCTGTGACCTCAAGTGTGTAATCCCCGTCAGCACTGTAAGTGACTGTCTTCGTCCATGTATCATTCGCACCGTTGCCTGTTCCGGCTGAATATGTGAATGATCCGGGGACACCAGCTTCTGTCTTGATGTTGATCTTACTGTTGTCAATATTCCTGTCTGTTACAACGATCGTTGCCGTACGGTTTGCCTTGAAGTATTTGCTGTTCTTCGCATCGTTATTGTCGAAAGAAACGGTTACTGTCGGACCAACTGTATCGATACCGAAATTGTATACAGATTTATTTGACTTGTTGCCGGAACGGTCAGTCGCTTCCAGAGTGACAGTTATGTCATTTGTCTCATATGTGCCTGAAGGGATCGTGATCGTTCTCTTAAAGTTGGATCCGCCTTTCTCATTTCCGGTCGAGTAACCGGAAACTGTAAAGCTTTCACCGACCTGTTTCCCGTCTACTGTGACAACACATGTGACTGTATCGATGCCGGAACTGATCGTTGTATCTTTGAACCTGGGATCATCGACTTCAAGAGTAAGGTCTACGCTCTTATTGAAGAGATCCCTTCCGTCATCATTGCGTCTGGTAAGTCTCGTTTCGGCTTTGATCGAAGTTGCAGGACTTGTGATATCCGTCTTTGAAGGTGTTTTATCCAGATAGACCGGATGCTTGGCTAATGAGACCTTAGCCTTGTTCCCTGCTCTGTCCGTGATCGTAACATCGTTAATAATGAACTTCTGTTCGCCTTTGATCTCAAGATCTTTAAGATCGTTGCCGTCCGCGAAGCCATCATTATTCAGTGTCTTTGTAAGATCTTTCCCGCCTTCCGACTTGATCGTATAAGTTACCTGATACGGTGATTTTTCATCCAGTGCATTCACAGTGACATATGACTTGTCAACATCATGGAATACCTTGGTAACGGAAAGGTTGTTCTGCTTAATGCTCGAGACAGTGAGGTAAGGATCCTTGCTGCCTTTATTTTCATCAACATAGATCTCACCGTCGATCACCTTGTCGATGACCTTGACGCTTGTCCAGTATTTGCCTGTGCCGGCCTGCACTGTCTTCTGGTAGGCGGGCTCTTTGGAGGCTTCCTTAGCAGACTGTACAAGTTTATTGCCGGCTTTATCTTCACCCTTGATCGTAAACTTGTAAGTGCCGTTCTCCGTCACGGATACTTTGTAGGTCTTGGTGCCGCTGAAATTCTCACCATTGGCAGGTGTGCTGTACTTGAATTTCGCATTATGTACAAGACCTTTTGACCCGGTGACATAGCTCATTCCGATCCGGCTTGAATCAAAGTTCTTTTCCGTGATCGTCGCGCTGGCTGAGATCTGCTTATTGTAATATGCATAATACTCGTTATTGCAGTTCTCCGAACCGTACTCATTTGCGACATTTTTGATGTACATGGAATATGTCGGTGCTACAACGTCGTGGATCACTGCATTCACAGTTGTAAATGCATTTTCCGCATCAGCACATTCTTCTTTTGTGATTTCGGAAATGCTCTCAGCAGGTGTTCTCTCAACTACCTTCAACGGATTTCCGGCTTTATCTACGCCCCATACCCTGTAGTTATGCTTCAGGGTTTCCGTGCCTGCATCACCTTTGACAGTGAAACAGCTCTCGTCTGCATCGCCATAATAATTCACTGTATTGGAGTTTCCGTCCAGCAGTTCTTCAACGGCATATGCTTTCGTATCTTCTTTTGTTTCCGGATTGGTTTCAATGAATTTGAAATCAACTGTGATGCTGTCTGTTTTGCTGCCGTAATACAGTTTTCTGCCGTTGTCGTCACCTTCGATCGTATAAGGTACTTCAGAATAAGAAACGATCACGACAGGTGCAGTAAGGTCAACGATCACACCGTTCTTCGTAGTATATGCGTTTTCCTCATCGCCGCATTCCGTCTTCTGCAGTTCATCCTCTTCCCAGGAAAGATCATCGTTTGTTGCTTCAGGCGTGCTTTCCCGGATGGTCAGGGGATTGCCAACTTCATCCGTACCGTAAACGACAAATGTATGCACATCACTGTCTTTATAGGAAGCTGCTTCGATCGAGAATGCAAACTCTTTATCTGTTACGGTAACTTTATCTGTCTCAACTTCTGTTGCTTCACCGTTGACAAGATGCTGAACCGTATATTTCTGCATGGTCTTGTCATCATTTAATGTGAAGACCACTTCAGCACCTGTGTTGTAATACAGTCTTCCCTGCTCATCGATCTTCTCAGATGTATACGGCGTCTGAAGATATTCAACGGTCAGTTCAGGTGCTTTATTGTCAAATTCAAGCCTGATTTCTTTTTCAGACTGATTGCCGGCAAAGTCTGTTGCTGTGACTGTCAGTGTCAGGGTGTCCTCGATAATGTTCTCACCGATAAGGTCTTCAATCTTGAAAGAGGCTGCAAACTCCCCGGTATACTGTGTAATATCATCACCGGGCTTTTTGTTATTCAGGACTGTCTCACTGGAGATCACAGTACCGTCTGACTTTTTCAGACTGTACTCGACTGTATTCAGTTCCGATCCGATGTAGTCTTTTATTGTCTCGCCATTCTCTGTGATCTCAGCGAAAGGACCGTCTTTAATATCGAGATCAACTGTAAACCTGTTATTTGCAGGAATACTTTCGCCTTCATCCGAAACTTCCGTGTTATCGACCAGGATCTTGATCTCCGGTGCAATATTCTCAATAACATTTGTCTTGACCGGTTTCAGGCTGCTGTTTTCAAGTATATCCTTAGCCCAGACATAGACTGTTCCGTATGAGCCGGTCGTTACAGTAAATTTGAACTCGCCGTCTTCCGGAATGTATTCTGCACTTGCATTTACAGCTTCTGCAGGCTTCTCATTACCGGTTAATTCATCTGTTGTCACATAGTAATAGATCGGATATTCTCCGGACTCGGCATCTTTTTCAATACCGCATCCGTCATCTTTGACACTGATCGTATATTCGATCTTTTCCCTTGCGGCGATCACTTTGCTGCCTTCCGCAACATCTGTTCCGTCAGCTAATGCGGAAGTGTACTTGATCACAGGTGCTTCCTTGTCAAGGATGATCTTGGAATATGTCTGATATCTGCTTGTATCTACTGTAATCTGTTCATCATGCTGACCTGTAACTTTTGAAGCGTCGAAGCCGATGTCGGAAACAGTTAATGATTTGCCTTTTGCCTTTTTAAATGTATATTCTGCCAAATAATAATATGAACCGGCATTTGTATATTTTCTGCTGAATTTGAGTGTACTTGCCTTGTCTTCCCCGTTTTCCGTCCATGTCAGTTTCAGACCTGATATATATTTATTGGACTCGATCTGAATGGTTTTCTCAGTAATATCAGCAGAGCTGAATTCATCATTCTCTTCATTGGGGTTTTTCAGATTCGCAAACATCGGATTACTGATATCGATGATTTTATATGTGTGATAACTGCTGATATCAATAATGTAATTATCATCCGTAGACGCCTCATTATCGATCAGTCTGATATCAGAATACACGGCATAATCTGTAAACTTCAGACTGGCTCTGTAATCCTGATTCCTGTTGTTATATTCGAAAGTCAGATCCTTTGTTACTGTAGTCTCATTGTTTACTTTATACTCAGCTTTCAGATTGTTGATCATCTGGGATGCTTTAAACCGGATCGTAACGGGTTTTGTCGTTTCCAGTACTTCGTTTTCCTGATAATACTCGGCGGAATGATCAGGATCGGTCACCTCTACTTTTGCGTCATTTACTGTGACTTTGTCAAACGTCGTATACTGTGTCAGATCCGCAGGGTTCCCTGCCGCATCCTTGCCTTCAGACAGTCTGAAATCCGAATAATCGGTTTTTTTGCCGGTCTCCAGTGCAAGTGTATGCTCAGCTGTATACTCTCCGGTCTCTTCGTTTTTTGTAAATGCCAGTTCTACCGGTTTGCTGATCTTTTTGTCATTACGCTTGTAGCTCAGTTTTAAACCGGTCACATCCTCAGATGCCGCAAACCGCAGTGTATATGCTTCATTAACTGCTAAAGTGCCGGTCTCATCAGAATTTGCATTTGTGATAACAGGCGCATCCCTGTCGATCGTTATGCTGCTGTATGTCGCATAACCTGATACATCAGCAGGATTACCTGCCGCATCCTGACCGCCTGTTAAAGCAAAGCCGGAATACACACCTGCTGTCTCCAAAACATGCTCTGCTGTCCAGACACCGTCTTCACCGTTAACAAAGCTGAGGTCTGCTTCCATCTGGCTGCCATCCAGCGTATAGCTCAGTTTTGCCCCGGTCACTTCTTCACCGGTTTTAAATCTCAGCGTGTAATCCTTGTTGGTGACCAGTTCGCCGGATTCATCGCTGTTGCCGTTTTCGATCACAGGTGCATCCGTATCCCCGGGCTCTTCTGTTTCGAAAGTGACTTTTGTTAAATGATCCGTGATCTTTGCAGTTATGTCCACGTCGCTTTCTTCATCAGAAAAAGTCAGAACAACATCTGTTAATGCATCAACATCACCGGTGATCGTAACCGTGAATACCGATGATTCTTCATCATAACTGTATGTAATATTCTCATTCTCAGAAGGATCAAAGCTGCATGTATATCCTTCCGCATTGGCTACAGAAACACGCACTGTAACCTGGCTGCCGGTTGTCGTTACAGTTTTATCATCTGCAGCTTGCGGGTCTACAGTGTAACTAGTGATCTCAATATCTTCCAAAGCATTCGCTTTTTCCGTTACTACTGTCTCCTCTGTTTCTTCAGCAACAGGTTCCTCCGTCACTTCGATCACGGGTTCTTCTGTTTCCTCAACAGCAGGGATAACCTCTTCTTCGATAACAGGCTCTGCTGTCTCCTCAATAACAGGAGTTTCCTCTTCTTCGACCGGTTCCTCAGGAACTGCCGTTTCCTCCGGTACCGTCTCTTCTTCAGTAACTTCTTCTGCCTCGTCGACAGTTTCTGTTACAGGCTCTTCCTCGGCATCTTCAGCGTAAACTGAAGTGAACGTCGAAAGAGCGGGCTGGGCTGCGATCGAGAACGCAACAGCCAGAGACAGGAATCTCTTAGCGATGCTGTTTTCCTTCTTACTACCCTTCATGTTTTCTCCTTCCATCCCTCAACGGTCCGACTGGCAACACATAAACCGACAGGAATAGAAACCACTCCTGCCGGAAGCGTCTTTTTCAGACTGACCGTGTAATACTTGAATTCCAATGGGGAATTCAATCAACACATAGTATATCATGACTCATGCTTCAAAACACTTGAATCATTGGATTTATTCACCCATTTTCATGTATACATTTTGTATATGCCAGAATGGATGAATGCTGATTTCCAGAGCTTTATACAGATCTGCGGCACAATTATTATGACAATTGTAATGATTGACCGGATGAGGAGCTCACAGGAGATCATGAATCAAAATGCGGCCGGTATCGGAGCGTCCGTACGAAATGTTTCCGGGATCCTGATTATGCCGCTTTTATTTCTGTATCATATCTGTTTATTACTGGTATTTCTGACAGACGCAAAAAAGATGAGATCAGTAAACGATCTCATCCGTATGTGTTACAACGATGTCTTCAATCATCTCAAACCGGAAACCCGGAGTCTCAACAGGCTTTTCAGCTCTTACGAAGTGACTGGGCTGATGATTGTTATAAGATTGTTCAAGTACTGTCGTTTCCGCTGCAGGCGGTGCTGCCATAGCCGGCTGCACTGCCGGTGCAGGTGTGTTCATTGCGACTGTTTCAGGCAGATTGTCTACATTTGCCAGCTGCGGTGCAGGCAGTTTGCCGGATGCCGTCTTCTGGCCCTTATCCATTCTTGACTTGAATTTTGCGGATCTGTTCTTTTTGCCGATGGACTGCGTATCATAGTCAAAGTCCATATTCTTGCGCATACTGCCGGTAGCCGCATACTGTTCCTGCGACTGCTGCATCGCCTTGCGCAGTTCTTTCCCGGACCGGATCGCATAGATCGTTTTGATATCGAATGCGAAGAAGGTACCGATGGATGCGATCAATCCGAGGACAGCGATCACGGCACTGATCATGAATAATGTTGAATACTGTACATAACTCATATAATCACCACCTTAGTTTCCACCGGGAATCCCGTTTTCAGGACGCTGTTCAAGTATTCTTGTATTATCTTCCCAGCTCTTTTTTACCTGAGTATACATTTTTCCCAAATTGGAACTGCCTCCAGAAGCCGACCCGCTGTTCAGGGATGCCTGAATATCCGGATTATTGGCAATGAACCTTATATATTTGCCAATATTATTATTCATTTCTATTATCTCGTCCTTTGCCACACCGTGCGTAACAAAGTCATTGTAATAGAGAACGATCAGGTTTTCCGCTTCTTTACACAATGCAAGCGACAGTTCCATACTTCCTGTCGTACTGTCCATGTCCTCGCCTGCACTGATATAGCTGTTCATTGCATCAAAGAAATCCTTTGCTGTTACAACATCCGAAGCTTCGTAATCCTGTGTTACAGATGATATTCCCTTTTGCGGATCATACGAAGCAGAGAACAGTGTGATCATTTTCAATGCGTCCAGCTGTGTCTTTTTATCACCGCCGATATCACTGAGGGCATCGCCCATTTCAAGGGCTTTCGTTACGAACTGCTGTGTTCTCTGATATTTGTCCGTCTCGTCATAAAGGGAATAATAGTTGATCGCCAGGCGGTAGTTAAGGGACGCATACTTCTCGGGATTCTTCTGCTTAAGCTGTTCCTGATTGGTATTGCTGCCGTCGCCCATTCCTGACCCGGTTCTTCCCATCGTGCTCTGCAGACAGGTCCTGACCAGTTTGTCCTCATCCCTGTCGATCACCTTATCAAAAATGATCTTTTCAATCAGGGCGTCATAAGCTTCTTCTTTTGAAGGATTAAGGTCGATTGCTTCCGTAAGGCAGGTACTGTATTCACTGAAGTCAGTAGAATCCATTGCCTGCTGGACTTTACTGTCGTATGTTTTTGACCTTGCACCGTTTTCAAGCAGTTTGAACGTGATCATGCCGATGATGCCGAGAATGCATACAGCGATGGACGCCAGGAACAGGTACCATTTCCTGTTTCTGGCTTTTATCGCAGCTTCATCGATCTCCTGATAGTGATCGAGTGCGTACATAAGTTCTTCACAGCTCTGGTAGCGGTGTGCCGGATCGGGCTGGCAGCACTTGGTAACGATCTTTTCGATTCCCGTGCCCGCCAGTTCGGGTCTCAGCTGGCCGAGCGGGTAAATAACGAACTGTGTATCTGCCGGGGAATAACCGGTCAGAAGGTGGTACATCGTGGCACCGAGGTTGTAGATATCCGTTCTGGCGTCTGTCTGTCCGCGTCCGCCGAACTGTTCGGGAGCCGCATAGCCCCTTGTGCCGAGCCATGTCGTATCTCCCTGCTTTGTTTCTTTATACTCGCGGGCTGTACCGAAGTCGATCAGGACAACGTCTTCGCCGTTAGGCTTCAGCATAACATTCGCCGGCTTCATATCCCTGTAGATGATCGGCGGTCTTCTGTTATGCAGATAACCTAAAACATTCGTCAGCTGTTTTGCCCAGCCGACGACTCTTTCAACACTTTGCGGTCCTTCATTTGTGATCAGCGACTGAAGGCTTTTGCCTTCGATATAGTCCATGACGATGATGAAGCTGTCCTGTGTATCGATCACGTCTACGATACTGGGAAGGTTCGGATGGTTCAGCTTCTTCAGCATCTCCGTTTCCGCGACCAGTCCCTGGCTGACAACTTCATTATCATTGTCGCCGTTTTTTCTGACTTCCTTTACGGCCCACGTCTTATTCGCGCGTTCATTCAGGGCAAGATAGACTACGCTCATTCCGCCATGACCGATCTCATTCAGAATCTTATATTTTCCGTCTAATACGGATCCAACCTGCAGCATAGTTTATCCCCTATAAAGTCTTGATCAATATCGCACTGATATTGTCATCTTCCCTTCTCTGTTTATTCAGTTCCGTAAGCATTTTCAGTTTGCTTACCATAGTCTCTTTGGAATCCAGTACTTTCGGATTCAGTTCATTCAGGAATTCCTGCGGTGAGATCACATGACGGAAACCGTCACAGCAGAGCAGGAACACCTGGTTGCTCTGGAGCGTCCCGTAACTGAAATCGGGCACGACAAAGCGGCTTGCGCCGATGCACTGCAGGAGAACACTTCTCTGCGGATCGACCATTGCCTGTTCAGGCGTCATGCGTCCCGCATCCATTTCCCTCTGGACATATGTCTGGTCCTTTGTCAGCTGCCAGATGCTGTCGGAGATCAGATAGATGCGTGAATCGCCTACGTTCATAATGTAATAGTCATTTCCGATGACGAGCAGGACGACGGCTGTCGTACCGAGACTTACGCGTACTTCAACGCCGTAGTCGACGATCTTGTCGCTCGCCTCTTCGATCAGGGCTGACCATTCGGACCAGAGCACATTCTGCTGCAGAGGTCCTTCTGCGAGTATCTGCGGCAGACGCTGCAGAAACCAGTTCCTCAGAGTATAGATCATGGTGGCAGAAGCGACCTCGCCTTTTGCGAGACCGCCCATACCATCACAAACGGAAGCGAATAAAACGCGTCCCCTGTCAGTATCCGCCTGCATCACCAGCATCGAATCCTGATTAGTTTTTTTCTTGATACCTACGTCGGTATATGTAGCTGTAAGAAAATCCATTTTATCCGCTCCCATGTCTAATTAATAATGTTCGTAAATCTTATTCAGATTTATGCGTTGTAAGTGAATTCCTCGTCTGCGAATGTGACCTTATCGCCGTTGTGCAGTTCAACCTGCTGGTTCGGTGTGATGCGTACATCATTTACGAATGTGCTGTTTGTACTGTGCTTGTCAACGACATATGTCTTGGCAGCCGTGCTCACGATCTCTGCATGGAGACGTCCGACGTTGGAGTTGTCAGGGATGCAGTAATCAACATTCCTTCTCTCTCTGCCGATACGGAACTTGTCTCTTGTGATCGTTACTCTTTCACCGGTCTTCTTGCGTGTCAGAGTACCATAGTTCTGGCTGGACAGTACGGTCGTCTCGCCTGCGCCGCCGCCGAGAACTGTTGTTTCGCCTGCGGAATCGCCGAGAACTGTTGTGCCCATGGATCCGCCGTACGGATCAACAGGCTGGACAGGCTGTGCCTGGTAAGGCTGAGGCTGTACGGGCTGGACAGGCTGGACAGGCTGTACGGGCTGTACCGGTGCGACCGGCTGGACAGGCTGTACAGGTGCTGCAGGTGCGGGCTTCTTCCTTGTC
>JAILQT010000108.1 GCA_024698805.1 Solobacterium sp.
GAAGTCCGAAAGGTAAACGTAAAACCAAGACAGTAAATCAGGAGGTTGTGGAAGAAAGAAGGAGATGTGCCTTACCCCGAGAGATCCTGCGGACGGTTAAGCCCAGACGCTTTCAAACAGATATGGTAAAGCCGGTCGGAAAAGGTTTACCGCAGGAAGTCAGCTGAGGTCGTAGTAGGTATCATGCCTTGAATACCAAAGGACCTAATGTTTGTATAGTGCGAATCACTATGCGCAAGATTCAGACAGTCCGAATAAGAAGATAGCCTGCAGGCAGAGAATCGTAATCTCTGACGGCGAAAGGAATTGGGATGATTCTGAATGATTTACAAGTAGAAAGAGGAGCAGCGAAATGGAATTAATTGAGAAGATTCTGAGTGAAGAAAACATCAACGAGGCAATCAAACGAGTCAAAAGTAATAAAGGCGCACCGGGAGTCGACAAGATGACGGTGAATGAAATTGACGAGTATTTCAGAATACATAAGGAAGAAATCAAGAACTCAATTATGGCAATGAAATATAAGCCTCAGCCGGTAAGAAGGGTCTATATACCCAAAGCCAACGGAAAGAAGAGACCGCTTGGCATTCCTGTAGTAACAGACAGGGTGGTGCAACAGATGATTGCACAGCAGTTAAATCAGATCTATGAACCCACATACAGTGATCACAGTTACGGGTTCAGAACCGGAAGAGACTGCCACGGAGCGATCGAAGAAGTACTGCAGTATCTGAACGAAGGATATGAATGGGTAATCGATCTGGATATCGAGAAGTATTTCGACACGGTGAATCATGACAAATTGATTTCAATACTCAGAGAGAAGGTCAATGACAAAACCACACTGCATCTGATCCGATCATTTCTCAGAGCCGGAGTAATGGAGGACGGTCTGGTATCGTCCACAACAGTCGGCGTACCTCAGGGAGGCCCGCTGTCACCAGAACTATCTAACATCTATCTTGATCAGTTTGATAAGGAACTGGAGAGCAGAGGACTAAGATTTGTGAGATATGCAGATGACTGCAACATCTTCGTGAAGAGTGAAATGGCGGCGGACAGAGTGATGAAGTCAGTGACCTCGTGGCTGGAAAGGAAACTGTTTCTGAAAGTCAGTGCTGCAAAGACAAAAGTTGTGCGGCCGAACAAAAGCAACTTTCTTGGATTCACATTCTGGAAAGGGAAAGATGGCTGGAAGTGCAAACCTGCGGATGACAGAAAAAAGAAGTTATACGCGAAAGTTAAAGAAGTGCTGAAGAGGAAACAGGCGGTATCAAGACCGCTGGCAGAAACATTCACCAAACTGAATCAGATCATCAGAGGATGGATCAACTACTTCCGAATAGGGAATATGAAAACCTTCCTTGATGAGTTTGGACAATGGCTCAGGCATAAAGTCAGAGTTATTATCATCAAGCAGTGGAAGATCTCAAAACGCATTTATATCAATCTGCAGAGACTGAATATTCGATTCAAATGCCGTATGACAGATGAAGAAATTTACAAGGTCGCAAACAGCAGACTTGGATGGTATCGCAGAAGCGGTATGTACGTTGTGAATTATCTGTTAAGTCCCAAAGTCTTAGCCATAAAGGAAAAGGATCGACCAGGGCTGGTCGATCCCTTGAACTACTATCTGAGTAGTTCGTGTTAACAATACAAATGTAGCGCCGTATACGAGACCCGTACGTACGGTGCAACGGGAGGGGCGGGACTAACAATCCCCCTCTACCCTATTTAATTGTTGATGCCGTGATGCGATTTCGGACTGTTGGCGTTCAGGGGCAGGAACATATAGCCGTTCTCAAGTCCCCATTTGATGATGTCTTCGACCGCTGCTACGGAAAAACTCTTTATGTCATGCTGGAGGACGATGCTCTTTGCGCCGTATTCCGCATTCTGCGAAACGATCGTTTTGACATTCTCAAGAACGACTTCCGTTACCGTTGTCTCACCGGAGTCACCGCTGGTGACGTTCCAGTCAAAATACTCATAGCCTTTTTCGGCTGCCTGTCTTACCAGCTCCGTCATGATGCCGGGGCAGTAGTTCGCACTGATCGTGTTGGAGCTTCCTCCCGGGAAACGGAACAGGTTTGTCCTGTGACCGGTCATCTCTTCGATCAGGTCATTCTGCGCTTCGAGGTCTGCCCAGAATGCTTCGGTGCTGGAATAGATCTTCGCGTAGTCATGCGTATAGGTATGGATCGCGACAGTATGGCCTTCTTCATATTCGCGGCGGATGCATTCCTTGTATCCGTAGCACGCTGTTGTGAAGAATGTTGCCTTGACGTTGTATTTCTTCAGGATATCCAGAAGTTCGTCAGTATACTGGTAAGGCCCGTCATCGAATGTCAGGTAGATGACTTTGGCGTTGTCCGGCTCTGCTGCGTTGGGAGGCCTGTCGGTCACGTGGACATACCTGGTGGCCTGCGCTTCGTTGCCGTAGGAATCGGTAACTTTGTATACGAGCTCATAATCGCCGTTCTTGCTGGTGTCGACTTTGCCTTCGACAACGACTTTGGATGTCACATCCCCGTCGAGATCGTCTTCCGCTTTGAAGTTGTCCGCATACGGGGAATCATTGTACCAGATGACATCCGCGCCGCCCTCGAGGGTGATCTCGGGAGCTGTCCTGTCATCATAGACGATCTTTCTTTCCGCTTTCGCCGTATTGCCGCTGCTGTCGGTCACGGTGTAGTATACGGTGTCATCTTTGACTTCGGTCTTCGTCTGTTCCGTCAGGTCGCCGTCGCAGGCGTCCCTCGCTTCGAAGCCGATCTCTTCGTATTCATGACCGGGAAGCGTATAGGCATTTTCATCTTCCTTCAGGATGATCTCAGGCGGTGTCGTATCTTCAACGACCACGGTGCGGAATGCTTCGCCGCTGTGCTTTTCATCCGATGCAGAGTAGCGTACTTTATATTCACCCAGTTTACCGGTATCCACTTCATTCGTGACTTCCATATCGATATCCTTCGTCAGGAACCGGAAGATGGTCCCCCTGAGTTTGGCTTTGGCGCCTTTGTCTTCATAGGGCTGTCCTGCTTCGGTATGCACGGTCTTTTCACCGTTTACGCTGATCACGACCTCCCATCTGTTGAGGAGCGTGACCGTCAGCATTGCCAGCAAAATGAAAAAAGCGATGACCGGTGTCTTTCTGAGACGTCTTCTTTTTTTTCTTCTTTTCGGTGTAGTGTTTGTCATCAATAACCTCCCGAATATTTTACCACGAAACAGCAGAGTGTAAATGAAAAGCGGATGTGAACTGATCTAATCTTAATAAACATCCGCTTTTGCAGGAAAGATCATTTGCCGAAGATGTCTTTTGCCTTTGTGAGCAGGCCTTCACCGGCTGCTTTTGCATCGCTGAGGATGCGGCTCGCATCGTCTTTGTCAAATTTCCCGTCATCACCGAAGATCGCTTTTCCGGCTGCGCTGTTTACGATCATGTCCTTGATCCTTGCCAGATCATCCATTGAGAGTTTCCCGTCATCGCCCAGCACTTTTTTCAGGGCCTCATTACTGGAAACGATCTCCTTCAGTTTCGCGGGACTTTCCTTCACAGCTGCCAGCGCTTTTTTCGCGTAAGCTTCAAAATTGATCTCTGCCATATCAGCCTCCTTACCGATATTGTATTGTTTCCCGGCCGGGAATGCGAGGGAAAGACATTTAAATTGTCTTATAAAATAAATATAAATTTTTTTTATACTGTGCTATAATGCACACGTTGTTTTTACAACGGATACGGAGGTACTTATGGGCGGTTACTTTGCGGCAGCACTGAAAGAAGACTGTGTCTTTGACGTGTTTTACGGTACAGACTATCATTCCCATCTCGGCACAAGGAGGGCCGGAATGGCAGTATTGGGTAAAGACGGCTTCAACCGTGCGATCCACAATATCGAGAATTCACCGTTCCGGACGAAATTCAGCCATGACGTAAACGATATGGAAGGGCAGATGGGCATCGGCTGCATCTCGGATTATGATCCGCAGCCCCTGATCGTCAGATCCCATCACGGTACGTTTGCGATCGCGGCGGTAGGACGCATCAATAATACGGAAGAGATCGTTTCCGAGATATTCAAAAACAGCCAGACGCACTTCCTGGAGATGAGCGGCGGCGATATCAACAAAACAGAGCTTGTCGCATCGATCATCAACCAGAAGGACAACCTGATCGAAGGCATACAGTACGCACAGTCGCTGATCGACGGATCCATGTCGCTGCTGCTGCTGACGGCCAAAGGCATCTACTGCGCCAGGGACAGGTACGGAAGGACCCCGATCATCATCGGGAAAAAAGAGGAAGGCTTCTGCGCTGCATTTGAATCCTTCTCCTTCCAGAAACTGGGGTATTCCTATTATAAGGAACTCGGTCCCGGCGAGATCGACGTCATGACTGCGGACGGTATCCGCGTACTTGCCGATGCCGGAAACAAGATGCGCATCTGTACGTTCCTCTGGACCTATTACGGCTATTCGCCGTCCGTCTATGAGGGTGTGACTGTCGAAGGCATGCGCTACAGATGCGGCAATTATCTTGCCCAGAGGGATGACATGACCACGGATGATATCGATATCGTTGCCGGCGTGCCGGATTCCGGTATTGCCCATGCGATCGGTTATTCCAATGAATCAAGGATCCCTTACGCAAGGCCGTTCATCAAATATACGCCGACCTGGCCGCGTTCATTTATGCCTACGATGCAGTCAAAGCGCAACCTGATCGCGAAGATGAAGCTGATCCCTGTACAGGAACTGATCCAGGACCGCAGGATGATCCTGATCGACGACTCCATCGTCAGGGGCACGCAGCTCCGGGAGACTACCGAATTCCTCTATGAGAGCGGGGCGAAAGAGGTCCATGTCAGGCCTGCATGCCCGCCGATCATGTTCGGCTGCAAATACATCAGTTTTTCACGTGCGACTTCGGACATGGAACTGATCGCCAGACGCATCATCGCCCAGGAAGAGGGCGAGAACGTGGACAGGGTCATTCTGGATGACTATGCGGATCCGGACAGCGACAGATACCACAGGATGCTTGATAAGATGTGCGAACAGATGAAATTCTCTTCGCTGAAATTCGCAAGGCTTGATGACATCATCAAAGCTACAGGGCTTCCGGCAGACAGGCTGTGCACATACTGCTGGAACGGTAAGGAATAAGGGGAATGCTCGACGCAAAGGTCTATACACTGCTGAAGGCAGCCGAATCCGGCAATTATACGAAGGCATCGAAAGAACTGAATCTCACGCAGCCCGCCGTAAGCCAGCAGATCCGGGCTCTGGAAAAAGAGATGGGCATACGGATCTTTGAAAGGATCGGCAACCGCCTGATCCTCACGAGGGAAGGCGAGATGACGGTGGAGTGCTGCCGGGGAATGCTGTCACAGTACAACAATCTGAAAGAAAAACTGAAAAATGACGGCAGCGGCATCCTGTCGCTGAAGATCGGCATCACCCACAGTGTGGAAAGCAGCGCGGCTGCTGAAGCACTGGCCAAGTATGCCAATATCAAACCCGGGATCCGCATGAAGCTGATCACGGCAGATAAAACGGTTCTGCAGAACAAACTGAAGAATTTTGAACTGGATTTTGCGATCGCGCAGGGAAAGCCGACGGATCCCTCCCTGGCCAGCACGCTGCTCGATACGGACAGACTGCTGCTGGTGCTCTGGCCGGATCATCCGCTGTCACAGAAGAAGTGTGTTACGATCGATGATATCCGCGGTGAAAAGCTGATACTGAGGCTGCCGAATTCCGGCACATCGAATATGCTTGCCTCATCACTGGAGAGCAGGAATATCAACCTCGAGGAATTCAACATCATACTCGAAGCGGATAATATCGCAACGATCAAGGACATGGTGCGCAGACGCTACGGGGTATCCGTTCTGGCAAAGAGCGCATGCAGTGCCGAGATCAAGAAGAAAAAACTGACCGGTCTGCCGGTCGAAGGGCTTGACATGAAGCTCGAGACGCATTTTATCTACCGCTGTGACTTCAATCACACCGACCTGCTCGATGAACTGAAGCAGATCTATCAGGAATTCTGACCGCGAAAGCGGTTTTTCTTTTATAATTGCCTCATGAGTGAACATATCAGGCATGACAGGGACATCCGGGAAGACCTGTTTGAATTCCTGGAAAACTGCTACGGAAGGGTGAGGTTCCTGGAGGAGCTCACGGTCGGGCGCGCACGTGCGGACATCGTGATGGTGACGCCGAACGCACTGTACGGCATCGAGATCAAAAGCGACGCGGACACATATACACGTCTGCCTGCGCAGGTCAGGAACTACAATAAGTTCTTTGATTATAATTTTATCGCTGCCGGCAGCACCCACGCGCACCATGCCGCGGAACATGTGCCGGAGCACTGGGGCATCATCTCGATGGAGGTCGTAGACGGGAAGGCGGATTTCTATATCGTCCGGCTGCCGCGCCGAAACCCGAAATGCGCGCTGAAGAACAAGCTGTCGATCCTATGGCGCCCCGAACTGGCGGAAATCCAGCAGAGGAACGGCATGTTCCGGTACAGGGAGAGATCGAAAAAATTCGTGCAGGAGAAGATCCTGGAGAAGATCGAAGCGGAGCGGCTTCATGAGGAGATATCGGCGGAACTGTTTGAAAGGGATTATACGATGATCGAAAAGCAGATCGATGATTTCCGCAGGGGTATTCGCTGAGACACGCTGAAGCATTATGTGTACAATATAATTATGGTTGGACTTTTGAAATGGAATAAAGGGACAGACGCACTGGAAGACCTGTATTCCCGCGTCGATCAGACGTACTGCCTTGTGCGGATACCGGTCCCGCTCGATCCGATCAGTACGGCCCGGTACACGGAGGGCATCCGTACCGGCATGATCGGTGAGAATACGCTTTTCTGCATGGAGATCGAAGCGGACGGCATGACTGCCGGCAAGATCGAAGTGACCGTCGATGAAAGACGGATCGGCGAACTGGATATCGTGATCGATTCCGCACTGACTTCCAGGG
>JAILQT010000008.1 GCA_024698805.1 Solobacterium sp.
GAGACTGCTGCATCTGAACCTGATCATACTGCAGGATTCAAAATACTATATGTGATAAATATCACAAATATTATTCACCCTCTTCCGGGATCTTCTTTTCGATCTCGAGATAATAGTACTCTTTGATCGGATCAAGGATCACGGATGTGATATTCTGTTCCGTATCAAAACCGAAATTATTCGCAGTGATATTGATGTCCTGATAATTCGTAAGTTCTGCGCTGAGTTTCGCAAATTCCAGTGATGTGCCTGCTTTCGGCGTCAGTTCATAACAGTGCATGGACGGCCGGTTTTCTTCCCATTCATCCGCCAGTTCTATTGTATAGGAACCTTTCTTTTTATAGCGTACTTTGAATTCTGCTGTTTCATTTTTGTGCAGATCTATGTATGTGCGCAGAAACATGATCCGGTCCATGGACAGCGTATCTTCAAAATTGATCTCCAGCATGCCGGTATATCGGCGGATGGCTGTATCCGTTATGACGCCTTTGGCTGTCATATCGTCATAGATGGACACTGCGAACATATGCGGGTCGATGTTATATTCCTGATGGGACGGCATGCTGAGATAGTGTTCCGCCAGCTGCCGGATGATCCTGAACAGCTCCCCGTCATACTCCTCTACTTCGCAGCTCCAGGTACCTTCTTCCTGGTCGGAAAATAATTCATAGGAAGAAAGTCCGTTACCTGTTGTTATGATATAGAATTCGCTGAGATCTTTGCGGGTATAGTCATCCGGGATCGCAAAGGATGCCGTATATCTGTTCGTATCCGCATTGCTGCTGAAGGCATGGAATCCGTATGTCAAAACCAGGGAGTTCTCATTTTTTTTGTAATCAACGGTGATCATTCCGGTATTCCTGTCGCTGTATACGTCATGGAATCTGTAGATCTTAACAGGTATTGAAGCAGTATCTGATACAGCAGCTGCATTTTCATATGCACCACTGCCGATCAGACGCGCGTAGCTCTTCCAGTCCGTATAGTTCTGGATGTTCATGCCGTCTTCATCCGCTTTCTGGTAAGCATTCCTGCCCGGTTCAAGTGAGTATCCGATCTCTTCGCCGTTTACCGTAAGGACAGGTATATCTGCTTCCAGATCCCTGTAACTTGAAATAAACGGTACATAGACCTGTGCTTTCCTGTCTTCACTGCTGATGACGCTGTAAGTGTCATGGATCAGCAGCGCATTTTCATAACTGCTGTATCCCCCTTCCGGGTACATGTTTTCTATCGTGTTCCTGACAGCCGCAATCTCTTCTTCTGATGTATTCCCGCCATCATCCGTCCATTCACTGACGATATCATCAATGGAATGCCAGGCATCCGTATACGGCGAGCAGTCAAACGTGATATCTCTTTCTACGGTTAAGTCTTTCGGATCGCCGCTGATCGAGATCGGCAGCATCGGTCCTTCATAGACATGCAGCCAGGTTCCGGTACGGTCCTCATATGCCGTCTCATCCGCATGTGCAGCCGGGGCACCTGCACCGTCTGCACCGCTGACAGGCATCTGCGGCGCTGTCATGACCTTCGGCAGGATCACGGCAGCTGCGAGCATCGCTGCCGCAGGCGGCAGTGCATACAGGAGCCGGAATGACTGTTTCTTTCGGCTCTCATTGCTTTCTTCGATATATTCGTCATCCAGCCGGCTGAAAGCTTCAAAAAGGTCATACGGATTCATACTTCATAACCCTCCTTTCTGAGATGGTCCCTCAATTTCTCCCGGATCCTGCTGAGTGTTACTGTGACCGCATGTTTTGACATGCCGTATCTGGAAGCGATCTCACCGATCTCTTCACAGAAGTAATACCTCCGCACAAAACAGGATCTTTCCTTTTTCTTCTGCCGGGCAAGGAAAGCATTGATCGTTTCCGCCAGGCGGCTGCGGTCAAAATCATCCTGCACATTCGAGGGAGTACCGGTGACCTCCAGCAGTTCATCCAGGATCATACCGGTATTCGTGCCGCGCTTCTGTGCATGTTTTTTCCGATACAGGCTGAGTGCGGTATTGCGTGTAATGCCGGCAAGATAGTTCTTCAGGAACCGCGGCCTCTCAGGCGGTATGGTATTCCATGCGGCGAGCCATGTGTCATTCACGCATTCTGCTGCATCTTCCCGGTCGGAAAGGATATGGTCTGCGACTATCATGCAGTAACTGCCGTATTTTGCACTGCACTGGCTTACAGCCTGTTCATCCCTGTTGAAGAACAGTTCTATGATCTCATCGTCATGCATACTCCCCTCCTGCCCTATATGACGCAAAAAATACGGCATTCTCTCAAAAAAAGAGAAGATCCTGCAGTGATTCTGCGGGATCTTCGAAAAACACAGTTAATTCAGTTTTCTGTATCGGACTCTTCTGTTTCCGATTCTTCCGGTTCGGCTGTTTCTTCCGTCTTGTTGATGATCAGCTGGTCCCATGAATCCGAAGGCACGAATCCGATATAGATCTTACCGCGGTTCATCTCGATCTCATCGCCGTTCTCATCGTAGTATCTTGTGATATCATAGTCGGAAGTCTTCTTCCATGTGATGGGGATCATATGACCCCTGGACATATAGTATCCGTTTCCTTCACCGATCACGTCGTAGAGGACATGTGCCTTTTCATCAATGACGGACATCGGGATATTCAGAACGAGGAGATTCTCAAAGGAGAGCACTTTGTCATTCTGACCGTCCTGGTGCAGCTTGCCGTAGCAGTAATAATCATATGTCTGCGTTCCTTCATTGAACAGGAGGTATGTCTTGTTATGCGGGAAAGGCAGATCGACACGGACAGCTTTATCAAGGCTTTCATCCGTCATCGTTTCCGATGCGTAATCAACGAAATTGTAATGCGAATCCACATCCGGCTTCAGACTTGTATACGTCCTGGAGCATCCGAGCATCTCAAAGTTCTTGTCGAGGTCGCCGGGCATGATATATTCGGTGAATTCCCATGCCTTTCCGTTCTTGACGCGGGAGAACGTCGCTGAGAAATGATCGCGTGCATAATCCCTGGAGAAATAAGGCACTGCTGTATCGGAGCTGCCGTCATGGCACAGGATGGAGTTCCATTCACCCTGCAGGATGACGTTCGTGTCCCTCGTGGAGCGGATCGAACCCATCTGGTCGATGTTTTCCCAGTCTTTGACCATGACCATCATCCTGGTGATCCTGCCGTTCTCCTGGGAGTTTACCATCTCATAAACGATATCGCCGTATGTCGCTACGCCGAAATGGGGATACGCAAGGATCTCATTGTCGACACTGACTGCCAGGGGTCTCTGGTCTTTGAGTTTCTCATCGATCGGTTCGCCGGTCAGTTCGGAGAAATATGTACCTTCGGGAGGTGCAGTCCTTTCTTCGATCTCTTCTTCAGCTGTTTCCGTTTCAACCGGTTCTTCCGTTACAACAACTTCTTCCTCTTCTACAGAGGCTACAGAAGACGGTGCTGTTTTCTTTGACTGGCATCCGGCAATGCCCAGAAGCATTGACGCAGCCAGTGCTGTCCGCATTAATTTCGTATAATTCATAATCAATCCTTTCCGGAGGTCATGTACAGTTCCTCAAGCAGGCTGTACATGGTCTTCTCTTCAAGATCCTTGACGCCGCAGGCATTCTTATGACCGCCGCCGCCAAACTTCCTGGCGGTTACGCTGATGTCCGCATATTTCGAACGCAGCGAGCCGTCATACAGTCCCTTATCGTTTTCCGTAATGATCGCCCATACCGTGAAGTCCGTCACATGCCCGATCTCATCGATGAAATTCCTGGCCTGTGAAGGCGTCAGCTGCCATTCCTGCAGCGTCCTGTACGGAATGATGAGATAGGCAAAACGGTCATGTATGGTGACGTTTGCGCGGATATAAGATGCCACGCGGAAATCATGCAGGTCCTGATCGAACAGATCCCTGTTGATCTCAGGTATGTTCAGACCGCATGCCGCAAGATAGGAAGCAGCCAGCAGTGTATTGCTGGTGGTGTTGCTTGTCCTGAAGCACAGTGTGTCTGTCAGGATACCCTTATACAGACATACGGCTGTCTCATGGCTGATCTCTTTTCCTGTCCAGTGGAAATAGTCAGCCAGGATCTCGCATGTGGCTGCAGCTTTCACATCCACATACTTATCATCACCGAACGGTTCATAATCCGGATGATGATCGATCTTCAGTATCCTGGAAGCTGTAAGAGCCCTTGGATCATCGATGCGCCCGATATTGGCTGTATCCAGTACGATCGCCAGACTCCCTTTGATCACATCGTCACTGACTGTATCGGAATCACCGAAATAAGACTGCGAATTGACATCATTTCCGATCGCATAGACTTTCTTATCGGGATAATTCGTATTCAGCCAGTTCTTCATTCCGAACTGCGACCCCGATGCATCGCAGTCGGGGTTCGCATGACGGAACAATGTGATCGTATCTGCCTGTTCGATATAACAGGTCAGTTCGCTGAAATCCATTACAGACCGAGCAGCCTGACTGTATCCCTGGCAATGACGACTTCTTCATTTGTCGGGATAACATAGACAGCGACATCGGATTCAGGCTTGGAGATCAGGCATTCTTTGCCGCGTGTGGATCTGTTGAGCTCATAGTCAATGGACAGGCCCATGCCCTTTTCAAGCTTCTTCAGGATCCTTTCCCTCATGAGGGCATCGTTCTCGCCGAGACCGGCCGTGAATACCATAGCGTCTGTCTTGCCCAGCTGCATATAATAGCCGCCGACAACGTTGATGACCCTGTTCGTATAGAGGTCGACTGTCAGTTTCGCTCTTTCGTTGCCTTCTTCGAGGGCAGCCTGGATGTCTCTCGCGTCGGAGCTGATGCCGGAAACGCCGAGCATGCCGGAACGCTTGTTCAGGAATGTATCCATCTCATCCGGTGTGCATTCGAGCTTCTTCATCATGTAGAAGACGACTGTCGGGTCGATATCGCCGGACCTTGTGCCCATCATGATACCGCCCAGGGGTGTCAGACCCATGGATGTGTTGATGACCTTGCCGTTTTCGATCGCTGTGATGGATGCGCCGTTGCCGAGGTGGCAGGAGATAACGTTGATATCTTCAGGCTTCTTTCCCATCAGTTCGGCAGCACGCCTGCTTACATACTGGTGGCTTGTGCCGTGTGCGCCGTATCTTCTGATCTTGTACTGTGTATACCAGTCATACGGTACCGGGAACAGATAGGATTCCGGTCCCATCGTCTGATGGAATGCTGTATCGAATACGAATACATGACCGATCTGGGGAAGAGCTTCCGCGAATGCCTTGTAGCAGACCAGGTGTGCCGCGTTGTGCAGCGGAGCGAGTTCTGCGAGCTCGTCGACGATATCGACGACCTTCTCATCGACAACGACGGACTGGTCGAAGTAAGCACCGCCCTGGACGATGCGGTGGCCTGCGCCCTTTATCTCATCGAGGGATGCAACGATGCCGTTCTTTGTCAGTTCTTCCAGCAGGATATTGACGGCGACTTTGTGGTTGGGAATGGGAAGCTTCATTTCTTTCTTCTGATCGTCGAATTTGATCGTGAAAGCACCCATGTCCTGTCCGATGCGCTCAGCCTGGCCGGATGCGAGAACAGTCTCACTGGGCATGTCAAACAGCTGGAACTTAAGTGATGATGAACCTGAATTGACTGAAATAACCTTACTCATAATTTTCTCCTTCGTTGGTTTCTGTGTCTATGCACTGATCTGTAAGATCATTGATCTCCTTTATGCCGAATGCCTTGATCTTCTGATAGAGCTTCATGCGCTTTCTGTAATTCTTATACAGCGACATCTTCTCTTCATATGCCTCCATCTCGTTCCTGGCGCGGCGCACGACATCATGAACAGCACTGCGGCTGATCTGTTCGATCTCTGCGATCTCCTGCAGGGAGTAATCTTCATTGAAATAATAATCGCAGATCCTGCGCTGTTTCTCTGTTAAAAGTGTACCATAAAAATCCAGAAGAGCATTGGTATAAATCTTATTCTCCATGGTTCAGGCCTTCGGAAATACTGTACAGATAGGAATCCACATCGAACGGTCTGAGGTCTTCCGGCTGCTCGCCGAGGCCGATGAACAGGACGGGAAGATGGAGCTTATGCTTGATCGCAAGGACGATGCCGCCCTTGGCAGTTCCGTCCATCTTGGTCAGGATAATGCCGCTGAGCGTCGTCGATTGGGCAAAGATCTCAGCCTGCGCAAGACCGTTCTGGCCTGTTGTGGCATCCAGTACCAGCCATGTGTTGTGCGGTGCACCTTCGATCTCCCTGGAAGCTACACGGTTCATCTTCGCGAGCTCGTTCATCAGGTTGACCTTGTTCTGCAGCCTGCCGGCTGTATCGCACAGAAGGATGTCGATGTTGTGCTCTTTGGCGAAGCGGCAGCCGTCTACGATCGCTGCGGACGGGTCGCCGTTCTCACGGCCCTTGATGCACGGCACATCCAGCCTTTCACCCCATTTTGCGAGCTGTTCGATCGCACCGGCACGGAACGTATCCGCAGCGACGAAAGCGACTGTCTTCGACTGCTTCATATACATATTCGCGAGCTTTGCGGCCGATGTCGTCTTGCCGGATCCGTTGACGCCTTCCAGCAGGATGACGGTCGTCCCGTTCTCGTTGTAACGGATCGGTTCATCCGGTACTTCCTCATAGATGCCCTTCATGATCTCCATCAGGAAGTTCATCGTCCAGTGGAACGTGATCTGCGGGTATTCATCAGCTTTCGCCTTCAGTTTGTCGCAGATCAGGTCGGCTGTTTCGATACCGACATCGCTTTCCAGCAGGATGATCGTCAGTTCCTCGAGGAACGCGTCATCCACGCCCTTGAAGTCATATTCCAGCTGGTTCAGCTGGTCACCGAACGTCTGCTTGGCTTTCTGGAAACCGCTCAGGTATACGGCCTTGTCTTCTTTTTTCGTGAATACTTCTTTCAGTTTACTGAGAAAACTCATGATCTCTTTTCTCCTTCCGCCGGTTCAGCCATCTTCTTGGCATCCTCCAGCTCAACTTTCAGCATCTGGCTGACGCCCTGCTGCTGCATCGTCACGCCGTAGAGCACGTCGGCACGTTCCATCGTGCCCTGTCTGTGCGTCACGACGATAAACTGCGTACGGTCTGTATAGTTATGCAGATACTGCGCAAAACGCTCGACGTTGCTCGGATCCAGGGCAGCCTCGACCTCATCGAGGATGACAAGGGGTACAGGCTTGACCTTCAGGATCGCAAACAGTACGCATAATGCGATCAGGCTCTTTTCACCGCCGGAGAACAGCATGTTGTTCTGTACGTTCTTCCCCGGGGGCTGGGCATCGATATCGATGCCTGTATTCAGGATATCCGAAGGATCGAGCAGGACCAGCGAGGCCTTGCCGCCGCCGTAGAGCGAGCGGAATATCTCGCTGAACTCTGTATTTATCTTCGTGAACATCGCGGAGAACTGCTTCTTCATGACACGGTCCATCTCATCGATCGCGGAGAGGATCTTGTCCCTGCTCGCTGTCAGTTCTTCGATATTGGCTTTCAGTGATTCATAACGCTCATTGATCTCGCTGTATTCCTCGGGAGCGTTCATGTTGATATTGCCGAGACGCTGGATCTCGGAACGCAGCAGTGCAACTTCTTCACGCGCGTCTTCCATGTCCGTCTCGATGGTCTTCTCACGGGCGAACTCATAGGTGAGCTTATACTCCGACGCAAGCCTGGAGAGGCTTGTCTCCATGCGCGTTTCCAGCTTGCCCTGGTCGATCTTGACAGCGTTCATGGACGCTTCCGCAAAGGAAAGGTCTTTACGCATCTGCCGCAGCTGGGCGTCTTTCCTGTCCGCATCGGCGCTTTCCTGCACGCGTGACTGGCGCAGCGACTTCAGCTGCGAAGTGATCTCGTCACGGCGGGAATAGGCCTTGTTCAGGCTGACGATCAGTTCGTCGATATGCGCATCCGCGCTCTCCTCCCCTTCCGTATGCAGGAGGGAGTATTCATTCTTGAGCCGTTCGTATTTGGCCAGCTTGGCTTCGACGACCGGTTCGAGCGAAGCGATATCCACGCGCTTCGTCTGCATCTCTGCCGAGATGCCCTCACGTGCTTTCTGCGCTTCCCGCATCTCCTTCAGTGACAGCTCCGCTTTTGCCTTTGCGGAATCCAGCTGCATCGCGACTTCGTCATGTTCGCGGCGCATCGTCATGATATTCGTATCATGGCGTGTCTTGCCGCCGGTCATCGAGCCGCCGCGGTGGATGACTTCGCCGCCGAGCGTAACGATCTTGTACATGCGCTTCGTCGCGGCTGACAGCTCATTGCCGCTCTCCATGGAATCGGCTACGATGACGTTCTGCAGCAGGCTTTCAGCCACAGGCCGGAACCGTTCATCGAACGATACGAAGTCGATCGCGGCACCGAGATAGCCCTTTATATTCTGACAGACAAAGAGATTCTCCCTTGTGATATACCTGGGTCTGCATACAGTCAGGGGCAGGAATGTGGCCCTGCCGCTCATGTTGCGGTTCAGGAAACGGATCGCTTCCCTGGCAGCGTGCTCGTCGCTCGTTACGATGTTGTTCATCGCCCCGCCGAGGGCTGTGGATACAGCCTCCTCATAGCCGCTTTTCACTTCGAAGATCTGGCCGATGACGCCGAGGATGCCGTGCAGCACCTGCCGGTTCTCAATGACCGTACGCACGCCGCCGAGGTTCGTAAACGGATCACGCATCAGCTGTTCGAGCACGTTTTTCCTGTTCTCCAGCACGCGCTGCCTGTTCGAAGCGGATTCGTACTGCGACGTCTTTTCAACGATCTCCTGCGCCGCATAGTTGAGCTGCGTGCTCAGCAGCTTCATCTGCGTGTTCAGCGCATCAAGACGTTTCTTTCGGTCGTCATATTCAAACTTTGCCGTATCGAGAAGCGCGGTAAGTTCCTTCGCCTTCTGCTTCGCGCTGCCGGTCTCGACGATATATTTCCTTCTTTCATCAAGCTCCGTGCGCCTGTGTTCCAGCGCTTCGACGCGGCTGAAGTTGTTCATCAGTTCTTCCTGGAGGTCGTTGACTTTCCGGTCTGTCTCCTGGATGTTCTTCCTCGTTTCCGCGACGCGAAGTTCGTTGACCTGGATGTTCGTCTTCAGCATCGTCACTTCGCTGTCGATATCGAACAGCGTCTTTTTCGCGGATTCGATATCTTCGTTCATCCTGTCGATCTCATTGACCAGGACCGTGATCTCGATCTCCTCGAGACGCTTTTTCTTTTCCCTGTAGATCTCTGCCTTCCTGGCCTGTCTTTTCAGGGGGGATACCTGCTTCTCCAGTTCAGCGAGGATATCCTGCGAACGCTCAAGGTTCGTTTTCGTGCGTTCCAGGTGCGACAGGGATTCAAGCTTCCGTTTCTTATATTTGGCTACGCCTGCAGCCTCTTCGAAGATGCCCCTTCTCTCCAGCGGCTTGGCTTCCGCAAACGAAATGATATTGCCCTGCGAGATGATGCTGAGGGAATCCTTGCCGAGACCTGTATCGAGGAAGAGTTCGACGATATCCTTCAGCCTGCGGGGTTTCCTGTTGATCAGGTATTCCGCATCGCCGGAATCACGGTAGAGCCTGCGCGTGACTTCGATCTCATCGGCAGCGTCATTTAGTACTTTTGCACTATTATCGAATACAAGGGTAACTTCAGCCATATTGACGCGCCTTCTGTCGGCACTGCCCGCGAAGATCACGTCGTTCATCCTTTCGCCTCGCATGCTCTTGGCGCTCTGTTCACCCAGGACCCAGCGCACAGCGTCAGCGATATTGGATTTCCCGCAGCCGTTCGGTCCGACGACACCTGTGATCGGATGTTCGAACGATATGACTGTTTTATCCGCAAAGGATTTGAATCCCTGCATTTCAATACGCTTTAAAAACATCGATAACTCCTTATCAGCCGTAATATTATACCAAAAACAGCAATTCGAATAAACAGTCACGGTAAAATATGCCTTCCTGCTGTGAATAGAAAAACTTAACGCAACCCCTGTGTTGCAATAAGTTTTACAAACACACGACAATCAAAGAGTTGCGCTGAGTATGGGTAAACGGAAAGGAGCGGGAACGGACCCAGGGGATTGTGGAATAAAGCCGGCGGAACAGAGTGGGGCCGGCATTTATGCCGCAAAAGCCCTTGACGCAGCGACACGGATTACCCTCTTGACAGGGAAAGGAAATTTTTTTCC
>JAILQT010000059.1 GCA_024698805.1 Solobacterium sp.
GGATCAAGCTCGATACGAACGGCTGCCATCCGGAGATGCTGAAGAAGCTCCTGGATGAACAGCTGGTTGATTATGCAGCGATGGATATCAAGAACAGTCCGGATAAATACGCACAGACTGCGGGACTGGCCCGATTTGATATGACGCCTGTGCTGGAGAGCATCCGGCTGCTGAAAGAATCGGATATCGACTATGAATTCCGTACGACCGTCGTGGGCGAATTCCATGAGGCGGCGGATTTCCATGCGATCGGGGAAATGATCCGGGGCGCCCGTCATTATTACCTGCAGTGCTTCACGGACAGGGATACCGTGCCTTTCAAAGGGCTTCACGCACCGTCTGCAGAGGCAATGCGGGAGTATGAAAAGATCATGAGAGACTATGTCCCGGATACGCAGATCCGCGGTCTGGAATGAAAGAAATCATGAAAAAAATATGTGAAATTCTTGTCTTTTAAAAAATGATTGGATTTCCAAGTATTTTGGTTCATAATGGTTGACGGTACTTTTCACGGGTGGTAAAGTACTTCATGTAAGAAAGGCTGCGGGCATTTACCGGCAACAGCGCTTATCGGAAAGATGGATGTTTCGTGGCAGAAATGCACGAAACATTTTATACGCATGGCTGCCCGCTGCCGCAGGATCGAAAGATCTTATTGTAAGGAGGAAGAATGTATCAGGTAGTAAAAAGGGACGGAAAGATCGTAGATTTCAATATCAAGAAGATCAGTTCCGCCATCACAATGGCGTTTGAAGCGCTTCAGAAAGAATATCATCCTTCAGTCATCGATCTGATCTCGCTGCACGTAACGGCAGATTTCGAAAGCAAGATCCGCAACGGGCTGATCAATGTTGAAGATATCCAGGACAGTGTTGAAAAAGTCCTGTCCGAATCCGGATATTCTGATGTCGCGAAAGCATATATCCTGTACCGCAGACAGCGCGAGAAAGTGCGTAATGTCAATTCCACGCTGCTGAACTATAAAGACCTCGTAGACAACTATCTCCGCATCAATGACTGGAGGGTAAAGGAAAACTCCACAGTCACATATTCCGTAGGCGGTCTGATCCTGTCCAACTCCGGCGCGATCACAGCGAACTACTGGCTGAGCGAAGTCTATGATGATGAGATCGCAAATGCGCACCGCAGTGCGGCGATCCATATCCACGACCTGTCGATGCTGACAGGTTACTGCGCAGGCTGGAGCCTGAAGCAGCTGATCCAGGAAGGCCTCGGCGGCGTTCCCGGCAAGATCACATCTGCACCTGCAAAGCATCTTTCCACACTCTGCAACCAGATGGTCAACTTCCTCGGCATTATGCAGAACGAGTGGGCAGGCGCACAGGCATTCTCTTCCTTTGATACATATCTCGCACCGTTCGTCAAAGTCGATGATCTTTCACAGGACCAGGTAAAACAGTGCGTGCAGTCCTTCGTATACGGCGTCAACACACCGAGCCGCTGGGGCACACAGGCACCGTTCTCCAATATCACGCTTGACTGGACAGTACCGAATGACCTGAAGAACCTTCCGGCGATCATCGGCGGCAAGGAGATGGACTTCACATACGGCGACTGCCAGAAGGAAATGGATATGGTCAACAAAGCCTTCATCGAGATCATGATCGAAGGCGATGCGAACGGCCGCGGCTTCCAGTATCCGATCCCTACATATTCCATCACAAGGGACTTTGACTGGTCGGAAACTGAGAATAACAAGCTCCTGTTCGAGATGACAGCGAAATACGGTACGCCGTACTTCTCCAACTATATCAACTCGGATATGGAACCGAGCGACGTCCGTTCGATGTGCTGCCGTCTGCGTCTGGACCTGCGTGAACTGCGCAAGAAGTCCGGCGGCTTCTTCGGCTCCGGTGAATCTACCGGTTCCGTCGGCGTCGTTACGATCAATATCCCCCGCATCGCGTATCTCGCTGCGGATGAAAAAGACTTCTACAAGCGTCTGGATGATCTGATGGATCTGTCCGCACGCAGCCTGAAGACAAAGCGTACTGTCATTACGACACTGCTTGAACAGGGACTCTATCCGTATACAAAGAGATATCTCGGCACATTCAGCAACCATTTCTCAACGATCGGCCTCATCGGCATGAACGAAGCAGGCCTCAATGCGAAATGGCTGCGTGCAGACCTGACGGATGAAAGAGTACAGCGCTTCACCCGCGACGTGCTCAACCACATGCGCGAGCGTCTTTCCGACTATCAGGAAAAATACGGCGACCTGTATAACCTCGAAGCAACACCGGCAGAATCTACGACATACCGTTTCGCAAAACATGACAAGGAGACATTCCCGGATATCATCACAGCGAATATGAACGGCACGCCGTACTATACGAACTCTTCACACCTGCCTGTAGGCTATACAGAAGATGTATTCTCCGCCCTGGATATCCAGGACGACCTGCAGACCCTCTACACCAGCGGAACGGTATTCCATGCATTCCTCGGTGAGAAACTGCCTGACTGGAAAGCAGCAGCGAACCTTGTCCGCAAGATCGCTGAGAACTACAAGCTGCCGTACTACACGATGTCCCCGACATATTCCGTATGCCGCGACCACGGTTATCTGTCCGGCGAGCAGTATATCTGCCCGCTGTGCGGTCAGAAGACGGAAGTCTACAGCCGCATCACCGGTTATTACAGACCCGTGCAGAACTGGAACGACGGCAAGGCACAGGAATTCAAGGACCGCAGGGTCTACAACGTTGCGCATTCCGTACTTAAGCACAGCGGACCGAACCCGGCACCCGTTGACGTACAGGAAAAAACTGCGGAAGCCGTACAGGCTGAGACAGGCACGGCATCGCTCAATGACCGTATCCTCCTGTTCAAGACGCCGACATGCCCCAACTGCAAAGCGGCAGCAGCGCTGCTGGAAAGGGCAGGCATCACCTACAGCACACTCAATGCGAACGAAGAGCGCGAGCTGGTCGAGAAATACGGCGTCAAGCAGGCACCTACGCTCGTTGTCCTGAAGGATCACGGTTTTGACAAATTCCGCGGCGTGTCCGATATCAAGGGCTGGCTGATGAGGAGCTGAACATGCCCCTGTATGATATGATCGTAGTCGGCGGCGGCCCCGCCGGCATGACAGCAGCCCTCTATGCGCTTCGCAACGGGAAGACCGTGCTGGTGATCGAAAAGGAAGGCTTCGGCGGGCAGATCACGCATTCGCCGAAAGTTGAGAACTATCCCGGCACGCTTTCCATGAGCGGCACCGAATTCGCGGACAGACTGTTCGACCAGATCATCGCCCAGGGTGCTGATTTCGAGATCGAGACCGTATGTGCAGTCGAAAGTATCGGCATGCGCAGGGTCGTCAGGACCGAAGAGGGCAGCACATACGAAAGCAGGGCGGTCGTCATCGCGACCGGCGTCAAACACCGGATGCTCGGCCTTGAAGGCGAGGAAGACCTCGTCGGGGAAGGCATCTCCTTCTGCGCGGTATGCGACGGTGATTTCTACACCGGCAAGACAGTCTGCGTAGCAGGCGGCGGCAACTCCGCGCTGCAGGAAGCGATCCTCCTGGCAGAAAAATGCAGCAGGGTCATCATGGTGCAGGATCTTCCGGTATTCACCGGTGAGAGCCGTCTGCAGGATGTGCTCTTCGCAAAAGAGAATGTCAGCAGTTTCACGAATATGAAGATCACAGCGCTTCTGACAGAGAACGGTTCTTTCCGCGGCATCGAGACAGAAGAGAGGACGACAGGCGAGAAACAGATGATCGTCTGCGACGGCCTGTTCGTTGCGATCGGCCTGATCCCCGAGAACGAACAGTTCAGGGACGTGGCGGATCTGAATGAATACGGATATTTTGATTCCGATGAACAGTGTCTGACAAAGACACCCGGCATCTTCGTTGCCGGAGACTGCCGCCGCAAATCCGTACGCCAGCTGACGACAGCCGCTGCGGACGGCGCATGTGCTGCGCTGGCTGCGTGCCGCTTCATCAACGAGAACATCAAATGACAAAAGCCTTCATGACGAAGGCTTTTTGAATGGAAAAGTACATGCGGAATCCGTTCTTTTTCAGAACGGGACGGCGCGGATCAGAAATATGTCTTGCAGGAGAGCACCTGGCCGATCACCCGGACAGGGAGCTCTTTTATTTCGCTCATCGTAAAATAACGGTTCTCCACTTCCGGATTGGCTGCCTCAAGGATCATCATGCTGTTTTTATAGATGACCTTCTTGACCGTGACCTCATCGCCGACCATGACGATGGCGACCGTGCCGCTCGCAACATGGTCGGTCTGCCGGACAAGCACATAGGAATTATCCATGATGCCGATGCCGCTCATGGAATTGCCCTGTATCTGCAGGAAATAGTCTCCTTTTTTGCTGTCAGCGAGAGACACTTCCTCCTCGCCGAGGTAATTCTCTTCCGCGAACAGGTCATAGCCTGCCTTGACATAACCCAGTACCGGAAGGCGGATCGTGATGTCCATCCCTTTCAGGATCGGTTCGATATTGTATCCGACAAGTTCGGAAAGCTTTTCCATCTTCGCCTTGGACAGCGACTGCACGTCACCGCTTGCCCATCGGTTGACTGTGGAGGAAGCGATATTCAGTTTCCTCGCGATCTCACTTTCATTCATGCCTGTTTTGGCCTGGTAATCCCTGATGATCTGCTGCAGTTTCATAATGATCTCCCTGATATTATTATACATAAAATGCGCAGAAACAAAATGTATACTCTTAAAATTATGCATAATTTATTGATATATGCATAATTCTGCGGTATGATTTGGTTGATGAAGGACAGGATCATTTTCCACAGCGACATCAATCACTGCTATGCGCAGATCGAAGAGATGAAGTACCCGGAACTCCGGCTTGTGCCGATGGCAGTCGGCGGGCATGAGGAAACAAGGCACGGCATCATCCTTGCAAAGAACGATCTTGCCAAGGCAAAAGGCGTAAAGACCGGGGAGAGCCTGCGGGAAGCGTATGAAAAATGCCCGGATCTCCTGATCATCCCGCCAGCGTACAAGGACTATGAATACTATACAGATGCGGTGAAGGATATATACCGCGAATACAGCGATCATGTGGAATCATTCGGCCTGGATGAAGCGTGGATCGATTATACGGATTCGGAAAAGCTTTTCGGCCCGGCTTACGGTACTGCTGCAGAGATACAGAAGCGTGTGCTTGAAGAACTCGGACTGACAGTCTCGATCGGGATCTCCTGGAACAAGATCTTCGCCAAACTCGGCAGCGATCTGATCAAGCCGAGCGGGCTGGTCGATATCCGGAGGGACAACTTCCGCGAGGTCGTATGGCCGCTGCCTGTCAGCGAGCTGCTGTATGTCGGACCTGCCACATACAGGAAACTGCATCGCCGCGGCATCCTGACGATCGGCGAGCTTGCACAGTATCCCGTACAGAACCTGAAGCGCTATCTCGGTGTCCCCGGGGAAGTCATCCATGCGTTCGCAAACGGTGACGATACCAGCCCGGTCACGCATACTGAGCATTTCCGGCAGGTGAAATCCGTAGGCAATTCCATGACGCTCGTACATGATGTCTATTCCCTTGAGGAAGCGGATCCTGTCTTCTATATGCTTTCGGAATCGGTCGCTTCCAGACTGCGCGGACACGGCCTTGAAGGGGATGTCGTGCACGTATCCCTGCGTACGGCGGATATGAACTGGTACGGCTGGGAAAGGAAGATCAGCCGGCGCACATATGTCAGTATGGAGATCCACGACGCAGCCGTCGGCATCCTCCGGCAGAATTATGACTTCCATGACGCTGTCCGGGCTGTAGGCATATCCCTCAGCCATCTCTCCGCGGCAGGCCGCTTCAGGCAGGCTGACCTGTTCACGCCGTTCAAGACATATGAACAGGCGCTTGCGGCAGACCTGGCAATGGATGACCTGCGCAGAAGGTTCGGCTTCGATTCTGTCAAACGCGCATGCACGATCGTTGACAGGGAGCTGACGGATTTCAATGTGAAGGATGATCATACGATCCATCCGGTCGGCTATTTTCAGGGTAGAAAGATGGATGTTTTATGACACTGTATAAAAGATATATCGACGTTGTCCTGTACCAGAAGAGAAACGGTGATATCACGCCGCTGTATCTGTACTGGGAGGACGGGAAGAAATACAGGATCGATAAGATCCTGAGTGTGGAGAGAAGGGCGTCGCAGGTCGGCGGATGCGGGATCCGGTACGCCTGCATGATCTGCGGGAAAAGGCGCAATCTCTATATGGAAAAGGACAAATGGTTCATCGAGAGCCATCAGCCGTAAAAAATACCATTGTGCGCAATGGTATTTTTCAAGTCATTCTGCGGAAGATACGATCCGGCTGTAGAACAGCCTTGTGATCCCGTCGGTTATTAACAGCGGTACCAGTGCCGCAAGGCTCAGGAACAGGATCTGGCCTGCGTCAGCCTGGTTTGAACTGTACAGCGAGTACAGCGCCGTGCCGCCGTAGAGGACAAGCAGGAAACAGACAAACAGATAATACTTGGAGATCTCGGTATGCATGATCCGGCTTCTGCTTTTTCCGGAAGTACCGATCTGTGAAAGGATCCGGTACTGCTTCTCCCTGCCTGTCAGATCTGTCTCCAGCCTGAACATGACCGTCAGGGCCTGCAGGATGGAAACGCTGATATAGGAGACAAGGATGAGGAGGTATTCCAGACGGCTGTTCTCACGTGCGAACAGCATCGTAAGGATCACCAGCAGATCGCATATGAGGAGATATACCGTGATCTTGGAAAACAGTATGTCCCGCCTGAGGAAGCCGTTTGAAGCGGTTCTTTCCGTTGAAGCGATGCCTTTTTTCCGGTTAAGGCGCGTCAGAAAGGGAAGGAACAGTTCGGTGATGATGCGGTCCAGTCCGACGCATCCGATCACCGTACTGACAGCCAGGCTTCCGGATCCCCGGAAGAATGTATACAGGGGAAGCAGGGCAAACACGATGCCCGCAGCGGTCATCAGGATCCTGAATCCCTTTTTCGAACCGAGGCCGTATGTGCTTTTATCTTTCATTGCACCGATATTTCCGCCCGAGAGCAGCACAGCGCCGCTCTTGTAGGCAAAGCCGCAGTTGAGCAGCGTCGTCCAGAAGATGACGATAAATTCTACGGTGATGAACTCGACGACTGCATAGGAAGTGACTGTGATCAGCAGTTCTTCCCCATAGGAGACCAGCAGCCTGTTCAGAAGAAAAATCAGACCGTATCCGCTGAGTATGCCCAGGGGGATCGCAATGAGCATAAGGACGACCGTCTGGATCAGCAGGTACATGGCAAGCTGGATATAAGTCGCGCCGCAGATCAGCCGCACGCCCAGTTCCTTCGCCTTGTTCTTTACGAAGAAATCGTTGCAGAAGATCAGGTCGATCACGCACATGACAACGACGAAGACCATCATCAGATTCGCCATGTTTCCTTTTTCCAGCATCTGCGTCAGGTCAGCCAGGTTCTGTGCATTGACATAGGTCTCCGGCTTTCCCGCAGTTGCGGCAGCGGCCATATTGAAGTAGACGAACAGCAGTGTTGTCGTGAGATAGAATGTCAGGGCGAAAAACACTGCTTTTGAGAAACTGTTTTTCAGGGAACGCAGCGCTTCTTTGAAGATCATGCTTTCTTTCTCCTGCTGCGTCCTGCAGAACTGATCTCGACGATCTGACGGAAATAGTCATCCTGATCCATATCGCCGCGCGTGATCTCACGGCTGATCGCACCGTCGCGGATAAAGATCAGGCGCGACGTGAAGGAAGCGATATAGGAATCATGCGTGACCATGACGATCGTTGTGCCTTCTTCACGGTTCATCTTCTCGAACAGTTCCATCAGTTCCTCGGAATTCTCCGAATCCAGCGCACCGGTCGGCTCATCCGCCACGATGATGCCGGGATCGTTGATCAGCGCCCTGGCGATGGCCGTTCTCTGTCTCTGTCCGCCGGAGCATTCCAGAGGTGTTTTATTCAGCAGCTGCGCGATATTCAGTTTTCCTGCAAGTTCTTCGACACGCGGTCCGATCTTTGCCGGATCCGCTTTTGCCAGCGTCATCGGCAGGGCAATATTCTCAAAGACCGTATGCGTATCCAGAAGGTTGAAATCCTGAAAGATGAATCCGAGGTTCTCATAACGGAACCGTCCGATCTCGTTGGCGCTCATCTTCATGATATTCTTGCCGTAAATGTATACATGTCCGTCCGTCGGGTAATCCATTGTCGAGATCATATTGATGAATGTGGATTTTCCCGAGCCGGAAGGTCCCATTACGCCGAGGAACTCTCCTTTCCGGACTTCGATGTTGATGTCATGGAGGGCAGTCACGGCATTCAGTGAATCGCCGTTGTAGACTTTTTTCAGATCTTTTGTATAGAGTATGATGTCATCCATGTTGTTTTCTCCCGTCTGCACTGCGGCACAGTCACCGCTTCATCCATGCATTTTATTATAGCAAATGCATTTTTATTTACAGCGGAACAAAAGCGGAAACCAAAAAAATGAGCCCATCCTGCTCTTATGTGGGGGACGAACAGTATGAACTCTATATATATATACCATAGAAATCAAAATAATGCATGCATGTTTTATCCATATTTGCATCATTTTTTCAGAAATATATGTAAAAGTTATCAATTAATGAAAGATTTTCAAAAGTAAGCGTTTTCAATGATCGCGGTCATCTTCAGGCCATGTGTATCTGGATTCTTCAAATGTGTCATTGCGGATCATTGCCGTATCGTCACGCGTCAGATCCCTGCGGTTCGCCGCATTTTCAAGTGCGGAGAGGATCTTCCTGATCTTTGCGGGATCGACGGCGAAGTAAGAACCGGGACTGTCTTCGACCGATGACTTCGCGCTCATGTGGATCGAACGGCATCTGGTCTTTTTCAAAACGGATGCAGCGTTCTTTTCATTGACGCCGCCCCCGGGCAGGATCTCGATCCGGCTGCCAAACCGGCTCTGCAGCTGCCGGAGCAGGGGGATGCCGTCTTCGACATTATCCTTCTGGCCGCTTGTCAGGATGCGGCTGATACCGCATTCGATCAGCTTCTCACATGCATCGAACGGATCCGGTGTCTCATCGAAGGCTTTATGGAATACTGCTTCTTTTTTATAGGATGAGATCAGCTGCACCATTTTCTGCGTAAACGGGATATCGATCGTACGGTCCGGATCCAGACAGCCGAATACGATGCCGTCAGCACCGTTTTTCAGAAAGTTTTCTGCGTCCCTGTACATGGAATCCTTCTCTGTTTCGCTGTATACGAAGCCCGCGCCGCGCGGACGCACCATGCAGATGATCTTTTTGTCCGTCGCTTTGCGGGCAGACAGGAACGTATCATACGACGGCGTCAGTCCGCCGAGCTCCAGCGCACAGTTGAGTTCGATCCGGTCCGTTCCCTGTACGGAAGCTGCGCGGATGCAGTCACTGAGACTTCCGGCACAGATCTCGACTGTGATGCCGGCGATCATCAGATCAGGCTCCTGCGGATGATGTTCGCATGTCTTTCCGGTCCTACGGAAACGAGCGATATCGGCGTTTTCAGGTATTCCTCGATAAAGAGGACATAGTTCCGGCATGCTTCGGGAAGCTCATCGAACGTGCGGACGCCGGAGATATCCGTCTTCCAGCCCGGCATGGTCTTATAGACAGGTTCGGCGATATAGTAATCCTCCAGGGAAGCAGGGATACTGTCCCTGAATTTCCCGCTGATGTTGTAGCCGATACAGACGGGGATCTCATCGAATTCACTGAGGATATCCAGTTTTGTGAGGGCAATGTCGGTAAGGCCGTTGATCCTTACAGCCTGCCGTACTACAGGGAGGTCCAGCCAGCCGCATCTCCTCGGTCTTCCGGTCGTCGCACCGTATTCCGCTCCGAGCTCACGCAGTTTTTCACCGGTCTCATTTATCTGCTCCGTCACGAACGGGCCTTCACCGACACGCGTGGAATATGCTTTTGCAATACCGATGATGTGCTGCAGCTTATGCGGGGAAACGCCTGCGCCTTCGCATACGCCTGCCGCTGTAGGTGAACTGGATGTAACATACGGATATGTTCCGTAATTGATATCCAGCATGTTGGCCTGTGCGCCTTCGAAGAGGACGACCTGGTCCTCGTCAAGGGCGTTGTTTACGAGGTCGACAGCATCGGTGATCATCGGCAGGAGTTTTTCACGGACAGTCCGGAACTGTTCCTTCATCTCCTCATAGTCGAACGGTGTCCCGCCGTAGACCTTCGCAATGATCTCATTCTTGAATGCGAGTGTGCTCTTCAGCTTTTCGCAGAAGCTGTCAAACGATGCAAGCTCCGAGACCCTGAAGCCGATGCGTGAATACTTGTCCGCATAGCAGGGACCGATGCCGTTCTTTGTCGTCCCGATCTTCCTGTCGCCTGCACGCATCTCTTCAAGTTCATCGATGCGAATATGATAGGGCATGATAAGATGCGCCCTGCCGCTGATCCGCAGGTGGCCGCATGTGAGGCCTCTTTTTTCCAGCGTCTCGATCTCACTGAACAGGACGAACGGGTTCACGACGACGCCCGGCCCGATCACACATAACGCATTCGTATTCAGAATGCCGGACGGGAGCAGGTGCAGGACAGTCTTCTCCCCGTTCACGACAACGGTATGTCCCGCATTGTTGCCGCCCTGGAAACGGACGACCATATTAACGTCAGAGCCAAGCAGGTCAACTACTTTTCCCTTTCCTTCATCCCCCCACTGTGTTCCGACTACTACATATCCAGCCATAATAATTCTCCTTGTGCTATACAATCATAACATATTCGCATTCCTTCGATAACCATCACACGGCTTTAAGGAAGCCTTATTTTGTTGTATGATGGAAAACGAGGTGAAAAAAATGAGTGAGAATAAGAATCCCGAAACATGCAACAAAGCGTGCGACAGCTGCAGTGTCGAGAACTGCGGCGCAAGAAAAGCAGGCGGCTTCCGGATCGAGCCGAACAGCGCATCTTCGATCAAAAAGATCATCGGCGTCGTTTCCGGAAAGGGCGGTGTAGGCAAGTCCTTCGTTACGTCGCTCCTGGCTGCCCAGCTGACCCGTGACGGATACAAATGCGCTGTCCTTGACGGCGATATCACAGGTCCTTCCCAGGCAAAAGCCTTCGGCATCACGGAAAAAGCATGCGGCAACGGCGAAGTGCTGTTCCCTGCAGTCACAAAGACAGGCATCAGCGTGATCTCCACAAATATGCTGCTGGAGAGGGAAGACCAGCCTGTGATCTGGAGGGGACCGATGGTCGCAAACATCCTGAAGCAGTTCTATCAGGAAGTTCTCTGGGAAGATATCGACTATATGCTCGTGGACATGCCTCCCGGAACCAGCGATGTGCCGCTGACACTGTTCCAGTCGATCCCGCTTGACGGCATCGTCATCGTCACAAGTCCCCAGGAGCTCGTATCCATGGTCGTTGAAAAGGCGATCAATATGGCTGCCATGATGAATATCAAAGTCCTCGGCCTGATCGAGAACATGTCCTATGCAGTCTGCCCTTACTGCGGCGAAAAACTGCTCGTTTTCGGCCAGTCCCACATTGCGGCCACAGCCGAGAAATTCGACCTGCCCGTGCTTGCACGCATCCCCATCGATCCGGCGATCGCGGAACACGCAGACAGCGGGATGATCGAGGACCTGATCGTCAAGGAGATCGAGCCTGCTGCAGATTTCTTAAAAAACATCTGATATTCACGCAGTATTCACATTCGCCGTTTATGATAGGCACGAAAGGAAAGTGCACCGCACAGGGTTAACACATGACAAAGATACTGATTGTTGATGATGAACAGAGGATCAGGGAGATGATCCGCAAATATGCAGCACATGAAGGCTTTGAAACAGAAGAAGCCACTGACGGCATGGAGGCGGTGGAACTGTGCGAATCCAATGCGTACGACATCGTGATCATGGATATCATGATGCCGAATCTTGACGGATTCTCCGCTGTCAGGGATATAAAGAAGATCCGCCCGGAGCTTCCCTTTATCATGCTGTCGGCGCTGGGTGAGGAATATGACAGGGTCCACGGCTTTGATGTCGGCGTAGATGACTATGTCGTCAAGCCGTTTTCGCCGAAGGAACTCATGATGCGCATTCATGCGATCCTCAAACGGACAGGGGGACGCACGGGCAGCGCAGACAGGCTGAAAGTCGAAGGCATGGAGATCGATTACTCCGCGAGGACCGTATCGATCGACGGGAAACGGCTGCAGCTTTCCCCGAAGGAATATGAACTGATCGCATATCTGTCAAAGAATGCGGGCATCGCCCTGACCAGGGAGCAGCTACTGCGAAATGTCTGGGGCTATGATTTCTTCGGCGACGACAGGACGCTGGATACGCATATCAAGCTCCTGCGCAGGAATCTCGGTGAATATGCCAAATATATCGTAACTTTACGAGGGGTCGGGTATCGTTTTGAAAAAGCTGAATAGTCTGGGATGGGTGATCGGCCTGTGCCTGAGCGCATTCGCCATCCTGGTGATCGCACTGCTGTTCTTCTTTCAGACAGTCCTGCTTGAGCCGATGTATGAATACAACCAGGTACAGACGGTAAAGACTGTATCCAATGCAGTCTCGGAATCGATCGGCGCTTCCGATCTGGATGATGTCATCTATGAGGCCACATCACAGACGGACACATGCGTCAGGGTGTTCCGCTCAAACGAGTATGTAACGACGGACCAGACCGGTCCTTCGGAAAATGTCGGCTGCCTGCTGTACAGGATGCCCCTCAATGAGATCGGCGAATATATCGTGAAAGCTGAAGAAAGCGAAGACCAGACGCATCTTGCGGTGACCAGTGAGAGAAGGGACCCGTCAGCCAAGAACAGGCTGAAGAACATCATATATACGCGCGTCATGGATACGGATTTCGGCAAAGCCGCGGTCATGGTATATTCCAATATCTCTTCCGTCAGTGCCGCTTCCAGGACACTGGCCAGCCAGCTGCTGTATATCGGCATGATCATGATCCTGTTCATATGCCTGCTGACATATGTCCTTTACAGGGTGATCGCAAGACCTCTCGTACAGATCAACAGGAATGCGAAGACCCTGCCGCAGGGCGAGTATACGGAAGACCCGAAGACGAACCGGTATCGGGAAGCACAGGAGCTGAACCAGACCCTGAATACAGCTGCGGAGGACATTCGCAAGGCGGACAGGGCCAAGCGCGACCTGATTGCAAACGTCTCGCATGACCTCAGGACGCCGCTGACGATGATCAGCGGATACGGCGAGATGATGCTCGACCTGCCCGATGAGAAGACGGACGAGAACATCCATGTCATCGTCGATGAGGCGCATCGTCTGACAACCCTCGTCAACGACCTGCTGGATCTTTCCCGCATGCAGGAAAACAAAGTCTCCCTGAATATGGAAATATTCGATATCGCGGAAATGATCCGCAGGGAGACCCGTAAATATGAAGGGTATGCACAGCAGGAAGGCTGTACGATCGAAGTGCATACGGATGAACATGCCTGGGTGAGCGGTGATATCAGCCGCATGGAACAGGTGGTGAACAACTTCCTGTCGAACGCCCTCAATTACGGTGCCGGCGGCGGCAAGATCATCGTCCGGCAGACGCATCACGACGGGTATGTCCGTACAGAGGTGCGCGACTTCGGCGAAGGGATCGCCCCGGAAGATATCCGGAACATCTGGGACCGTTATTATAAAGTCGACAAGACGCATGTGCGCGCATCCGGAGGCTCAGGGAGCGGGCTCGCGATCGTGAAGGAGATCCTGGAGCTGCATCATGCGAAGTACGGCGTCAGCTCGCAGCTTCATGAAGGAAGCACGTTCTGGTTCGAACTAGAAGAACAGAAGATATAAGGCATAACCTGCCGCTGTATACGGAAGAAAGGGGATCTGTCTGCCGGATCCCTTTTTACTGTGAACGAGGAGGCAGAGGCCGGAAGCGCACATCAGTACAAAGCAGATCATCTGCCCTGTCAGAAGCGTCAGCGCCAGGAACACCTTGATATCGCCGAAGCCGATCATTCTCTTCCACGCGGGCAGCAGCAGGAGGAAAAACAGGATGAGGCTTTCCGTTAAATAAATGTAATGTGCGTGCAGCAGGAGATAGACGCAGACCGGCAGATATGTAAGATCCGGGATCTCCCTGCCGCGGATATCCGCAAAGGAGCTGAACAGGAGCGGGGAAAGGACCAGGATGACCTTCCGGAACAGCACAGGATACAAAAGTGCCTTCAGCGCAATAAACAGCATCGTGCAGACCCAGAGATACAGAAGCCGCCAGGGTGTGAATCTGAGGGAACCCCGGTAGTGCGGGTAACAGGGGAGCAGAACGGCCGTGAGCATAAACAAAATATAATTCATGGGATCCTCCTGCTAAATATATTGTCCTGTGAATGAAAACAGCATCATAACTTCTCTTCTGTTTTTTATTTGCTATAATGCTTGCAGGAGGATCATATGAAAGAATTAAAAGGTACAAAGACAGAAAAGAACCTTGAAACGGCATTCGCCGGTGAATCCATGGCCCGCAACAAGTATGATTACTGGGCAAGCAAGGCAAAAAAAGACGGCTACCAGCAGATCGCCGCGATCTTCGCTGAAACAGCACTGAATGAAAAAGAACACGCCAAGATGTGGTTCAAGTATCTGCAGGGCGGTTCCATCAGATCCACAGAAGAGAACCTGCTCCAGGCTGCCGAAGGCGAGAATTATGAATGGACAGAGATGTACAGAACATTCGCGGAAGAAGCAGATGCGGAAGGTTTCGCAGAGATCGCTGAAAAATTCAGAGGCGTTGCCGGAATCGAAAAAGAACACGAAGACCGTTATCAGAAGCTTCTCGGCAATCTGAAGGACAGCATCGTGTTCAGCCGTGAGGATGAGGTTGTATGGCAGTGCCGCAACTGCGGTTACACAGTAACAGCCAAAGAAGCTCCGGAAGAATGCCCTGTCTGTGCACATGCACGTGCTTATTTCGAGATCAAGTCATCCAACTACTGAGATCCATAAGGACAGCTCCGTACGGACGCTGTCTTTTCTATTGTCTTCAGCACATGTTTCTGATCCGGCGTCAGGATGTGGATCACTCGTCCGGAAGCGCTGAAACGCGCCGTGCGCCCGGTGCGGTGGATCAGGATCGATTCATTGTCTGCGGGATCGTAAAAGATCACAACGTCCAGCGGTACATCCATGCCGCGCGAAAACAGGTCAGTCGTGCACAGCACGTCCAGCCTGCCGGCGCGGAACTGCTTCATCGTTTCCCGGCGCTGCCGGTAATCGGAATCACTGCGCACCGCCGCGCTGCGGAAACCGGAACCGTTCAGCTTTTCACTGACGAAGGAAGCGGTCGAACGCTTCCGCGTGAAAACGACCGCCTGCGTATTCTCGTTTCTGAGGATGCGCACAAGCGCGGTTATCTTCCTGTCCTCGCGGACTATCACATGAAAGACCTTCAGCCTGTCCGCAGGCTTTTTTTCATGATTGACCAGTACCGCCGGATCATTGAGGTATTTCCCGAAAGCATCCATCGCCGCATCCGGGTCTGTTGCGGCACAGAGGATCTTCTGTGACCCTTCCGCTGCCGCAAGGAGGACGGACATATCGCTCATGAATCCTTTTTCCGCAAGCATATCCGCCTCGTCGATGACGGTGCAGCTGACCGCATCGGTCTTCAGGGTATGACGCCGCAGATGCGAACACAGCCTGGAAGGCGTGCCGATCACGATATCCGCGCCGTTATGAAAAGCCCGGATCTGGCTGTTCATATCCGTTCCGCCGCACAGGACGGCTGTGCGGATGCCTTCGGTCGTCTCCAGCAGCCCGCGCACGACTTCTGCGGTCTGCAGCGACAGCTCCCTGGTTGGACAGATGATCAGGATCTTTGTCTTCCGCCTGCCGGATCCCTGCGGCTCGAGCCTGGACAGCAGGGGAAGCAGGTACAGGAGGGTCTTTCCCGTACCGGTCGGTGAATCGATCAGGCAGTCCCTGTCAGCGAGGATCACTTCCCCGGCTGCTGTCTGAAACGGGCTGAGCAGGCGGATCCCGTGTTTTTCCATGTATTTTTCCGTATGGAGTTCCATAACAGAGAAAATAGCAGAAACAGGCATCCGGGTCAACAATCTGGCAAAATACAGATGCATCTGCTATGATATGCCCCGGAGGTGGACGATGAGCACACATTTTGAATATACACCGCGCGGCGTCTGTTCCAGAAAGTTCCTGTTTGAACTCGAGGACGGAAAGATCGCTTCCCTGCAGGTCGAAGGCGGCTGCAACGGCAATCTGAAAGGTATCGCATCCCTGATCAAAGGCAGAGAGATCACGGAAGTGATCGGGCTGCTTGAAGGCATTGAATGCGGTATGAAGCAGACATCCTGCCCGGATCAGATCTCCAGGGCGCTCAAAAGTTATATCAACGCATAAGCTGCAGTCGTCGCAATACGGAAATTGCAGCTTTTTTTGTCGGATCGTGCCGGATTATGTATAATTTACAGATACAGGTACATGAATATGAAATATGAAAAAGGAAAAAAGACAGATGCGTGCGAGAACGGCATCTGGCTCGATTACGCGGACAATACATGGTATTTCTGCATAAAAGACGATATCTGGACAAGGGAAGAGATCAGGCGTGCGAAAAAGGCGGAATTCACCGTTGCCTATGTCAGTAAGGGGATCCTGGACCTGTTCCTGATCTCGGTCTTCGACTGTCTTGAGACAAGCGACATCCCTTTCAGTATCAAAGAAGCGGATGAAGAAGTCATCCGTTCCCTGGAGGAAACAGGCGCATACAGGGCGGCCGTTGTGCTGATCACGGGCGACGGTACGGTCTGTGCCGTCCGCCAGGAAACACTCTCTGCACAGAATTCCGCCGTGCTGCGCAGGTATCTGAAGAACAATCTGGAACAGGCATATGCACCGGAGGATTTCGACAATGCATATGCAAAGAACAGCATGCGCTACGAACCGTTTGAGATGGAACAGTTCGCCGTATTCACGGAGAAGTTCAGATGATCGGGTATGCATGTCTGGCGATGCTGATCGTCCTTCTTGACCAGGTCAGCAAGTTTATTATCGAAAATGATCCGGCGCTGCACGCCGTTGAGATCATCAAAGGCTTTTTCCGCATCACCTATGCGAAGAATACAGGCATGGCGTGGTCCATGCTGTCGGGACAGACCGGGCTGCTTGCGATCATATCGGCTGCAGCGATCCTGCTGATGCTGTGGTACGCACTTAAGGAGAAACATGACAGACTGACGCAGATCTCGTTATGGATGATGATCGGCGGTGCGGCCGGCAACCTGATCGACAGGCTGTTTATCGGCTATGTCAGGGATTTTCTTGATTTCATCATCTTCGGATATGATTTCCCGGTATTCAATATCGCTGACTCATTTCTCTGCATCGGCGTATTCATTCTGCTGATCGCATCACTGAGGGAAGAAAATGGAAAGAATAAAGCTGACAGCTGAGGAATCCGGCATAAGGCTGGACAAATATCTCAGCACACATACCGAATACTCCCGCTCGCGCATCCAGGAGCTGGCCGATGAAAAGAAGATCACGGTCAACGGCAAACCGGTGCGCAGCTCCTTCAAACTGACGGAAGGGGACAGCATCGAATTCGACGAGCCGGAAGATGAGGATATGGACATCCTGCCGGAAGATATACCGCTGGATATCCTGTATGAAGATGAGGATATCATCGTCATCAACAAGCCGAAGGGCATGATCGTGCATCCGGCCCCGGGCGTATACTCCGGGACCCTCGTCAATGCGCTGCTGTACCACTGCAGCGATCTTTCCGGCATCAACGGCGTCCGCAGGCCGGGCATCGTCCACCGGATCGACAAGGATACCACAGGCTGCCTGATCGTCTGCAAGAACGATCTCGCCCACCGCGGCATCAGCGCCCAGCTGGAGGACAAAACTTGCCACAGGGAGTATACGGCGATCGTCGCCGGGCACATCACGCACGACTCCGGTATGATCGACGCCCCGATCGGCAGGGACCCGCGCGACAGGCAGAAGATGACTGTTACGGACACGAACAGCCGCGAGGCAGTCACGCACTTCCGTGTGATCGAACGGTTCCGCGACGCGGTCATGATCGAATGCGCGCTGGAGACCGGCAGGACGCACCAGATCCGCGTGCATATGAAATATATCGGCCACCCGGTGCTCGGGGATGAGAAATACGGCCGGAAATGCAGATACATGGATACGCACGGACAGGTACTGCATGCGCACAGGATCACCTTTATCCATCCGCGCACGCAGGAGGAGATGACCTTTGAAGCGCCGCTGCCGGAATACTTTCAGCAGCTGATCGGGATCCTCAGAGAGGCTTCCGCATGACTGCGAAAGCGAAAACACCGTATGTCACGCTGGGCGTCATGGCGGTATGCGCCGCAATGTTCATGCTGGTATCCCTGAGCGGAATGGAAAACGGCACGGAAGCCGCGATCCTTGCAGGCGCATATTACAAGCCGTTTATCCTGGCGGGGGAGTGGTGGCGGATCATCTCCTACGGTTTTGTCCATGCCGAACTGATGCATATCTTCATGAATATGTTCTCGATGTATATCGTCGGCAGGATGATGGAATTCCGTCTCGGCCCCGTACGTTACCTGATCCTGCTGTTCCTGAGCATTGCCGGAGGCGGGGCATTCATTTTCGCAGCACAGGGCAACACGGTCATGGTCGGCATGTCGGGCGGCCTGTACGGCCTGCTGGGCGGTTATTTCTATATCGCTGCCGTCAGCGGCGGCCTGCAGAACCGGGCCGTGCGCAATGTCCTGATCCGGACGTTCGTCATCAACCTGCTGATCAACCTGATGCCCGGCATCGCTGTCGGCGCCCATATCGGCGGTCTGATCACCGGCATATTCGTGACGGCCCTCCTGGTCGAAGACAGCAAAGGACTGAAAAAGCATTTCGCTGCAGCCGGGCTGGCATTCGTCCTCATACTGGGATGGATGGCCAGGCAGTCAGCCTATATACCTTCCGATAAGGTCTACATGCTGTCGGACTACAGGGTGCTGAAGAAGGAAATGGATCTCGGATTCGGAAAGCATGCCCTGCGTATGGCTGAAAAGCTTGCGGACATATATAATGACAGCGACAATACACTGTACGAAGAACTGAGCAGACAGTGACGAAAGGAAAAGACAATGGAGAAAAGAGAAAACGTACTGAGCTGGGATGAGTATTTCATGGGTCTGGCCCATCTTTCCGCACTGCGTTCCAAGGATCCCAACACACAGGTCGGCGCTGCGATCGTCGATGAGAACCACCGCGTCGTATCGGTCGGCTACAACGGCCTGCCGAAAGGCTGCTCCGACGACGAGTTCCCCTGGGCAAGGGAAGGGAATGTCCTGGATACGAAATACGCATTCGTCGTCCATGCGGAACTGAACGCGATCCTCAATTCGAAATGGCCTGTCAGCGGCTGTACGATCTATGTTTCCCTGTTTCCGTGCAATGAATGCGCCAAGGCGATCATCCAGTCCGGCATCCGCAGGATCGTCTATGAGAGCGACAAATACAACGGCGCCGATACGAACATCGCCAGCAAGCGCATGCTGAAGGCAGCCGGCATCGAGCTTGTGCGTCTCGAGCAGAAGATCGTGCTGAAGGTCGAAAAGGAAGACAACAACGAATGATAAAACGGAACAGCACGGCTGTTCTGTTCTCAGAAGGACCAGTATGAATAAAAAGGAAAAGACGACGGTCTCAAAATTCATAGCGCTCATCCTGCGCCACCATCCGGAAGAGATCGGCATAACGCTGGACGATCACGGCTGGGCGGATGTCAGCCAGCTGATCGAAGGCATCCGCAAAAGGTACCCGCTCGACCGTGAGATCCTGCAGGAGATCGTCGATGAGGATGAAAAGCAGCGCTATGCATTCAATGCGGACAAAACGAAGATCCGGGCAAACCAGGGGCATTCCGTCCCCGTCGATGCGGACCTTGCGGAAGCGGAACCTCCCGCAGTGCTGTATCACGGCACGGCAGACCGGTTCACGGCATCGATCGAAAAGCAAGGACTGCTGCCGCAGTCGCGACTGTACGTCCATCTTTCCGCAGATGAAGAGACCGCAAAAAAGACCGGCCGAAGGCACGGCCGGCCTGCGTTATACCTGATCGACTGCGCGTCGATGCGGGATGACGGGCATGTATTCTTCAGATCCGCCAACGGTGTCTGGCTCGTCCGGCATGTACCGCCGCGCTATCTCCACCGCATCTTATAGCCGGATCTTCTTCGTATTGGCGAAATGCACCTTGGCGGTCTCGCTGAGTTTTTCAAACCCGTAGCGCCTGACGAATTCAGCGGCGCTCTCATCCGCATTCTTCCCGCCGCCCTTATTGAACGTCATGCCGTAGGTCTCTTCCATCCTGTCCCAGTACAGGAGGAAAGCATAGCGGGCAATGACGGAAGCAGCCGCAACGGCAGGGTATTTGTTCTCTGCTTTTGTTTCAAAGCGGATGCCGCGGATGACGGAAGGCTCATTCCGCACCGCCCTGTAATAGCTTTCTGCAGGCATGAACTGGTCGATCACGCACAGATCCGGCAGTTCTACCTTTTTTTTCAGATTGACATATGCCTGGTTATGCATCTTCGCCTTGATGGCATTCATGTTGTTCGTCTCATGCACGGTATTGTATTTTGCCGGATCCAGGATCAGCAGGCTGTGCGTCAGAGCCGCTGTCAGCTGCGGCCCCGCCCTGCGGATCACCTGGTCGTCCAGCGCTTTGGAATCCTGCACATGCAGCTGCTGCAGAAGGGCGCTGTCTGCCGCATTCACGATGCACGCGCAGACGCAGACAGGACCGAAATAGTCGCCGGTGCCGACTTCATCGCTCCCGGCCTGCGGGAATCCGCCTGCAGAAGAGGCGTCTTCGGGTGCTCCTTCCGCTTTCATAAACGGCGCGGCATAGATCCCGCAGTCTGTTCCCTGGAAGACGACCTTGCCGGATGTATAGCATGTGATCGTGCAGTTCTCCGGCTTCAGCTGCCATTTCGCATACTGCGGCGTCTTTGCCTGTGTGTCGCTGAAAGCGTCAAACAATCGGTTCTGGTCCTCATCGGTGAGGACAAGTGTAATTACGGTTTTCATGGCTTGATTTTATCATTGGAATTGAATGATTCAACTGTTTTGTTTATTATAGGTACGAGGTGAATCTATGTTTACAGTGAATGACAGCTGGATGCTTCCGGTCAATATCGCAGTGATACTGCTGGTGGCTTTTCATATATATCACGGCGGCAAGATCGGTTTTTTCCGAAAGATCGTCTCCATGTTCGGTACGGTCATCTCCTTTGCAGGCGCCTGGTTCTTCAGCCCGGTGTTCGCAGACCTGATCCGCATCGTACCGCTGGACAGGATCGTCCTTGAATACGGACAGTTCAATCAGCTTATTATGAATTTCCTCAACCAGTTCCTCTGGTTCCTGGCGCTCTTTATCCTGCTCCGGTTTATCTTTTTCCTGATCGGGATGGCTGCCAAGGGGCTGCAGGAACTGCCGTTTATCCATTTCCTGAGCGTCGTGCTCGGCGGTATCTTAGGCTTCCTGGAAGGAATACTCTGGGTGCTGATCCTGGGCATGGTCCTCTCTTCACCGGTGTTCGCCGGCGGCGGCACGCTTGTCAATGAAACGCTTCCCGGCATGGTCCGGCATGTGACTTCATCCCTGACGGATGAATATATCGCACCGTTCCTGGAAACGGAATCCTTCGCGCAGCTGTATGAGGACGCTTCCAAGCTCACGGAGGAACAGAAACAGATGCTGAGGGAATGGCTTGAGCAGAACGGCTACGAGCAGATCGACCTGCCGGGAGCCAGCGGGGACTGATATGAGTACAGCCGCAAGTCTTGAACTGCCTCTTATCAAAGAACAGATACGTACGTACTGTTCTTTTTCAGCAGGGCAGAAGAGGATCGAGGAACTGGAGCCTGTTTTTGACAGGCTTCTGATCCGGCATGATCTCGCCTGTACGAAAGAAGCCCTTGAAGCGGTCGTGCATTACGGGACGATGCCTTTTTACGGTATCCGCGATATCGCGGACATCCTGAAAGGCGCACAGCGGGGCAGGGTGCTGAACGGGAACGAGCTCGTGAACGTGATGCATTTTATCAGCGGCGTGCGCTCCGTCCTTGCATATGAGAAAACACTGACAGACGTTGCGCATCCGGAACTGAAAATGCTGACGGACTGCCTCGTCGTCCATGAATATACATACCGCGTGCTCTCCCGATGCCTGAACGATTACGGCGAAGTCATGGACAGTGCTTCGCCCGAACTACGAAGCATCCGCGCGGCACTGCGCCGGGCGGACAACGATATCGCTGCGGCAGCCGCGAAATTCACTGCGGCGCACAGTGACAGCGTCGTCGACAAGATCATCACATACCGCGGCGGCAGGGCCGTCATTCTGGTCAGGTCACAGGACAAGAATGCCTTCGGCGGGCTCGTATACGGGGAAAGCGCATCCGGCCAGGCTGCGTATGTGGAGCCTGCAGCGCTGATCGGCGTGAACAACAGGAAACAGGAACTGATCAACCGCGAAAGGGAAGAAGTGGAAAGGATACTTGCCGCATGTTCTTCCGAAGTCGAAAAAACAGCCGCGGAAGAGCTGGCCAATCTTGAGACATGCGCCCTGCTGGATGAGATCTTCGCCAAGGCACAGTGGGGCTTTGCGCATAATGCATGCACTGCCGTTCTCAGTGAACAGAAGATGATCGAACTGAAAAAGGCAAGGCATCCGCTGATCGACGAAAAGAAGGTCGTTGCGAACGATTATACACTGAAGGAACCGCATACGACGCTGCTGATCACAGGCCCGAATACAGGCGGAAAGACCGTCTCCCTCAAGATCATCGGCCTGTTCGTATGCATGAGCTACTGCGGCATACCCGTCACATGCGACGAAGCTGTCATCCCGTTCTTCGACAAGGTCTACGCGGATATCGGCGATGACCAGAGCGTCGCCGAATCCCTGTCGAATTTCAGCGCACATATCCGCAAGCAGGCGGATATCCTCACGAACGCGACAGGCAGCAGCCTTGTCCTCCTCGATGAGATCGGCAGCGGCACGGATCCGCGCGAAGGGGAAAGCCTGGCGATCGCGATCCTCAATGAACTGCGCGAAAGAAAGTGCATGACGATCGCAACGACGCATTACAGCAGGCTCAAGGCATACGGGAAAAGACATCCGGACATCCTTGTCGCAAGCGTCGCATTCGATATGGAGAAACTCGAACCCACGTATAAATATATGGAGGGCATCACAGGCCAGTCCAACGCGCTTGCTGTTGCTTCGCGGTACGGGCTTCCGTCCTCCGTCATCAAATATGCGTCTTTCCTGAAGAACCAGTCGAAGACCGAAGAGGATGAACTGATCGAAAAGCTGGAAGCGCAGCTGCAGGAGACCGAGGTCAGGAATGAAAAACTCGGACGGGAGATCGAAGAAAACAGGAAACTAAAAGCGGAACTGGAAAAAGAAAAGCTCCGTTTTGAAGAAGAAAAGGACTCCTTCCGTGCGGAAGCGCAGAAAGAGGCGGATAAGTATATCGAGAAAGCAAAACGCGAGGCGGAAGCAGTACTGAAGGAAATGCGCAGACTGCAGGCCGGCGGGAAATACCATGAAGTCCTGGAGGCGTCCAAACAGCTGAAGAAAGCGGAAGAGACGCCGCAGATCATCGAAGATACAGAAGACAGGGACTTCCGTGTCGGCGACGCGGTGCAGCTGCGGGGCTCAAACCAGGTATGCGAGATCCTGTCCATCGGCAAAAAGGATATCCGCATCGATATGAACGGCCGGGAAATGCGCGTCAAGCGCAGCCAGATCATCCCCAGCAGGCATGTGATCGTAAAGAAGAAGCCGCTGCAGGAGGTACGCATAGCTTCCGCGTCCGTCTTCGATACGATGCCGATGGAGTGCAACCTGATCGGCATGCATGTCGATGAAGCCATGGACAAGATGACATCCTATCTGGACCAGGCAAAGATCCACGGCCTGAAATCCTGCCGGATCATCCACGGCGACGGCAGCGGTGCGCTCCGCAAAGCCGCGCATGAGGTCCTGAAGAAGGATAAGTCAGTCAAGGAGTTCCATCTCGGAATGCTGCAGGAGGGCGGCAGCGGCGCGACCGTTGTCATATTGAAGTAATGGACAAGGAATATATCAGATCCAAGCTCGTCAATCTGCCGCATCTGCCCGGCAGTTACCAGATGAAGGACAAAAACGGCGAGATCATCTATGTAGGCAAAGCCAAGGACCTGCATAACCGCGTCAACCAGTATTTCACCGGGGCGCATGATTTCAAGACGACGAAGCTCGTGCAGAATATCGAGGATTTCGATTTCATCGTGACCGCAAGCGAGAAGGAAGCCCTCGTCCTCGAGATCAACCTGATCAAGAAGTACAGGCCGAAATACAACATCCAGTTCATCGATGATTCCAGTTACCCGTATATCAAGCTGACAAAGGAGACATATCCGCGCCTGATGATCGCAAGGGATACGCGCAAAGACAGGAAGGCCAGGTATTTCGGCCCGCTGCCGGATGCCGGGGCTGCGAAGGATACGCTGAAGATCCTGCAGTCGCTGTATCCGTTCCGCAGATGTACGAAGATCCCTGACAAGGTCTGCCTGTATTACCATCTCGGGCAGTGCCTCGGTCCGTGCGAATATGAGATCGACCCCGCTGTCTACCGCGATATGGCCGACAAGACGACACGGTTCATGAACGGGGATACAAAGGAAGTCGAAAAGGACCTGCAGAAAAAGATGGCGGAAGCTTCCGAAGCCCTGGAATTCGAAAAGGCTATGGAATACAGGGACCTGCTGGCATCGGTAAAGCGCTCCCTGGACAAGCAGAATATCGAAAACGACAACAGGGGGGACAGGGACGTATTTGCCTGGTACACCGACAAGGGATATATGGCGATCACCGGTTTCCTCGTCAGAAAAGGGATCATCCTGAATAAGGAATTCCGCCTGCGTCCGCTCTACGGTGACGCGGAGGATGAATTCGGTGCTTTCCTGATCCAGTATTACCAGACGCATCCGTATGCCAAAGAACTGGTCCTGCCGGCAGGGACGGATACCGAAGCCCTGCAGGAAGTGCTGGAAACTGCCATCTTCATCCCGCAGAAGGGCTACCGGCGGAAGCTGATCGAAATGTGTCTGGAGAATGCGAAGAACCAGCTCGACCTGAAGTTCCGCTCGGCGGAGAGGCAGGATTCCCTCACTGAGGAAGCTGTCCGCAGTCTTTCCGAGCTTGCCGGCACCGACATGCGCCGCATCGAACTGTTCGATAACTCGCATATCAGCGGTGCGTTCACCGTCGCGAGCTGCGTCGTTTACGAAGACGGCGTTCCGGACAAAAAGAGCTACAGGCTGTATAAGCTCCATACGGCGAACAGCGATGTGGATTCCATGAAGGAAGTCATCTACAGAAGGTATTTCCGTCTTCTCAGCGAAGAGGGAAGGATGCCTGACGGCATCCTCGTCGACGGCGGCATGACGCAGATCAACGCCGCAAAGGAGATCATCGACAGTCTCGGCCTTACCGATACGATCCGCATCATGGGCCTGGTCAAAGACGATCACCACAACACGAACGCCCTGATGGATACCGACGGGACAGTCCTGCCTGTCGACAAGAACAGCGGCCTGTTCTTCCTGCTGACCAGGATGCAGGACGAGGTCCACAGGACTGCCATCTCCTATCACAGGAAACTGCGTTCAAAAGCGCAGACAAAGTCGATCCTTGATGAGGTGGAGGGGATCGGCCCGAAACGGAAAAAAGCGCTCCTGAAAGCCTTCGGCAGCTTTGCGAAGCTCAAGGGTGCATCGGCAGAAGAGATAGCCGAAGTGATACCTGCAGCAGCTGCCAGGTGCGTATTTGAAGCGCTGCATGCGGAAAATGAAGAAGAGGCCGGATGACCTCTTCTTTTACAGTGCTTTTTTGATCTTTGCGATCATATCCTTTTCGGACTTCTGGTCCTTGAAATATTTCTGTGCAGCCTGCACATATCCTTTCGGTCCGACCATCGCATCGTTGTTCTGGTAGACCTTCTGGATCGCCAGCAGGATGGGGATCGCCAGTTTGATATATTTGTTCTTTTTCGCATCTTCAGCCCGTTTTTCCGCCATTACTTCCGTTTTGATGTTCATCAGCTTCAGGTTCCTGTTGAGGGAAGTTGTATACGGGTCCGTGGCAGCCTTTATCTCTTTTACAGCCTTCAGCGCCTTGACGGCGGTCAGGATCAGGAAAAGGACAAGGAGCGCGATCGAAGCATAAAGAATATAGTAATTATAAGGTGATAATGAGAATTGCATACAGTACCTTCTTCTTTTAATTCATGTTAACATATAAAAAACAAATTGTAATGCGTTTATTTGCGGGAGACTGCATATATGGGGAAAACGATCACGATCGTACTTGTCAGCGATAACCACGGCTTCCGGAAGCCGCTTGAATATATAAGAATGATGCACAGTGATGCGGATTATTTTTTCCATTGCGGCGATACGGAACTGCCGCCGTATGAGCTGGATGGCTTCGCTGTCGTCCAGGGGAACAATGACTATTACAGCCAGTACCCGCTGCGTAAAGTCCTGGAGATCGGCACGCACCGGATCCTGCTGACGCACGGGCACAGGGATATGATCTTCGGCCAGTATAAAATGCTTGCCGAGAGGGCAAAGGCGTTTGACTGCGATATCGTCTGTTTCGGTCATACGCATATCTTCCATGACAGCGAGATCGACGGCATCCGGATCCTGAATCCCGGTTCCGTATGGAGGAACAGGGACGGGACGAAGCCTTCCTATATGGTGATCACGCTGGACGGGCCGGATATTCATGCGGAACGCAAAGAATTGGACTTGAAATCCATGAAGTGATTTGATATTATACTTGAGCGATGTCGTCGTAGCTCAGTTGGATAGAGCTCACGCCTTCTAAGCGTGTGGTCGAGCGTTCGAGTCGCTCCGACGACGCCATAAAGGTCTTATGCATATGCATGAGGCTTTTTTTGTCAGATCTGCGGGGCAGGAGCCGTTGTCCGGCACTGCGGATGCAGGAATGATTCCGCAAAAAAATGGACAATGCAGCCGGGATAAAATACAATGGAAATGCTGATAAGATACCTGCAGACATGCGGGTTTTACCGCAGCGGAGGCAGTATGAAAAAGTTCCTGATGATATTTATACCAGTGTTCATTGCCGCAGACTTACTGCTGCTCCTGCTGCTGTTCGTGATCATGCCGCAGCAGGATTATGCAAAGGCGATGAAGCTCCTCAATGAAGGGGATTACGGGACTGCTTATGCGATCCTGGAAAAGCGCGGAAAGAAGGAACAGGTCATCGAAGACAAATATGACCGGATCGTCACCGGCAGGGATGCCGGGGCGATCGGCAGCGATGAGAGATACACGATGGCTGTGTATTTCATGGACAGCGGGAGATATGACGAAGCGATCAGGCTTCTGAAAGATCTGGATTACCGGGACAGTGAAGACCTGCTGGAATCCTGCTATACGGCAAAATACGGCAGTGATTATCAGAAGGGCAGTATCTATGAGACCGGCAGCGTCCTGAAGATGGGGACATTTGAGCAGGACAATGATGAATCGGACGGCACGGAGCCGATCGAGTGGATCGTCCTGGCAAATGAGGAAGACAGTCTGCTGATCATCTCGAAATACGGTCTTGAATGCCGTAAGTTTGATGACTTTCATTCCAATGTGACATGGGATACATGTTCCCTGCGCAAATGGCTGAACGATGAGTTCCTGCATGGATCGTTTGACGCTGCGGAGCAGGAAAGGATCCTCGAGACCGCACTGGAAAAAGCAGGGAATCCGCAGTCGGATGCACTGGACGGCGAAGATACAGCAGACAGGGTATTCCTTCTGAGCTTTGCGGACGCGGACACGTATTTCATTTCCGACGATGCGCGGATCTGCGAACTGACGGAATATGCGAAGGCAAACAGCAAATATGCGGAGGCATCAGGCATGACGTGCAGCTGGTGGCTGCGCGCGCCGGGATTTGACAACACCCTGACTGCGACCATAGGCAGAAAAGGCAATATCAGATATACCGGTGAAGTATCCGACTCGAA
>JAILQT010000084.1 GCA_024698805.1 Solobacterium sp.
ACCGGAAGAAAAGGAAGTTATGACAACATTGGTCATGAATTTTCTTTCATGACAGAAAGCTGAATACTCATGCCGCTGAATCAAAAAAGAATGTAGAAAAAACAGCATAATCGGTAGAAAGATTCCGTTCAATGTGTAAAACCGTATACAAAAGCCATATGTGAAGCCCGTTGTTATATCAAAACGATGAATATATAATTAAGCTGTAGTTGATATCTGATGAATATTGATGTCTTGTTTGTCGCTTGACAATAGGGTACCGCCATACATGAAAGAGGATCGGCAGATTATGCTGGTCCTTTTTTGTTGTAAGGCGGGTATTTTTTGAACAATATAACGAAGAGGCAGTCTCGCATATGTTTGAGATCGAAATTGTTTTGTTTACGGATGGTTGTACGGCCGCAGAAATTACACAGGATACGGGTACTGTACGGCTGGCCTGGGTCTTCAGAAGTAATCAGCTTCCGAGAATAATGAGATGCTTTCCTCATTGCACAAATCGGTGAATTCTGGCCGTGATATCTTGTCGCTTCCTGCCTGCATATAACACCGTCCGGCTGAAATCTTGTGCGGCTTTATTTCTGCAGGGGATGCGTATTGTGATAGGATAGTAATGACGTAAACTTCTTCAGGAGGGATTTATTGTGTCACAGAATAATGAACAAAGCTATATCAGCCGGACCAGCGGACTGAAAGCGAAAGACTACATCGGCTATGCCATGGTCGATCTGGCAGGCTGTCTTGTTTTTGCGCTGGTCACCACACTGCTTCAGAAATTCTATACAGATATCTTCCATCTGAGCCCGCTTTTCATCATGATCATGTTTATCGCTGCCAGGGTATGGGACGGCATCAATGACCCGATCATGGGCCGTATCTGCGATACGGTGGAACCCGGTCCGCACGGCCGCTACCGGAAATGGATCCTGTATGCTGCAGTACCTCTGGCAGTGTCCGCTGTCCTGATGTTCCTGAAACTGCCGGGCATCGGCGAGGAAGGGCATTATACAGCCACATGTATCTATGCCACATGCACATATATCTTCTTCGGCATGGCGTATACAGTCCTGCAGATCCCGTATGGGTCGCTTGCCTCCGTTGTTACCACGGATGCGCATGAGCGTTCCAAGCTCTCTGTTTTCCGTTCCATCGGCGCTGCCCTGGGATCGATCCCGGTCCTGCTGATCGCCAGCTTTGCCTATGCCGACCGTCTGGACGCTGCCGGAAATCCTGTGATCGGTGAAAACGGGAAAGTGATCACCGACATGCAGTACGGGCCGGTCATCAAGGGCGTTATCATCATGGCCGTCATTTCGTGCATACTGCTGCTGATCAGCTTTACGCTGAATAAGGAACGCGTGAAGACAAAGCCGCAGCCGAAAGAAAAAGGCGCCGCGAAAAAAACGATCACCATGCTGTTCGGCAACCGTGCCTTTGTCGCGATCACGATGGTATCGATGCTGCTGCTTGCCGGCCAGATGTTCACCCAGAGTTTTTATACCTATCTGTTTGACGATTATTTCCACGCCAACTGGATGAACCTGGCGACCCAGGCATGCACCTATTCGCCGATGATCATCTTCATGTTCTTCCTGCCGAAGCTGACAGGGAAAAAAGGCAAAAAGGAAGTCACGGCTGCCGGCATGACCGTTGCTGCCCTGGCAAACCTCGTCCTGTTCTTCCTGCGCGGCATGGATCCTTCAAAGCTGCTCTGGATCTTCCTGGCCATGAACTTTATCAGCGGCTGCGGTCTGACGACACTGGTCATGCAGTTATGGGCAATGGTCGCAGATGCGATCGACGATATCGAAGTCAGGACCGGGAGCCGTGATGACGGTACGGCATATTCGGTATTCAACCTGTTCCGCAAGGTGGGGCAGGTGCTGGCTGCCATCTGTGTCAACGGCGCGCTGCTCGGCATGCATTACAAATATGAGAAGGGCGCTGTACAGACACTGGCCAATCTGAAGATCATGTATGACCTCGGTACCCTGATCCCGGCTGTCATGTTCGGCATCATGGCGGTCCTGCTGTTTGTTTCCTACCCGCTTTCCAAAGAAAAAACAGAAGAGCTCCAGACTCAGAAAGAGCTGAAGCTCAGGGAATCCTACGAAAACAAAGAGATCGAGATCTAGGCTCTCTCAAACCATACAGGCAGATCACAGGGGGTGCAGGACACATCAAGTTCCGTGCCTCCTTTTATGATGCCTCCTTCCCCGCGCAGCCTCCATGCGCTGAAGGAGGGCAGCTGTACATGGACGGTATCCTTTCCTTCATCAAAGACAGGACATGCCAGGATGGAATCCCCGCACAGGAAGCAGTCGGCTTCCGTATCATAACCCGGCTCTTCCAGGAAGACCGGCCGGATCAGGGGGAGGTTCTTTTCTGTGCACTGCCGCATCTGTTCACAGAGACAGGGCACAAGCTTTTCGCGCAGGGCAAACAGCTTTCTGACTTCATCCATCAGGTCTTCATACAGCCACGGCATGTTGGACGGTTCCCCCGGCTTCCAGGAATGCAGGACAAAGCGCGGTGTAAATACGGCATACTGCAGCCAGCGCAGGAACAGTTCCCTGCCGGGTTTCGGCCCCGCAAAGCCGCCGATATCCTGACCGAAGAAGGCAAAGCCGGAAAGCGCCATGGTCATCGCCTGGTAATGGTTGAAACGCAGGTCTCTGAAATCCGTGTAATTGTCCCCGGTCCATGTCGTCGCCATGCGCTGGGTCCCCGGAACGGCACAGCGTGAGACCATGAAGGGATCTTCCCCGCAAAGATCCGCTTCCCTGAGACAGACCTCCCTGCCGGCCCTTGCCATCAGTAAGGAGAATACAGGCCGGATCAGCCGGGCAGGTATTTCCCTGCCGAAACCGCAGGCATAGACATCCTTGTCCCAGACATCATATTCGTTGTTGTCATTCCAGAGATCCTGATAGCCATAGCGGATCAGGCTGTCCCGGACACATTCCTGCCAGAATTCATACGCACCGGGATTTGTGAAATCCAGATAACTGGCCATGCCGCCCCAGAAGGGGAACACAGCCGGTGATCCGTCCCTGTAATGCAGGAACCAGCCGTTATCCGCGATCTTCTGATATAAGGGGTGCACGGAAAGAAAGGCCGGTTTGATATTCGGCATGATATGAAGGCCATGGCTGCGGAAGTAACCGGCAAGATCCTTCGGGGAAGGGATCTTATCCGTGTTCCAGTGGAATACGCAGCGCTGCTCACCGATCTGCGTATAGCCGCTGGAAAGATAAAACCCGCGCGCTCTGATCCCGTTCCCTTCACACCGCTGCACGAAGCCCCGCAGCCTTTCATCCGCATCGGGGGCATCCGTATATTCCATCGTGCTGCCGCAGTAGGAGAATGCCCACTGCGGGACCGGGGCGATACCCCCGGTCAGTGCATTGAAGCGCCGGATGATCTCTGCCGGTGTGCCCGTGATCAGGTAGAAGACCATGTTCTCCTCTTCATAGCGGATGGAGTTGAACGGTTCGAAATAATTGTCGTGTTCCTCGCCGAAGTTCACGCGGCCGCTGCTGTATGTGTCATAGTACAGGCCGTAGGACCCGGTATCCCGGACACAGATATAAAACGGGAAATGCTTGTACAGCGGGTCGGAGTATTCCGCCCTGAAGCCCATGGCATCACCGGCGCCGAGTTCGAAACTGCGGCCGTTCTTGTCCACATGACCGCCTTTGTCACCCAGGCCGAAGATCTTCTGGTCCGGTGTACGCATGGTAAAGTGCACCGATCCGTCGCCTAGTTCGCCGTCAAAGTTGTAGGCCAGCCCGCTGCGGTCCTGATAAAGGATCCCTTTTTCATTTTCCGCCGTGATCCGGAAGTTCAGCAGCTCAATACGGAAATGCAGGCCGTACAGTTCAAACGATACGATGCCGTCTTCTTCACGCAGGACAGGGGACAGGACAGAGAATCCTTTGCAGGAGAGCTTATCGCGGCCATGCTGCGGACAGGTGCCGTCTGGATCCACGCTCCAGGTCGGCAGGAGGCTGTCCCTGTCACGGATCAGGGATACACGCAGGATATGTTCAAAGAAATCCAGACGCATGGTGACGCCGTCTGCTTCATATTCGGCGTATGAGCCGCCGTGATCTTTCGGTCGGAATTCGTGTTGGAATTTCATGCTTTCGGATTTCCTTTCCTGATCATATTCAGACAGAGTTTCAGGCAGGGGACCCTGCCCGGCGCTGTCTGTTTTTCCGTGATCCTAAGTACACGCAGCCTGCCGTTTCGGCAGGGCTGCCAGTACGGTCTGTCCTCACCGTTGGGATCCCCGGTCTTCGCAAAGGCCGCAAAATAGTCCATCAGCTGCCGGGAGATCTCTTCATCACGTTCTGTATACGGCCGCCATGACTGTGCCAGCCTGCCGAAGATATAACGCAGCTCGCACGAATGGAAGGCACCGTTGTCATCGCCCGGTGCTTCCCTGTCGAAGAAGCAGATATATGCGTCGTTTCTGCGCCCGTACTGACAGCCGATATATGCCATCAGCGGGGCATACATGTCACTGCCTGTGAAACTGATCATGCATGGGGTCCGGACCGGATCGCCGATCAGTTCGCCGACCGGCTTTTTCAGCAGGACGCCGTCGATCACCGGCATCGTGCAGTACAGCGTATCCTTCCTCTCCTTCTTCATCTCCTGGGCTGCGGTAAGGAGGTTTTTTACATCCAGATGCCGCAGTTCCTCCAGACAGGAGCACCCGGCTTTTTCCATCAGCTGCAGCCAGTACTCCCTTGTGTCCTCCGCTTTTCGCGGCAGGGCGAACTTCGGAAACAGGCCGGCACCGGACATCATGAAGACACGCCGGAACAGACCGGTGTTTCCATGGTCAAGACAGAGATACTGGATGGAAATAGCCCCGGCACTCTGCCCGAACAGCGTGATATTGTCCGGATCACCCCCGAAGCTGCTTATGAACTTCTTCACCCAGCGCAATGCCGTCCGCTGGTCATCCAGGCCGAAATTGCCGTCCCGGCCGTATTCCCTGTATATCTCTTCATGCGTCAGATAGCCGAAGATCCCGACCCTGTAATTGACAAAAACGGTAATGATGCCGCGCTTTGCCAGTTCATAGCCGCGGAACGGTTCTTCTTCATTGGATCCGGAGTTGAAACCGCCGCCGTGGATGAACACTGCGACAGGACAGTTCACAGCATCTGCCGGTGTATAGATATCCAGGTTCAGACAGTCTTCCTCATATCGGAAAGACAGGCCTTCCCGGAATTCACGGTGGTAAAACAGGCGTTCGGGATTATCCAGCTGCGGGAAGAACTGCCTGTACTGCGGGCAGGAACTGCCAAAAGACGAAGCATCGATGGCGTTTTCATATTCTTCGATCATCTGCGCATAGCGGAAACGTCCCGCCCTCGCATACGGGATACCGAGGAACTGACGGCATCCTTCTGTTTCAATGCCTCTCACACGGATCAGCGGTGTATGGATCTCGATCTGTTTATTCTCTTTCATAGGATGATTTTCCTTTATGGGTGCTGCAGTTTCATTATATATTCTGTTCTTAGGAATGGCACAGCACCTGATGCTTTCTTCCGCAAAGATCGTTTATGTGTAATGCATCACATGCCCGGAAGGCCGGAAAACACAGGCAGTCTTCTATGCATTCATGGGTGCTGAAAGGGAATTAATGATTTACAGGATGGACGAAAACAGACAGAAACAGGTATACTAAAGGAGAACACAGGCAACTGTTATCATTCAGTTTAATCATTATTTAGGAGGGTAAAGGAATGAAAAAACTATTGTCAGCCGCGCTGGCATTATTGCTTGCGGCAGGATGTTCCAGCAGCCCGGCAGCTTCTTCAGCTGCTCCTGCAGGAAATGAATCGGCAGGCGGAAAGACCGAGATCGAGTTCTGGTACGCCGGAGGAAAGACAGTCGTTGACCTGATCCAGAAGATCGTTGATGAATACAACGGATCCCAGGATGCTTATTTCGTTAAGACAGTCACACAGGCAGACTATACAGAAACATTCCAGAAGCTGCAGGCAGGCATCGCCGGCAAGGCAGCACCGGATATCGTCCTTCTGGATACAGCACCTGCAAGAATGCTGTATGAGAAACAGCTGGTCGCAGATCTGCGTCCCCTGCAGGAAGCGGATCCGAACTATAACGCGGATGATTACTTTGCAGTCTATGCTGACCAGGCTACCTATGATGACGGCGGCATCTTCGCACGTCCGATGTACGGTACGATCCAGATCTGCTACTACAATATCGAAGCATTTGAAAAAGCAGGCATCGATCCGACATCGATCAAGAGCTGGCAGGATATGGCTGAAGCCGGCAAAAAGATCGTTGCGGAAGGCTATGACTTCGGCTGGGAACCGATGGGCGGCGACGGCAAGAACCTGATCGACGCAGCGTTCGCAAACGGCGCAAAGGTCCTCTCCGATGACGGCAAGACAGTCCTGATCAACTCACCCGAATGGGTCGAAGTCTGGGAAAGCTTCCGCCAGTGGATCCATGATGACAAGATCATGACGACGCACTGGGGCGGCCAGGGCTGGGAGTACTGGTACGCTACGATCGACGATGTCATCGAAGGCAAGGCAGGCGGCTACACAGGTTCCCCTGCAGACGCACCGGATCTTGACTTCTCCATCGTCCAGCCGATGGAACAGCCCGGCTGGAACGGCAATGTTTCGATGCCGTGGGCACAGGCCCTGATGCTGAGCATCCTTGAAGGTTCTTCCGATGCGGAGAAGCAGGGTGCTTATGACTTCATGAACTACCTGACGAACCCTGAGAACCATGCGGCATTCCTGGAAGTTTCCGGTTACGCAGCTGTAAACAAGAAGGTCTCCGAAGTTGAATCCTACAAGAAATACATGGAAGAGAACCCTGTCGCTGCCGTACTGCTGAAACAGTCCGAGCACGCAGCCGTATATCCTGTCGACCCGACAGGCGGTGCGATCCTCGATGCGCTGAACATCGCTGCTTCCAAGATCGAAGTTGACGGCGTTTCCGCACAGGAAGCACTGGATGAAGCACAGAAAAATGCACAGACTGCTTTGGATGAAGCACTGGGCGGTTGATCTGATCATTTAAATAACGGATCTATTGAGACAGCCGCAGTATACCTGCGGCTGTCTGCTTTATTTGAAACGGAGACAATGCTATGGCTGAGATCATACTGAAAAATGTAACGAAAGAATACGAGAACGGCTTTGTGGCCGTAAAGAACATCAATCTTGAGATCGGAAACAACGAGTTCGTGATCCTCGTCGGCCCTTCCGGCTGCGGTAAGTCCACGACGCTGCGCATGATCGCCGGCCTTGAGGATATCAGCGAAGGGGATCTGTACATTGACGGCGAAAGGGTAAACAACGTCAGTCCGCAGGACCGTGACATTGCGATGGTGTTTCAGAACTATGCACTGTATCCGCACATGACGGTCTACCAGAATATCGCCTACAGCCTGAAGATCAAAAAAGTCCCGAAGAAGGAGATCGACCAGCGTGTCCATGAAGTCGCCAGGTCCCTCGGTCTTGAGGACCTTCTCGACAGGCGTCCCGGACAGCTCTCCGGCGGACAGAAGCAGCGTGTTGCCATGGGACGCGCGATCATCCGCAAACCGAAAGCATTCCTGATGGATGAGCCGCTGTCCAACCTGGACGCCAAGCTGCGAGGCCAGATGCGCGTGGAGATCGCCAGCATCTACCAGAGGCTGAATACGACGTTCGTCTATGTCACGCATGACCAGACGGAAGCCATGACGCTCGGTACGAAGATCGTCGTCATGAAAGACGGCGAGATCCAGCAGACAGACGATCCGTCCAACCTGTTCAACTACCCGGTCAATAAATTCGTTGCGGGATTCATCGGAACGCCTGCGATGAACTTCTTCGATGCCGAGGTCGTCGAGGAAAGCGGGCAGCTGTATCTGAAGACAAAGGACGGAAAGATCCTTCTGAATGAAGCCAAAGCCGAAAAGATCCGGGAAGCCGGCAAAGTCGGCGCAAAGGTCCAGTGCGGTATCCGTCCCGAACATGTCAAGCGCGCAGCTGAGGGGGACCGGGTCTTCAGCGGCACCGTATCGGTATTTGAACTGCTCGGTTCGAACGCGATCGTTTATGTGCAGACAGCGGACCGGATGATCATCATGAATACGGATGACACGGAACGCGTTGCGCACGGCGAGAGACTCTGTCTGTCCGTCCAGCCGGAGAAGGTCCATGTATTTGATCCGGATACGGAAAGGACCATAACGAACTGATATGAAAACGAAAAGAAAATACAGGAAACGGTATGACCGGATACCGACGGTCCTGTTCTTCGTGCTCCCGGCGCTGATCCCCCTGATCGTATTCTGGATCTACCCGATCATGCGCTCGATCTATCTGAGCTTTACGAACTGGGACTTCATGACGGCGCATTACGATATCGTCTGGTTCAAAAACTACCTGTCCCTGTTTAAGGACAGCCGTTTCTATGACGCCCTGTGGCATACCCTCGTGTTCACGGCAGGCACGCTGTTCCCGACGATCATCCTCGGACTGGTGCTTGCACTCCTGCTGGTGAAGAACTTCCGCGGCAGCGGCATCCTGAAATTCATCATGTTCTCGCCGTGGATCACGCCTACGGTCGCGATCTCGATCGTATGGACGTGGATCTTCCGCGCCGACGGGGGTCTTGCGAATACAGTGCTCGGCTTCTTCAACCTGGCGCCGCTGAAATGGATCAACTCCTCCGAGACGGCGATGCTGTCGGTCATCATCGTCACGGTCTGGAAGAGCCTCGGCTATGCGATGATCTTCTATCTCTCCGCCCTGGAGAGGGTCCCCGGCGAACTGTATGAGGCAGGCGCGCTGGACGGCGCAAGGGGGTTCCGGCAGTTCATGGACATCACGCTGCCTTCGATCTCGCCGACAACGTTCTTCCTGACGATCATCACGATGGTCAATTCCCTGCAGGCATATGACCAGATCCAGGTGCTGACGCAGGGCGGCCCTTCGGGAAGCACGCGTACGCTGCTGTACATGTATTACCAGCTCGGCTTCCAGGAATTCAAGATGGGGCAGGCAACTGCCGTGGCCGTGATCATGATCCTCATCACCGTAGGCCTCTCGCTGATCCAGTTCAAGGCTTCGGAGAAATGGGTCCATTACTGAGGAGGGGGATATGAATACAAGATACAGCGACAAGCGTTCCCTTTCCGTCCGGATCGCATCCGTGATCGGGAAGATATTCATCCTTGGGATCGCAGGCATCTTTACGGCATTCCCGTTCATCTGGATGATCGTATCGTCCTTAAAGACAAAAGCGGAGATCATGAATTCCTCCGTCTTCCTTCCCGCTTCCCCGCAGTGGTCCAATATCACCTACGTCCTGTTTAAATCGCCGATCCCGAAATACATGTGGAATTCCACATGGGTCGCACTGGTGATCGTCGGACTGCAGATCGTCTCCGGCGCGATGCTGGCCTATGCGCTCGTGTTCCTGAAGTTCCGGACGAACAAGATCCTGTTCGCGATGGTCATGGCGACGTATATGCTGCCGGTCGCGGCGACATACATACCGGGCTATATCATCCTGTCCGACTGGAACATGCTGAATACGTTCCGCGGCCTGATCATATCGAGTACGGTCTCCATCTTCGGCATATTCTTATTGCGGCAGGGCTTCATGCAGATACCGAAAGGCCTGGTGGAAGCTGCCCGCATGGACGGCGCCTCGCACTGGAGGGCACTCTGGGAGATCGTCTGCCCGATGACGAAGTCTTCCTTCATCACCTTCGGGCTGATGAATTTCATCTCGACCTACAACAACTACATGTGGCCTTCGCTGATCACGAATGATTCCAACCATTACCTTGTTTCCCAGGGTCTGCGTTCCTTCTTTATCGAAGGCGGTGCCTACGGAACGGAATGGGCGCTCGTCATGGCTGCTTCCGCAGTCGTCGTCGTGCCGCTCCTCGTCCTGTTCGCATTCACGCAGAAATGGTTCATCAACGGTATCGGCGGCGAGACAGGCATCAAAGGCTGAAAACAGGAAACGGTACGAAACAGAACAGCGGTGCTCATGCTCGCTGTTTTATAATTGTATGATTTGCTGTTACTGCCTTGCGGATGCACGGTATTTCACAGGGGACATACCGTATTCCCTGCGGAACAGGCGGGTAAAACAGTTTGCATCAGGTATGCCGCAGTAGGAAGCGATCTCTTCGACAGTCATTTGCGTGGCCTTCAGGAGGTCTGCAGCAGCTGAAAGCCGCTGCCTGCGTACATATTCGGAAAAGGTCAGACCTGTTTCTTTGCGGAACAGTGCAGAGAGATATGTCTTTGTGATGCCGAGCTCGTCTGCAGCCGCCGCAAGGTAAACGAAAAGTAAAAATCCGTCAGAAAAATTTTATGACGGAATTGCTTTTACTGCAGGGCAGGAGATGCATTTGTCTAGGGGACAGGCATATGGATGACTGTTCATCCGGATGCTTTTTCCTTCCTTTTATCCGGATAGTCCGGATCACGGAGATAGAGTGCCTGATATTCACGGGGGGAGATATCGTATTCTTTTTTAAATGCCCTGAAGAAGACAGAATAATCCCGGAAACCGTATTCCTGGTAAACAAGGCCGGCCGGTCTGCCGGTCTTGATCTCATCGGCACATCTCTCCAGCCTTTTTTTTGTGATATAGCGGTGTACGGTCATGCCGGTCCTTTCCAGGAAGATGTGGGCGATATGCGACTGGGAAAGAAAGAACCTGTCGCCGAGGGATTCCAGACTCAGATCCTCGTCAAGGTTGTTCTCGATATATTCCATAATGATCTGCACCGGGTCTTCCTGCTGCTTTCTGCTCCGGGGATGATCGTGTTCATAAACGATCCGGGACAGCGTCAAAATCAGATCGCAGACAGCCAGAAGCGTAAAGCTGTCATTGCCGTAGCGTTCGGATCTGTCCTCTTCGATCAGACGCAGTATCTTGGACTGGATCCGGGAGTATTCATTTTCCGTAAAGTGATGGATACAGTTCCCGGAATCCGCCTGCTCCGTGATGTAGCCGAGACCTTTCACAGCGGTGCACAGACGCTTGAAATAACTGACAGAGATCCAGAAGACATAGCGGCAGTAGGAACGCTCACTGTTCTCGGTCAGCGCCCTGTGGGGTGTATGGGGCGGCACGATGACTGCATCGCAGTTGGACAGGGGCGTCCTTTTACCCCTGATCTCCATTTCGATCTTTCCGGAGACGGGGAAGTAAAACTCATAATAATCGTGTTTGTGCTCGGAAACACTCTGAAAGTGCTGGTCACTGTAATAAAAGATCTCATAATTCTCTTTCCGCATTTTCTGCCGGCGGTCAAACTCGGAACGGTATTGTTTTTTCATACTTCTAAACTACTACAATTTTTGCAATATTAAAAATGATTTGCACAATGTGAATACAAACGGTTTCATTACAGAATATAGACAGAAAAACAAAGGAGAACATCTATGAAAATGACACTGCGCTGGTACGGGTCGAAGTTTGATACCGTTACCCTGGAACAGATCAGACAGATTCCGGGCGTTACCGGGGTCATCACGATGCTTTACGACAAACAGCCGGGCGATCTCTGGACAAGGGAGGAGATCCGTGCTCTGAAAAATGAAGTGGAAGCAGCCGGCCTTAAGATCGAGGGCATTGAAAGTGTCAATGTCTCCGATGCGATCAAGACAGGGTCAGCTGACAGGGACAGGGATATCGAAACATATATCGAATGCCTGCGGAACCTCGGTGAAGAAGACATTCATCTTGTCTGCTATAACTTCATGCCTGTCTTTGACTGGACAAGGACAGAACTGGCCAGGAAGAGGGCAGACGGTTCCACTGTTCTTGCCTATACGCAGGAAGCCGTCGACGCACTGGATCCGGACAAGATGTTCGATTCCATTGCCGGGGACATGAACGGTACTGTCATGCCGGGCTGGGAACCGGAGCGCATGGCAAAGGTAAAGGAACTCTTTGAACTGTATAAGGATATCGACAATGAGAAGCTGTTCGCCAACCTGGTCTACTTCCTTGAGAAGATCATGCCTGTGTGCAATGAATATGACATTAAGATGGCGATCCACCCCGATGATCCCGCATGGCCTGTATTCGGCCTGCCGCGGATCGTCATCAATAAAGAGAATATCCTCCGTCTGGTCCATGCAGTAGACGATGTCCATAACGGCGTTACATTCTGCTCCGGTTCATACGGTACAAATCTGAACAACGATCTGCCGGACATGATACGTTCGCTGAAGGGAAGGATCCATTTTGCCCATGTGAGGAACCTCTATTTCCATTCACCGACGAATTTCGAAGAAGCAGCGCATCTGTCTTCCGACGGCACATTTGACATGTATGAGATCGTCAAGGCGCTGTATGATATCGGCTTTGACGGGCCGATCAGACCCGATCACGGAAGAATGATCTGGGGAGAGGTCGCAATGCCCGGATACGGCCTGTATGACAGGGCATTAGGGGCAACATATATCAACGGACTCTGGGAAGCAATTGAAAAAGCAAGTGAAAGGGGAATCTAAGATGAACACAAATGTTATCAATACAGATCTGAGCGGGAAAGTAGCAGTTGTAACAGGTGCCGGCGGCGTATTATGCTCCGCATTCGCCAAAGTGCTCGCAAGGGCAGGGGCCAAAGTTGCGCTCCTCGACAGGAATTTCGAAAGTGCGGATAAGTTTGCAGGTGAGATCGTCGCTGAGGGCGGCATTGCCAAAGCATATGCATGCGACGTGCTTGATAAGGATATCTGCTATGCAGTGGCTGACCAGGTCCTGGCTGATCTCGGACCCTGCGATATCCTGCTGAACGGTGCCGGCGGCAACAACCCGCGCGCAACGACAGACAAGGAATACTATGAAGACGGCGACATCAGCGCCGATACAAAGAGCTTCTTTGATCTTGATAAGGGCGGCGTTGAATTCGTTTTCAACCTCAACTTCATCGGAACACTGATCCCGACGCAGGCATTCGCAAGACAGATGGTCGGCAGGGACGGCTGCAACATCCTGAATATCTCTTCGATGAATGCATATACCCCGCTGACAAAGATCCCGGCATATTCCGGCGCCAAGGCTGCGATCTCCAATTTCACGCAGTGGCTGGCTGTCCACTTCTCAAAGGCGGGCATCCGCGTCAATGCGATCGCGCCCGGTTTCTTCGCTACAAAGCAGAATGCGGCATTGCTCTTCAACCCGGACGGGACGCCGACCGCAAGGACAGGCAAGATCCTGGCAGCTACACCGATGGGGAGGTTCGGCGACAGTGACAAGGAACTCGCCGGAGCTGTACTGTTCCTGCTGAACAATGACGCGGCAAGCTTCATTACCGGTGTCACCCTCCCGATCGACGGCGGCTTCTCTGCTTATTCGGGCGTATAAGCATACAGGTAAAAAGATGAAGAGATTCATGGATAAGGATTTCCTGCTCAGCAGTGACACGGCAAGGCATCTGTATCACGATTATGCCGCAAAGATGCCGATCGTCGATTATCACTGCCACCTGAGCCCGCAGGAGATCTACGAAGACAGGAAGTTCGAGACCATCACCCAGGTATGGCTCGGCGGCGACCATTATAAATGGCGCATCATGAGGGCTCACGGCGTAGATGAAAAGTACATCACAGGCAGCGGTGATGACCGTACAAAGTTCAGAAAATGGGCGGAAACTGTATCCATGGCGATCGGGAACCCGCTCCATCACTGGTCACATCTGGAACTGAGGAATTACTTCGGTTACCAGGGGGTCCTGAATGAAGATACGGCCGATGAGGTCTATGATCTCTGCAATGAAAAGCTGAAGACCATGTCCGCCAGGAAGATGATCGAAATGTCCAATGTGACGCATCTGTGCACAACGGACGACCCGGTGGACGACCTGCACTGGCACCGCCTCATCAAAGCGGACGGATCTTTCGATGTCACGGTACTGCCGGCATGGCGCCCGGACAAGGCGATGAATATTGCGGCAGATACATATCCGGACTATATCGAAAAGCTTTCCGAGGTCTCCGGGATCCGGATCCGCAGCTATAAGGAACTGATGGAAGCCCTGAAACTGCGTCTGGATTTCTTCGCGGAAAACGGATGCACGGTCTCCGACCACGGCATGGATGATGTTGCATACGTCCCGGCACCGGCAGAAGAGATCGAAGCTGTTTTCGCAAAGAGGATGTCCGGTGAGGCGGTCACGCCCCTTGAGACAAGGAAGTTCAGGACTGCGTTCCTGAGTGATCTCGGCAGGGAATATGCAAAGAGGAACTGGGTCATGCAGCTGCATTACGGCGTCATCCGCGACAACAACAGAAAGGTGTTCCGTGCCCTCGGCCCCGATGCCGGCATTGACTCCATCGGCACTTCCGCGCCGGTCAGCGAACTGGCGTATTTCCTCAACGGGCTTGCCGAAACAGATGAACTGCCGAAGACCATCGTCTACTCCCTCAATCCGGTCGACAACACTGCGATCGAAACGATCCTTGCCTGTTTCCAGGAAGGACCTGTCGTTTCCAAAATGCAGCACGGTGCCGCATGGTGGTTCAATGACCATAAGAAGGGAATGACGGACCAGATGACCTCCCTGGCAAATGAAGGGATGCTGGCGGATTTTGTCGGCATGCTGACGGATTCAAGAAGCTTCCTTTCCTATGCAAGACATGAGTATTTCCGAAGGATACTCTGCGACCTGGTCGGGAGCTGGGTCGAAAACGGCGAATACCCGGATGATGAAAAGGCTCTGAAAAAGATCATCGAAGGGATCAGTTATAACAATGCCGTAAGGTATTTTGAGCTTGTCTGAAGTATTTGATTTTTGACCTGCTATAATAGGTTTGCAGAGAAGCAACCGCTTCCATTACATCTGTGAAACATAATGAAGCGGAGATTTCCGCAGAAGGAGAATACAAGATGTTTGAAAAAATGAATGAACGGCTTTCTTCCTTTGGCGTCGTTCCCGTAGTGGTCCTGAATGAAACAAAGGACGCAGAACCGCTGGCAGGAGCACTTGTCAGAGGCGGCCTGGCAGTTGCGGAAGTCACATTCCGCACCGAAGCTGCGGAAGAATCCATCCGCATCATGAGCGAAGCCTATCCCGAAATGCTGGTCGGTGCAGGTACGGTACTCACGACCGAGCAGGTCGACAGGGCCGTGGATGCAGGCGCAAAGTTCATCGTATCCCCCGGCTTTGATCCGGAGATCGTTGACTACTGCATCGGCAAGGAGATACCTGTATATCCGGGTACCATCACACCTTCCGAGGTCGCGCAGGCTGTCAAGAGGGGACTCACGGTATGCAAGTTCTTCCCGGCTGAACAGTTCGGCGGCGTCAGCACGATCAAGGCGCTGGCAGCACCGTACACCATGGTGAAGTTCATGCCTACAGGCGGCGTCAGTCTCAAGAACCTCAAAGATTATCTGAGCTGCGACAAGATCGCGGCGTGCGGCGGCACATGGATGGTCAAGGGCGACATGATCAAAGCCGGTCAGTTTGATGAAATTGAAAAGATCACTGCGGAAGCAGCGAAGATCGTTAAGGAGATCAGGGGTTAATCATGGATATGAATTTAAAGCCGGAAGGCACATATGCATTTGATGCGGTAAGTCTCGGTGAAGTCATGCTGAGACTGGATCCGGGAGAAGGAAGGATCCGCACAGCACGTTCATTCCGGGCGTGGGAAGGCGGCGGCGAATACAATGTCGTCCGCGGCTTAAGGAAATGCTTCGGTCTGAAAACGGCTGTCATCACAGCGTTCGCTGACAATGAAGTCGGCAGGCTCATGGAAGATTTCATCTGCCAGGGCGGCGTCGATACATCGCTGATCAAGTGGATGAAGACAGACGGCATCGGCAGGATCTGCAGGAACGGCATCAACTTCACGGAGCGCGGCTTCGGCATCCGCGGCGCAGTCGGCTGCTCCGACAGGGCAAATACAGCGATCTCGAAGGCAACAGCCAAAGACTTTGACTTTGAGTATATCTTCGGCACATTAGGCGTACGCTGGCTCCATACAGGCGGCATCTACGCTGCCCTTTCCGAAGAAGCTTCCGAGACGGTCATTGAAGCGATCAAAACCGCCAAGAAGTACGGCACACTTGTTTCCTATGACCTGAACTACCGTCCTTCCATGTGGAGTGCGATCGGCGGGAAAGAAAAGGCACAGCAGGTCAATAAGGAGATCGCAAAGTATGTTGACGTCATGATCGGCAACGAGGAAGACTTCACAGCCTGCCTCGGCTTTGAGATCGAAGGCAATGACGAGAACCTGAAGGAACTCAACCTGGACGGATATAAGAAGATGCTCAACGAAGCAGTCAAAACATATCCCAACTGGAAAGCAGTCGCGACAACGCTCCGTACAGTCAAAACAGCGACAGTCAACGACTGGAAGGCAATGTGCTATGCGGACGGCGAGATCTACATGTCCAAGAGCTATGACGGTCTGGAGATCCTCGACAGAGTCGGCGGCGGCGATTCCTTCGCATCCGGCCTTGTCTACGGCCTGATGACGACAGGCGATCCCGGGATCGCGGTCAACTACGGCGCAGCGCACGGCGCCCTGGCAATGACTACTCCCGGTGATACTTCCATGGCTTCGAAGAAAGAAGTGGAAGCGATCATGGGCGGCGCAGGTGCCCGCGTACAGCGCTGAGCATCCATTCACGAAACAGCAGAGGTCAGTCACGGCTGGCCTCTTTTTTTAATTTTCTGCAGCCATGCATGGCACAGGCAGTTTTTCACATTTTGAAAAGGAGATTTGTAATATAATAGGATTGCAGGAGGGTTTTAAATATGTCACAAGGACCTCATTCAAGAAAAAGAAATGATTCCGGCAAATCCGCGACTGTGCATAAGCGGGGAGACGGTATCGGCGGCGGTCCGTCCGGGAATGCCAATTATAATCGCAAGACGGGCGGCGGCGGTGGTGCTGTCAGGGCAGGCGGCGGTCTCGGCATCGTCGCGCTGATCCTGTTCCTGCTGTTCGGCAACGGGCTGGGCGGCGGTGGCGGCAGCTCACAGAACCAGATCCCGGTACAGCCGACACCGGCGACACAGCCGTCGGGCAATACACAGGGAAATACGTCCGGGAACACGGGCGGGAATACATCCAGTCTCGCGAACCTGTTCAATTTCGGTACGGCTGCGTCCAACCAGTCATCCTATGTCAACGCAACGACGAATACGCTGGATACCAGCGTCGCGGCCGGATCGAGGAAGAAGTATACGACCCTTAAGGGAAACGGCAAGGATACCGTTACCGTACTTGTGTACATGTGCGGCACGGACCTTGAGTCCAAATACGGGATGGCTACCGCAGATCTGAACGAGATGGTGAATTCCGTCCAGTCCGACAAGCTCAACGTCATCGTCGAAACGGGCGGCACCTCCAGATGGAAGAACAATGCCATGACGGCGAGGACGAACCAGAGATGGAAGATCGCTTCGAAATCCCTGGTCACGCTGGACAAGAACATGGGCGCCAAGGCGATGACGGATCCGAATACGCTGGCAGACTTCATCAAATACGGTGTAAAGAACTTCCCGGCAGACAGATACATGCTGATATTCTGGGATCACGGCGGCGGTTCCGTACAGGGCTACGGCTATGACGAACTGTATCCGAACAGTTCGATGAGTGTCGACGAGATCGCCCAGGCCCTCAAGGCAGGCGGCGTCAAGTTCGACATCATCGGCTTCGACGCATGCCTGATGGCGAATATGGAAACTGCGATCGCTGTCGAGCCGTACGGCGACTACCTGATCGCATCCGAAGAAACCGAACCGGGCACAGGCTGGTACCATACCGAATGGCTCAGCATGCTGGCGCAGAACACATCGACTTCCTCACTGGAGATCGGCAAAAAGATCATCGATGACTTCTGCACGAAAGCACAGAGCGGCGCTGCTGCCGGAGACAAAAATACGCTGTCGATCATCGACCTGGCGGAATTCAAGAACACAGTCCCCGCAAAGCTGTCTGCTTTCGCTAACCAGATCAGCAGTGAAGTCAAGAATGACAATTACCAGGCGGTCGCGGACGTCCGTTCCAGGACAAAGGAATTCGCACAGGCGAACAGGCTCGACCAGATCGACCTTGTCCATTTCTGTGAGTCGATGAATACAAAAGAATCCAAAGCACTTGCGAATGCTTTGCGCTCATGCGTCAAATACAACCGCACGAGGAATGTGAACAACGCCT
>JAILQT010000014.1 GCA_024698805.1 Solobacterium sp.
AGAAAAGCTCCCTGTTACAGGAGCTTCCATGTATACGAAGTGCTTATAAGTGCTTATAAATCTTCATATCTTTCCGGCAAATTGGGGAGAAATTGGGGAAGATTGGGGAATTTTGCCTTATGAAATGTACAAAATTTACCACCTGAAGGCCTTTATAAGCCTTTATATCTGCTCATATCTCCGCTTTTTGCCTGTTTTTCAATGTCTTATCTGGGATCTACTCTCCGCGCTGCTTCATTGTCGGGAACAGCAGTACATCGCGGATGGATTCCTGTTCCGTAAATAACATGCACAGTCTGTCGATACCGTAGCCGATGCCGCCTGCCGGGGGCATGCCGTATTCGAGTGCCTCGACGAAGTCCATATCGATATCGTTGGCCTCGTCATTGCCGAGGTCTTTTTCCTTCAGCTGTTCCTCGAATCTCTCCAGCTGGTCGATCGGGTTATTCAGCTCTGTATATGCGTTGGCGAATTCGGCGCCGGCGATGAACAGTTCAAAGCGGTCAACGAACCTGGGGTCATCCGGGTTCTTTTTCGTAAGAGGGGAGATCGCCAGCGGGTGTCCGTACAGGAATGTCGGCTGGATCAGTGTCTCTTCGACATACTTCTCAAAGAACTTGTTGATGATATGGCCGTAATCCTTTTCATGCGCTTCCAGCTCGATGCCGTGCTCTGCCGCAAGCTTCAGGCATTCTTCCGTATCATTGATCTGTCTGAAGTCGATGCCTGTCTTTTCCTTGATCGCTTCCGTCATGGATACGCGCGCCCAGGGACTTTCCAGATTGATGTCATATCCGTTGAAATGATACGTCATCTTGCCGAGCTTCTTTGCGATCGCCGTATACATGCCTTCTGTCAGATCCATCATGCCTTCGAGATCGCTGTAGGCAAGATACGCTTCCATCAGTGTGAACTCAGGATTGTGGTTGAGGTCCATGCCTTCGTTGCGGAATACCCTGCCGATCTCATAGACAGCTTCCATGCCGCCGACGAGAAGCCTCTTCAGGGGGAGCTCCAGGGCGATGCGCAGGTACATGTCGATATCCTGCGTATTATGGTGCGTGATGAACGGACGTGCGCTAGCGCCTGTCAGCAGGTTGGAGAGGATCGGTGTCTCGACTTCCGTGAAGCCCTGTGTATCCATGTATTCACGGATCGTTTTGATGATCAGCGGACGCAGGAATGCAGTCTTTTTGGAGTCTTCATTCATGATCAGGTCGACATACCTTCTCCTGTAGCGCTCTTCCTTGTCCGTCAGGCCATGGAATTTCTCCGGCAGGGGACGGAGCGCTTTTGTCAGATGCGTATACTCACGGACCTCTACAGACAGTTCTCCTGCCTGGGTTTTGATCACGACGCCCCTGACGCCGATGATATCGCCTACATCGCTCTGCTTGAAGAGTTCATATACCTCTTCGCCTACCACCTGTTTCTTGACGACGACCTGGATGCGGCCGTCCTTGTCCTGCACATGCATGAAGCCGATCTTACCCATGCGGCGCTTGGACATGATCCTTCCGGCGATCACTGCCTCGGCACTGATCTTTGCCAGTTCTTCGGCTGTCTTCTCACCGTAATCCCTGCGGATACCGGACGAGAGGGCAGTCCTGGTGAAGGCGTGTCCGAACGGATCGATGCCTTTCTCCTGCAGCGCGTTCATTTTCTGCCGGCGTGCCAGTTCCTGGTCGTTGAGTTTATTCTTCTGAACTTCCTTAGCCTTCTTTTTGATCGTTTCCTTATTCTCTTCACTGAGGTTTGCGGCGATCGTTTCTGCGATCTTATCCGCATTTCCGCTGATCCTGTTAAGAAGGGCATTGATCTGTTCAAGATCCTCTTCGGACATGTTTTCCGCGATCGCATCCGATCTGTTTTCGATCAGTTCCTTCAGCTGTTCAAATGCGTTCATATTCTCCTCCATATACATAAAAGCTCTCACCCATAGGGACGAGAGCTTGTTCGTGGTACCACCCTAATTCACAGCTTTACGAGCTGCCTCATTATGTCGTTATCGCAGAACTGCGGCTTTCTCGGGAGGCCTTGACGAGATACGTTCCTTCTGCTCTGCTCGCACCTGTGCAGAACTCTCTTTGAGAAGTCCGGTAAATCCTTTCTCCGTCAGCGTCAGCGGATTTATTCTAGCACGTTTTGGTTTCTTTGCAAACAAAAGGGGACATAACGTCCCCGTGAGTTTAACGATCAGTCGTCGTAATGTTCCGGTACCTTGTTCGGATCTTTCTTCAGCATGTTGTTGACGATGATGCCGATGATCAGAGCGCAGGCTACGGATGTGATCGTGATCTTGCCGAATGTCAGCGTGAGTCCGCCGATGCCGGAGATCAGGATGGAAGATACGACAAACAGGTTTTTGTTTACATCGAGGTCAACCCTCTGGATCATCTTCAGACCGGATACGGCAATGAATCCGTACAGGGCCATACATACGCCGCCCATGACACATGTCGGGATGGACGAGATGAAGGCGATGAACGGGGCGATGAACGAGATGATGATGCACTCGCATGCGGCTGTCATGATCGTTGCGACGGAAGCGTTCTTTGTGATCGCTACGCAGGCAACGGATTCACCGTATGTTGTATTCGGGCATCCGCCGAAGAATGCACCGATCATGGAACCGACACCGTCGCCGAGCAGGGTCCTGTCAAGGCCCGGATCTTCGAGCAGGTCGTTCTCGATGATGGAGGAGATGTTCTTGTGGTCGGCGATATGTTCCGCGAATACGACCAGGGCAACGGGAATATATGCGACTGCGATCGTGCTGATATAGGAAGCGTCGATCTCAGAGAGACCTTTTGCTGCATTCAGGAATGTGAAGTCAGGCATTGAGATGAATGTGCTGAACGATATACCGTCCTTGGCAAGGTTCGTGAATGCCGAGAAGTCAACGATCTGCAGAGCAGTGTTGCCGGTAGTGTTTCCGATCAGTGTCAGAACAAGGCCTGCCGCATAGCCGGCGAGGATACCGACGATGAACGGGATCAGCTTAACATTCTTTTTGCCGTATGTGCTGGCAAGCATCGTGGTGAACAGTGCGATGAGTCCGACCAGGATCGCCCAGTGGTTCGCACCTTCATATGCGTAGCTTTTCTGCAGGTCGCCGATCGCGTTTCCTGCAAGGGAGAGTCCGATGATCGCAACTGTCGGTCCGATAACGACCGGGGGCATCAGGGAATTGACCCAGTGGACGCCGACGGAACGGATGATCAGGGCAAAGATCACATAGACCATACCTGCGAAGAAAGCACCGAGGATGAGTCCCACAAAACCTGCGGAAGCGCTGGCTGCACCGGCAAACGCCGCTGCCATGGAGCCCAGGAATGCGAAGGAAGAGCCGAGGAACACAGGGCTCTTGCGCTGTGTGAATGTGACGTAAACCAGCGTTCCGACACCGGCGCCGAACAGAGCCGCTGCAGTGCTCATACCGTTTCCGATAATGAGCGGTACAGCGATCGTCGCTGCCATGATTGCCAGGACCTGCTGGAATGCATAGACAACAAGTTGTTTAAATTCAGGTTTTTCATGAACGTTATAAACAAGCTTCATGAGTTAACTACCCCCTATCCCGCAAAATAATACTCTGATGAAAATCGTTTGTCTATAAGGATTTTGAACAGTAAAAAATGATAACGCTTTCTTTTTGTGTCCGGTACGGTATGACATATGTCAATAAAGTTCTGAAACCGGTTAAGCAAAACATGGTAATTGTTGTATGATTATTAAAAGCAATCAATAAAAAGGAGAATCAATATGGGAAATTATGATGTAGTCGCACTGGGCGAACTGCTGATCGACTTTACGGAGAACGGTATCTCCGAGCAGGGCAACCCGCTTCTGGAAGCCAACCCCGGCGGCGCACCGTGCAACGTGCTGAGCATGCTGACGAGATTCGGCAAAAAAGTCGCATTTATCGGCAAGGTCGGCAACGACGGATTCGGCAACCTGCTGGAAAAGGCGATCGTTGAGCAGGGTATCTCTGCAGAAGGCCTGAAGAAGGACGATGAAGTCCATACAACACTTGCGCTCGTCCTGAAGAAACCGGACGGAGACAGGGACTTCGCATTCTACAGGAAACCCGGCGCAGACGTAAACCTGAAACCGGAAGAGATCGATCCTGAACTGATCAAAGCTTCCAGACTGTTCCACTTCGGCTCTCTGTCCCTGACAGATGAACCTGCAAAGAGCGCAACGATCAAGGCTCTTGATCTCGCTCATGAATACGGCAAGCTCATCTCCTTCGACCCGAACCTGCGCGAACCGCTGTGGCCGACGCTCGATGACGCGAAGGTTCAGATCGACTACGGCATGAAGCAGGCTGACATCATGAAGATCTCCGACAATGAGATCCAGTGGTTCACCGGTAAGGAAGACTTTGATGAAGGCATCAGGTATCTGCAGGAGAATTATCCGAACCTGAAGCTCATCTGCCTGTCCATGGGACCGGACGGAAGCCGTGCTTACTGCAACGGGCTGTGTGCGGAAGCTCCCGCATTCCTGCAGGAAGGAACGATCGAGACGACAGGCGCAGGCGACACATTCTGCGCATGCATGCTGAATACAGTCCTGGATACGGGTATTGAGAACCTCGATGAAGCAGCGATGAAAGAGATGCTGCTGAGGGCCAATGCGGCTGCTTCCCTTGTTACGACTAAGAAAGGCGCCCTGCGCGTCATGCCCACGGTGGAAGAGATCGCTGCGTTCCGTAAGGAAAGGGGACTCTGATCTGACTGCCTGCAAAGCTGTACCTGAAGGTACGGCTTTTTTCATGAAAAAACAGCAGGCATTTTTACCTGCTGTAACAGTAATTGATCGTGCTGACCAGCTGCTGTGCGATCGGGTACAGGTTTGCGCTCCTGTCGCCGTTGTTGATCGAGATGCAGAAGGACGCATCTTTCGTAAATCCGATCAGATAGGTATGCAGCCTGTCATTGACGCATTCGGCTGTTCCCGTCTTCGCGCATACATAGCCGTAGGAGGCTTCATCCAGTCCGTACAGGATGGCAGTGGAATGCATCATCTCCTTCAGCTTTTCCGCCGAAGTCCTGCTCATGCATGTGCTGAGCTTCCGGCTGAGGTGCAGCGGGATCTCCAGCGTGCCGTCGCTGACGGATTCCACCGCATACGGCTGCATCATCTTCCCGTCGTTGGCGATCGCCTGGGCGATCATTGCCAGATGGAACGGGGTGATCTCCGTATCGCCCTGGCCGAAGGCCGTCTGGGCGAGGATGGTCTTGTCCCTGTCGTTGATATTGATGGATGAATGCAGCGTGCAGAGATAGGGGATCTCGATATCTTTGCCGATCATGAACGCTTCCGCACGTTTCGAGATCGCCCTGGCGCCGATGCGGACGCCCAGGTCTGCGAAATAGCAGTTGACGGAATGGTTCAGAGCCTGTTCCAGATCGATCTCCCCGTAGGACAGATCGCCGTAATTGGTGATCACGAAGTCGGAATCCGGCGTTTTGTACGTCCCTGTATCGTTATAGCGGAAATACGATTCGTCAAGACCTTCGTCTTCCGCTTTCATCAGCGCTGCTGCGGCAGTGATCAGTTTGAATGTACTGCCGGGAGGATCATTCTCAAATGTTCCTCTTCTGAATTGCGCACCCTCGACTTCCGAATTCAGGAAAGTGATCGGGTCGTTGACATCGAACGCTACGGTGCTCTGCGACGTAAAGCATCGTACGGCACCTGTCTTATTGTCGATGACGGTGATGCTGCCTTCCCGGCCGTTCAGCAGGGAATACGCCGCATTCTGCAGCATATTGTCTGTCGTGAGCTTTATCGATGCGCCCCGGTCATTGCTGTCGAGATGGAACATCAGGTACTGCTTCAGGTTTCCCCTGAGTCCTGCCTGCGTCTCCTGGTAGGAGTCGACGCGGTAATAGCCGAGCAGCCATGCATAGCTGTAATTCAGCGGATACTCCGCATAGGATGGCATGCCCGCATAGGAGCCGCCCATGATGTAGGCACCGTCCTTGTCGAGGATGTTTCCTTCGACGACGCGGTCCCGTATCGCCGTATACGTTACGGTATTCTTCGTGGAACGGTATTTCGGATCGAACGAAGCCAGGATGAGGTATTTGCCGCCGAAGACAGCGACGAACAGCACGCATCCGATCACGGAAAGAAGCTCAGCGAGCCTGATCCGCAACTCAGACTGGCTCATCTGCTTCAGGGATCCTGTAGATCTTTGTCTGCTCGGGAATATCCTCTGCAGCATATTCTTCAGGTTCACGCAGATCCTCACCTCCTTCCGTCTGCGGTCTGCGGGACATATACAGGAGCAGTCCTGCAAAGCAGAATGTGATCATCTGGTATGTTCCGCCGCGGCTCAGAAACGGTATCGGCAGTCCCGCAAGCGGGATGATATTGCACGATCCGAAGATAACGAACATTGCCTGCAGGAAGAGCATCAGCGTAACGCCGTACGCAACGGCTGCGTCACGCCTGTCTGTCTCCAGGAGCCGGATGCTGATGCGGCTGCCTGCGCGCATGATGCGCAGGAATGCGGCCATGACGAGGAAGCCCCATACAAAGCCGAAGCTGTTGATCAGCGAGATGTATGCCATATCGCTTTCCGGCACGGGTATCGCCGTGAAATTGACTGTATTGCCGAACAGGCCTCCCATCCACAGGGCTTTCTTTCCCTGCAGGAGCTGGTATCCCGCGCCGTAAGGGTCCTCTGTCAGGTTGGCAGTGATCGAAAAGCGCGTATGCACTTTCTTGACGATCGGCCATATGACCCTGAACAGGGAGGGCATCGTTCCTGCTTCCGCCATCGGCCTGAGCAGATAGAACAGCAGGAAGGACGTTCCCAGTGCAAGCACTGTCAGGGCGATGACTGCGATGACGTAGCGCCTCTTGATATCGGAATGCCGCATGAAGATGATGATCATCCCCATGTGCACGATATACAGGATAAAGAAGGATCCAAGCTCATGGATCAGCACGGCGCCTGCCAGGTTCGTCAGGAAGAAGATGTTGGAAAGCACCAGTATGTACTGGTCGTTCCGTTCTTTCCTGGAAGCGAACAGGGAACTGTAGAACATGACGGCGATCACTTTCGTCGCGTCCGTCAGCTGCAGCGTATAGGAACCGATCTTTAACCACGCGTATGTCCCGTACCCGTTGGGATCGTATCCGAACAGGTAAAGGACAGCATAGACAGCGGCACTGAGCACGATCATCAGATACGGTGCCGGCGCCTTGTCGAGTATCTTCCGGAACAGTTTGTAGAACAGTATGAAGAAGATCGCGACTGCAAAGGCAACGGCGGTCTTCAGCTCCGAGAATGTGGTGAGCGGATGATAGACCTTGTCGATCAGCATCTGCAGGGCGGTCCCTGCGGATGTCAGCACGGCGAAGGCACAGTACAGTTTCATGTCAACGCCGCGGCTGTGGCAGAAAGCGCCGAGAAGCGCTGTAATGACGATCAGCGGGATCAGCACGATAAAGAACCGGATCGAATCCGACCCGAGCTTGAGAAACATCGTCAGCCCCAGGATCATCTGCAGGATGATCACAAGTATGAGCCGGAATGAATCCCTTGACTGTTTTTCTGTTGTCTGAATTTCTGACATTGTGTTCCCCCTGAACAAGGAAAGTCTAGCATTTTGAAAATACTTATCAAGATAATGATGTAAAATCGAAAGTAAATATTAAAGAATTACAGCAAAGAGAGGGCTTACATGAGGGATATCCGGGCAGTTTTCATCGATATGGACAATACACTGTATTCCCACCGTACGGGCAGGATACCGCTTTCCGCATACAAAGCGGTCAGGATCCTGCGGGAAAAGGGGATAAAGGTCTTCTGCGCTACCGGCAGGCATGTGCGCGAGCTTGAGGGCATGGGCATCGATATCTGTCTTGACGGATGGATCACGGTGAACGGCGCATACTGCTTCACGGAAAGCGGTGCATATTACAGGGAGCCCCTGCAGGGAAGCGACCTGCAGGTCCTGAAAGAGGAACTGCAGAAGGATCCGTTCCCCGTCATCTTCCTGGGCGAAAAGGATATGTATATGAATATGTACGACGAACACGTCGCAAAGGAGCTTGCGTCCATCCATACGGCATTGCCGCAGATCCTTGAAGCAGACGAACTGTTCCGGGAAGATATCTACCAGTTCATCCCGTATGCCCCGCAAAGCCGTTTCGACGCCGTACAGAAGCGTTTCGGCAATGTCCGCTGCATGCGCTGGACCGATCTCGCGGTCGACTGCATCAGTGCCGATGCCGGGAAGGACAGGGGTGTCCGGGAGACGTGCAGGATGCTCGGGATCGATACTTCGCAGACATGCGCTTTCGGCGACGGCCCGAATGACCTGGATTTGTTTGCGGCGGCAGGATTTTCTGTCGCAATGGGCAACGCTTCATATATAATAAAGGAGATGGCAGACCTGGTGACGGCAGACATTGATGAAGACGGTCTTTTTCTTGCCTGCGTCCGCATGGGGCTGATCGAGGAGGGATCATTATGAAGACTTTTTTCGGAACGGCTGAAGGGAAAGAGATCTTTCTGTATACACTTGAGAACGACCGCATCATTATGAAGGTATCCGAATTCGGTGCTGCGCTCGTTTCGCTGATCGACAAGGAGACCGGCACAGATATCGCTGCCGGTTTTGACAGCGCCGAAGCCTATGCGGCAGACGACGCCTATCTCGGCATGTCCGTAGGCAGGACGGCAAACCGCATCGGGAAGGGCATATTCGAACTGAACGGGAAGACCTATCACCTTCCCGTCAACAACAACGGCAACTGCAACCACGGCGGTATCAAGGGTCTGAGCTACAGGAGATATGACGCGGAAGAAAAAGAAAGCAGCGTCACATTCACATGTTTCAGCCCGGACGGTGAAGAGGGGTATCCCGGCAACATGCATGTCAGCGTCACATACACCCTGCTGGAAAACGGCGTTGAGATCACGGCCGGCGCAAAGAGCGACCAGGATACGCTGTTCGGCTACACGAACCATACCTATTTCAATCTGGACGGCAGCGATTCCATCCTGGACCATCAGCTGTATATCCCGGCTGAAGAATATGCGCCGCTGGATGAGACCGGCATGTGCCTTGAGCAGACGCTGAAGACAGCAGGCACGCCGTTTGATTTCACATCGTTCCATAAGATCGGCGAAAGGATCGAAGATGATGATGAACAGCTGAAGCTGGGTGCCGGGTACGACCACGCCTTTGTGATCCCCGGTGAAGGCATGCGCCTGATGGCACAGTGCAGGGGTGAAAAACTGCAGCTGACAGTCATGTCCGACCTTCCTGTCCTGCAGGTGTATACATCCAACTGGTTCTCCGGGCAGAACGTGAAATACGGGAAGGTCTATCACAGGAGGGCGGCAGTCGCTCTGGAAGCCGCTTACAGGCCGAATGCGGTCAACTATCCTTCCGTCGAACCGAAACCGATACTGAAAAAAGACGAATACAGGGAATGCCATATCCGTTTCCTGATCGATCATATCTGACAGCAGGAGGATCCATATGAAAAACTGGACAGCTGAAATGCGGCGCCGTGTCTTTGATCCGAAAGATACGGATGAGCTGAAGAAACTACACACACAGATCACGCGCTCAAGATGGCGCAGCAGGTTTCATATCCAGACCGTGACAGGTCTGCTGAACGATCCGAACGGATTCTGCTTTTTCAACGGGAAATGGCATCTGTTTTACCAGTGGTTCCCTTACGGCGCCGTTCACGGGCTGAAACACTGGTACCATGTCACGTCCGATGACCTGTATCACTGGAAGAACGAAGGCCTTGCGCTCAAACCGGACGTTTACGCGGACAACGGCGGCTGCTATACCGGCTCTGCATTTGCGACCGACAATATGCTCTACCTCGCCTATACCGGCAACTGCCGCGACGGGAATTATAACCGCATCCCGTACCAGATGATGGCCACGATGGATAAAGAAGGCAGTATCACAAAAAATGAGATCCCCATCATCATCCCCGAACCGGGATATACGGAACACCAGAGGGACCCGAAGATCTTCCGGTATCTGGGCAGTTATTATATCCTCCTGGGAGCCCAGGACAGTGAGAAAAAGGGCAGGCTCCTGCTCTACCGTTCCTATGACATCGAAAGCGGCTGGGAGTTCGCCGGCGAACTGAAAGTGCGCGGCCATGACGGTTTCGGCTTCATGGTCGAGTGCCCGGATATCGAAAAGATCGGGGACCACTGGCTGCTTATGTTCTCGCCCCAGGGCATCGAAGCGGACGGCTATGAGTTCAACAACAAATACAACAGTGTCTATATGGTCGGCAAGATGGATTTCGAGAATCTCGAATTCATCCCGAACGGACCGATGAAAGAGGTCGACAGGGGATTCGATTTCTACGCACCGCAGTGCGCATTCCAGAGGGAATTCCCTTCAAAGGCTGTGATGACTGCCTGGTTCGGCTCCTGTGATTATGCGTATCCGCCGACCGATGATGAAGAATGGTCCGGTCTGATCACGCTGCCCCGCGAACTGTCGGTACAGGGAGGGAAACTCCTGCAGAAACCGGCAAGGGGCTGGGAAACACTGAAAGGGAACCAGATCTTCGAAGCGAAGGAAGGAAGCATAATCAGCGATTCCGTACACGGCCTGATGCCCCAGACATGCATAATCGAGCTTGGCGATCCGGACAGCGAGTCGATGATGATCAGCCTGTTCTCCGGTTCCGGCCTGCGCGGTTTCGAGATCACCTATGACAAATACTCAAAACGCTTCGTGATCGACAAAGGCGGCATGCGCAGCCTGATCAACCCGGAATTCGGCACAAAGCGCACGGTCGTCCTGGAGAACGGTCTGAAGAAGATGCTTGCTTTCGTTGACCGCAGCAGCGTCGAGATCTTCCTGAACGACGGGGAATATGTGCTCTCCGCACGTATTTTCCCGGATGAATACGAGAACCTGATCCGTTTCGGCGGGAAGAATATCGATCTGAACATCTATGCGGCGAATGCGGCCATGGGTGAAGATTTCGTCATCTGATATGGTACGCATACGCAAAGCGCAGGATAAGGATCTGAACGGTGTCGCGGACCTGCTCATGCAGGTGCTGGCGATCCATGCTGAGATCCGCCCGGATATCTTTATAGCGGGAACGAAGAAATACTCCGACGAAGAGATCCTGGAACTGTTCCGGGATGAGACAAAGCCTGTATTCATCGCGGCAGGTGAGGATGACGAAGTGCTCGGCTATGCGATCTGCGAGTTCAGGGGCAGGGCGCATCCGGAGAACATGCAGCCGATCAAAACGCTGTTCATCGATGACCTTTGCGTTGACGGCAAAGCCAGGGGACAGCATATCGGCAGGGCCCTTTATGAACACGTGTGCGCCTTCGCAAAGGAGCAGGGGTGCTATCATGTGACGCTGAACGTATGGGAAGGCAATGACAGCGCCCGCGCGTTCTATGAGAAGATGGGCTTCGGCATCATGGAAACGACGATGGAGAAGATCCTGTAAACACGACAGAAACGGCCCCGGCCGTTTTTGTTATGGTCCTGTATGCGGTGCGGAATGACAGATTTATGCGCATATGGTATGATACGTACGTGCTGCCGGTATGGGGCGGCAGTAAGGAGGCGGATATGGCTGCGCTGCAGGATATGAAAAATACGGATCAGAATGAGATGTCGCGTGAAAAGGTCATCGTCAGGACAAGCATCATCGGCATCATTGCGAATGTGTTCCTTGCAGGATTCAAAGCTGTGATCGGACTCATGAGCAATTCGATCGCCATCGTTCTGGATGCGGTCAACAATATCTCCGATGCCGGCAGTTCGCTCATCACGATCGTCGGGACAAAGCTGGCAGGGAAAGAACCGGATAAAAAACACCCGTTCGGCTACGGGCGCATCGAATATCTGAGCGCAATGATCATCTCGGTGATCGTGCTGTATGCCGGCATTACCTCTTTCGTTGAATCCGTGAAGCAGATCCTCGCCCCGGAAACACCGGACTACAATACCGTTACGCTGATCATCGTCGCGGTGGCTGTCGTTGTCAAGATCGTGCTCGGCCGTTATGTGAAAGGCGTCGGTGTCAGAGTAAACTCGGATTCCCTGGTCAATTCCGGGGAGGATGCAGTGCTGGATTCCGTGATCTCCGCATCCACGCTTATCGCTGCCGTGATCTTCCTGGTCTTCCATGTCTCCCTGGAAGCCTGGCTCGGCGCCGTCATATCACTGGTGATCATAAAGTCCGGTGTGGAGATGCTGCAGAATACGATCTCGCAGCTTCTCGGCGAGCGCAACGATACAGACCTTGCCAGGGCGATCCATGCGACTGTTACGGGGTTTGAAGACGTGCACGGCGCCTATGACCTGGTGCTGAACAACTACGGTCCGGACAACTGGAACGGTTCGATCCATATCGAGGTCCCGGATACCTATTCCGCTGCGAAGCTCGACCAGCTGATCCGCGACATCACGATGAAGGTGTTCCGGGAACACCATGTGATCCTGACGGCGGTCGGCGTCTACTCGATCAACACACAGGATGAAGAAGCGATCGAAGCAGAGAAGCGTGTCAGGGAGATCGTATTCTCCCATGAGCATGTGAAGCAGATGCACGGGTTCTACCTGATGAAGGATCAGAATACCATGCGCTTCGATATCGTCGTCAGCTTTGACGCAAAAGACCGCAGGGCGGTCTATGAAGAAGTGAAAGCGGATGTGCAGAAGGAATTCCCCGGTTACCGGCTGCTGGTCGCGATGGATACCGATTTTACGGAAGAATGATCCGGTCACAGGAAATACAAACAGGACGGCTGACGGCCGTCTTTTTGTATGGGATGCAAATAAAAGATCCTGACCGGTGATCAGGATCGCAGTTTATGAGATTCTTCTTGTGTCGGATATATAGACGATCGACAGGAATCCGGGGCCGATATGTGCGCCGATGACCGGACCGAGCTCCTGCAGCGATACATTCGCGTTCGGGTATCTTTCCTTTACCATCGCCATCCACTGTCTGCCTTCCTCGAGGCAGTCGCTGTGTGACAGGATGATATCGGTGATCGGGCAGGCCGCATTGTCTTCTTCAGTGCTGTCAAGCAGGGCTTTGACCGCTTTCTTCCTGCCCCTGACCTTCTCGTAAGCAACGAGGGATCCGTCTTCCGCCAGGCATATGAGCGGCTTGATCGACAGGAGGCTTCCGACGATCGCAGACGCGTTGGACAGCCTGCCGCCTTTGCGCAGCCATTTCAGGTCGTCGACCATGAAGCGGTGGACGATCTTTCTTTCATTCTCTTCCGCCCATTGCACGATCTCGTCATAGGAGTTTCCTGCCTCATGCATGTAGACCATTTGCCGGATGAGGTAGCCGAGTCCCGTGGTGATGCAGCGGGTATCGAGGATCGTGATCCTTGCATCGGGATAATCCTCGCGGATCTGGTCCGCAGCACGCAGCGAATTGAAATAGGAACCGGAAACTGCACGGCTCATATCGGCAAATATGATGTCATTGCCGGATCTGATCATATCTTCAAAGAATACATAGTAATTGTATTCCGTGATCTGGGACGTATTCGGCATCTTGTCTTCACGCATCGCCTGGTATGTCTGGTGTCTTGTATCCCTGCGGCAGTCATCGATGAAGATCCTGCCGTCGATCTCAAAGGTATACGAGATCATCGGTACATGGTGTCTGTCCAGCCAGTCCTTATCAAGGTCGCATGTAGATGCGGTCGCGATTATAAAATCCTTCTCTTTCATGTGGGTACCCCTGCAACCTCCATATTTTAAAATATATAAATATGTTTAGCAATATGGTAATGGTCATACAAAGCGCTGCAGTGCCTCCAAATGTTTTGTCTGGTATACTTGTAAGCGGAGGACTATATGAAAGCATCATTCTCAGAATATCTGGCTTCCGTTAAGGGAGGCCTGCAGTACCTTCTGGACAGGCTTCTGGAAGAATATGATTATGTCAGCATCCTTTCGACCGATGCACACGGGATCCGGATCACCGCATCCGAGAGGGTATGTTCCGTTTCGAGCGATACGCTCACATCGGAGAGGGGAACGGTCATCCGTGTGTTCCGTGACCATCTGTGCAGCGAATACGCATTTGATGCATTCGATCCGGCTCATCCGGAAGAAATGCTGGATGAGATCAGGAATGCTCTGGCGGCGCAGATGAGCGTACTTGCGGGAATGGCTGTCTATGAGACCGGAGTGCCGGACGACGAACCGGATACGATGCTGTTCGAGGCGGAATGCGGCATCATGCCCGAAGATGCCGATACCGGCCGGATCATTGCCGATCTTAAAGAACAGGCAGTCCGCATCTCGCAGCAGGAAGAGGTCATCGAATGCAGGCTGCAGGCGGAATCGAACCATATCTCAAAGCTGTTCCTCAGCCGGAACAGGGATCTTTCGCAGAGCTATGTCTACAGCGAGCTGAAATGCCTCGTCGTTACCGCAAAAGGGGAACAGAACCGCATGGCTTATGCGGGAAGGTCATCACGGGGCGGCTGCGAACTGTTTGCGGAATGCGGTGACCTGGCCGACGAAGTGGCTGCGGCAGCTGTTGAACTGCTCAGCGCGGAAAGGATCGAACCGGGTGAGTATACGATCATCACATCGCCGGAGGTATCCGGCCTGATCGCGCATGAAGCGTTCGGCCACGGCGTGGAGATGGATATGTTCGTCAAGAAGAGGGCGCTCGGGGCGGATTATATCAACTGCCGCGTCGGATCGGACCTTGTCACGATGCACGAAGGAGCCCTGGCTGCCATGAGTCCGGCATCGTATGCGTTCGATGACGAAGGTACGCCTGCGCAGGATGTCATCGAGATCGAAAACGGCATCCTCCGCACCGGCATCGCGGACGCACTCAGCGCAAAGCGCCTCGGGGTACGCCCCACCGGCAACGGCAAGCGCCAGAATTTTGAACACAAGGTATATACGCGCATGACGAATACGGTCTTCGATCCCGGGAAAGATACACTGGAAGACATGGTCGCTTCCGTTGACTACGGCTTCTATCTGGAAGGCATGGAAAGCGGGATGGAAGATCCCAAGCACTGGGGCATCCAGTGCATCGTGCGCAGCGCCAGGGAGATCCGTGACGGGAAGTTTACCGGCAGGCTCTTTGCGCCGGTCATCCTCACCGGGTATGTACCGGACCTCCTCGGCAATATATCCATGGTATCGGCGGATCAGCAGGTCTTCGGTACAGGCTTCTGCGGCAAGGGCTACAAGGAATGGGTCAAGGTCGCGGACGGCGGACCGTGTCTGAAGACGGTCGGGAGGTTAGGATAATGATCGGTACACTGAAACAGATCCTGCAGGAAAGCAGCGCGGACAGATGGCGCGTCAGCTGTGAATATATCAAAGGATGGGAATTCTACCTGATTGCGGACAGGCTCGATCAGAACCGCATCCGTAATGTGCACCATATCGAAGTGACGGTCTTCATGAACAGTGAGGACGGCACTAAGACAGGCAGTGCATCTGCGCCGGTCAGTGTCAGCGACAATGAACCGGCACTGCGCCGTACGGTCAGTGATCTCGCAGCACGCGCAGCCTTCGCGATGAACCCGTATTATGACGGTGTCAGACCTTCCGGTCCGGATATCCTGCATACGGAATATGAAACGCTGGAAAAGCGCAGCCGGGATATCCTGGATACGCTGAAGACCGTACCTGTCAGCGGGGATGCGTCCCTGAACAGCTGTGAGGTGTTCACCGATGAGGTCACACGCCGCATCATCACGTCGGAAGGGATCGACATGGAAGAGACAGTCCCCGCGACGATGATCGAGACCGTCGTCAACGCGCGGGAAGGGGATCATGAGATCGAAGTATACAGGATGTACAGGAGCGGGCTCGCTGAGACCGCAGCGTACAGGGAACAGGTCGAAGAAGCGATGAAGACCGGCAGGGACCGCCTTCATGCCGTGAAGACGCCTGCGCTCGGAAAGATCCCCGTGCTGTTTACGAATGAACATGCAGCGGTGCTGTGTTCCTATTTCACGGACAGGATGGATGCGGCGTATATCTACCGGAAGATGAGCACATGGAAAAAAGGCAGTCCCGTATGCGACGCGCAGTGCGACAGGGTAACGCTGGAAAGCCTGCGGTATTTGCCGGGATCCCCCGCGAACCGCTCCTTTGACGGGGAAGGCTCGCCGGTCCGTGATGCTGTCCTGATCCGTGACGGCATCGCCGAAAGGTACTGGGGCGGACATATGTACAGTACATATATCGGGGAAGAAGACAGCTTCATCCTCTCCAATTACCGCATCACCGGCGGTACATATACCGAGGCGCAGCTGCGTACGGGGAAATATCTTGAAGTCAGGGAATTCTCCGATTTCCACTGCGATCCTGCGACGGGGGATATCTTCGGCGAGATCAGGCTCGCTTATCTCCATGACGGTGAGGATGTCATCCCCGTAACGGGGGGATCCGTATCCGGCTCGATGCTTGAATTTGCCCGGACGCTGAAGATGTCGCGCAATGTGACCAGGTACGGCAGTTGCGAGATCCCGGCTGTCATCCGGCTGGAAGGGGTGACGGTCGCCGGTTTTGCGGAATGAGCATAATGATTTGAATCACACGGAAAGTGAATCATAATATATAAAGATAGAAACGAGGTCAGAATGGATCATCTGAAAAAAGCTTTCCTGTGTGCTGCTGCACTCGCGCTGTGCGCCTGTTCGGAATCTGCAGCTGCCGGCGTATCCGGTACATTTTCCGGCGAAGGCATCGGCATGGGCGGCGAGGAAGCACCTGTGAAAGTGATTCTCACGCTTGAGGACAGCGTGATCACGGACGTCACTGTAGAGGCGGAAGGGGAAACGGACGGGATCGGAACGAAAGCGATCGAATCCATGCCCGCAGCTATGGTCAAAAACAATTCCATCGAAGTAGACGGCGTCAGCGGTGCGACACTGACAAGCACCGCTATCCTGGAGGGGGCAGCGCAAGCGCTGGCTTCGGCAGGACTGAAAAACAGCGATCTGACACATTGAGGTGAAAAAAATGAAGTATACGGAATTCGGAAACACAGGTGAGAAAGTATCCGTCATCGGCACGGGTACGATGCGCATTGCAAGAATGACGGACGACGAAGCGATGACTTTCGTCACAACGGCGATCGACAGCGGTATCAACTTCTTCGATCATGCGGATATCTACGGCGGCGGTGAAAGCGAAAGGGTGTTCGGCAGGCTTTTCCGGAAAGATCCTTCCCTGCGCGCAAAAATGTTCCTGCAGTCAAAATGCGCGATCCACGACGGCATGTTCGATTTCTCAAAGGACTATATCCTGCATGCGGTGGACGGCATCCTCGACAGACTGAACACGGACCATATCGATTCCCTGCTCCTGCACAGACCTGACGCGCTGATGGAGCCGGAAGAAGTCAACGAAGCGTTCACAGAGCTCCATAATGCGGGAAAGGTGCGCTATTTCGGCGTTTCCAACATGAACGCGATGCAGATGAAACTGCTGCAGAACGCTCTTGATTATGAGCTCTGCGCCGACCAGCTGCAGATGAGCCTGGCGCATACGCCGATGTTCGACGCGGGCTTCAACGTGAATATGACCGACGCCCCTGCAGTCATGCGGGACGGCGGCACACTGGAATACTGCCGTCTGAAGGGGATGACCGTGCAGACATGGTCGCCTCTGCAGGTCGGTTATTTCCAGGGCGTATTCCTGAATGATGAAAGGTATCCCGACCTGAACGCAAAACTGGATGAACTGGCAGAGAAGTACGGCACAGGCAAGGATACGATCGCCTATGCATGGCTGCTGCGCTATCCTGCAAAGATGCAGGTCATCACCGGCACGTCCAGTCCGGAAAGGATCCGGTCCGCAGCAGCTGCGGCAGATATCAGACTTACCAGGAAAGAATGGTACGATCTGTATAAATCGGCAGGAAACAGGCTGCCTTAAGAAAGGAAAACAATGATCGCCAAGGAAAAAATCGAAAAGTACAAAGACTGGATCTTCCGCATGTCCGCTTATAACATGGCGCTTTCCGTCATCGGAATCGACAAGCTCACGGTCGCTCCCGCCGGCGGAAATGCATACCGTGATGAAAGGAGCGCCTTCCTTGCCGGGGAGCTGTTCACGATCAGCACGGACCCGCAGATGGCGGAGATCCTGAAAGAGATGAAGGACGATACGGACATCGATCCGGATGACAGGCGCGCGGCACAGCTGTATTACAAAGAGATGACAAACAGGATGTGCATCCCCAAGGATGAATTCGTCGCTTACAACCAGCTGCAGAACAGGTCGTATGATGCATGGCTTGAAGCCAAGACAAAGAACGATTATTCGATCTTTGCACCGTATCTGCAGCAGATCATCGAAGGTGCGAAAAAGATATACGGATACCGGAACAGTTCCGAAGATCTCTATGATCTGATGCTGGATGACTTTGAGCCCGGCATGACCAGAGAAAAGTATGACGTATTCTTTGATGCGGTAAGGAATCAGATCATCCCCCTGATCCGGAAGGTCACGGAGGCGGAACAGATCGACGACAGCTTCCTGTATCAGGATTTCCCTGTGGACAGGCAGAAACAGTTCACGGATGAACTGCTGCCGTTCCTTCATTTCGATAAGGACTGGGGCTACCAGAACGAGACGGAGCATCCGTTTACGGGATGGATCTGCGAGAACGACGTCCGGACGACGACAAAGTACCTTAAGAACAATGTCATGTCCGCCATATTCTCGACGGTCCATGAAGTCGGACACGCCACCTATGAACATGATATCGATGACCGGTATGACGGCATGATCCTCAGCGAAGGCGTCTCCAGCGGCATGCACGAATCCCAGTCCAGGCTTTTTGAGAACTACCTCGGCAGGACCGATGCGTTCTGGGAGGTCAACTATCCTGTGCTCAGGAGTTATTTCCCCGAACAGTTCGAAGGCATCACCAAAGAAGCTTTCATGAAAGCAGTCAATGTATCCAGGCCTTCGCTTGTCCGTACGGAAGCGGACGAGCTGACGTATCCCGTCCATATCCTGATCCGCTACGAGCTCGAAAAGGCTCTGTTCAGCGGCGAACTCCCGACGGAAGGACTCGATAAAGTATGGGATGACATGTATGAAAAGTATCTCGGCGTAAGGGCAGAGAAAGCATCCCGGGGCATCCTGCAGGATGTGCACTGGGCAAACGGCAATTTCGGTTATTTCCCGACGTATGCGCTGGGCAGTGCGTTCTCCGCACAGTTCATGCATAAGATGCGCGAAGACATCGATGTCGACAGGGCCCTCTCGGAAGGGCATATGGAGATCTGCATCGAATGGTTGAAGGAGAATATCCATAAGTACGGATGCCGCTACGATGCGGACGAGATCATGCGCATGGCGACTGGCGAGCCGTTCAACGTGCAGTATTACGTCGATTATCTGACAGACAAGTATTCAAAACTCTACGGTCTTGAATGAGTATTCGGAGCCGGACGGAAACGTCCGGCTTTTTGATTGCCATTGACAACCATTGTTAGTTATATTAAACTAACTTAAGAGTTAGGTGAATCTAACGTTTTAAGGAGGAAATATGCCGCTTACACTTGCACCGAAGGGTGAAAAACTGGTCATCACCCATATCGGCGGAAACGCCGAAGTCAGACAGCATCTGGCAGATCTTGGCTTTACGGCAGGCGGTCTCATATGTGTTATCGCCGCTGTAAACGGCGATCTCATCGTCAATGTAAGGGAGACGAGGGTCGCCATCAGCAGAAATATGGCTTCAAAAATTATGGTTTAGGAGGGAATAGAGTATAATGAGAACATTGAAAGATGCCGTTGTCGGCGAGACCGTGAAAGTCGTCAGGCTTCACGGTACCGGGGCAGTCAAACGCCGCATCATGGATATGGGGATCACAAAGGGGACCGATATCTATGTACGCAAGGTGGCCCCGCTCGGTGATCCGGTGGAACTGACAGTAAGGGGATATGAACTGTCGCTCCGCAGAAGTGATGCGGAAATGGTAGAAACAGAGGGCTGAACATGGCAGATAAAATCAGAATCGCGCTTGCGGGCAATCCCAACAGCGGAAAAACGACACTGTTCAATACACTGACGGGCTCGAACCAGTTCGTCGGAAACTGGCCGGGCGTAACCGTCGAGAAGAAATCCGGCAAACTGAAGAAACATGACAATGTGACGATCGAGGACCTTCCGGGCATCTACTCACTGTCGCCGTATACGCTCGAGGAAGTCGTATCCAGGAATTATCTGATCGATGAGCATCCGGATGCGATCCTGAACATCGTAGATGGAACGAACCTGGAGAGGAACCTGTATCTGACGACGCAGCTTGCGGAACTGGGCATCCCCGTCGTAGTCGCAGTCAATATGATGGACCTTGTCCGCAAGAACAACGATACGATCGATACAAAAGCCCTGGAAAAAGCATTCGGCGTCAAAGTCGTTGAGATCTCCGCACTGAAAGGCGAAGGCGTCATGGAGGCTGCCGAAGCAGCTGTCAATGCGGCAAAGACAGTGAAGCCTGAAGTCGCTCACCAGTTCTCTGACGATGTGGAAAAGGCACTGAAAGACATCGAAAACATCGCCCTTGCGGATACGAAGGCAGAACTGAAGAGATGGTATGCCGTCAAACTGTTTGAGAGGGATGAGAAGATCCTCGAGGCGATGGATCTCAGTGACGAGGCACGCGCAAAGATCGAAGAGATCGTACAGTCGATTGAAAAAGAGATGGACGACGATGCGGAATCCATCATCACAAATGAGAGATATGAATATATCACAAGTACGCTGAGCGGGTGCTATCACAAGAAAGGCGCAGGCGAACTGAGCCTTTCCGACAGGATCGACGGCATCGTCACGAACAGATGGCTCGGCCTGCCGATCTTCGCACTCATCATGTTCCTGGTGTATTATGTATCGATCCAGACAGTCGGTACGATGGCAACGGACTGGGTCAATGACGGATTGTTCGGTGACGGATGGTTCTGGTTCGGACAGGGACGCGAAGAATTCGACGAAGACAGCGGCGCATTCGCTGCTGCGGAAGAAAGAATGTCCGCCTATATCGATGCGGCTGTCGAACAGGGTTATGTCACGGCAGACGATGAAGGTGAGATCACAGTCATCGACCAGGCCGGATTCGAAAGCCTCACAGTTGAAGCAGTCGTTCACGACGACGAAGGCGAGGTCGACGAAGAAGAGACGGTCGCAGCCTATACATTTGCAAACTATGATGAAGACGCAGCTGTTGAAGAACCCGTTGCGGCTGAATACGGACCCTGGGCAGACGGCCTGCCTGTCGTGCTGGAAGGATTCCTGACGAAAGTCGGATGTGCGGACTGGCTGCAGAGCCTGATCCTTGACGGTATCGTTGCCGGCGTCGGCTCTGTACTCGGTTTCCTGCCGCAGATGCTCGTCCTGTTCTTCTTCCTGGCACTGCTCGAAGGCTGCGGCTATATGGCACGTATCGCCTTCGTCATGGACCGTATCTTCCGCAGGTTCGGCCTTTCCGGAAAGAGCTTTATCCCGATGCTGATCGGGACAGGCTGCGGCGTGCCTGCAGTCATGGCTTCACGTACGATCGAGAATGAGCGCGACCGCAGGATGACCGTCACGACAACGACATTCATCCCGTGCAGCGCCAAGCTGCCGATCATCGCGCTGATCGCTGGTGCGTTCTTCGCAAAGAGCGGTGCTGTCGCAGCTGCGTCCTATTTCCTGGGCGTCGCGTCCATCATCGTTTCCGGCATCATCCTGAAAAAGACGAAGATGTTCGCCGGCGATCCTGCGCCGTTCGTCATGGAACTGCCGGCATACCATATGCCGACAGCGGGAAATATCTTCCGTTCGATGTGGGACAGGGCGTCCGCATTCGTTAAGAAAGCCGGAACGATCATCCTGCTCGCGACGATCTTCGTATGGTTCACGTCAAGTTACGGCTTTACGGACGCAGGCTTCGGCGCCTGTGAGATGGAAGAGTCGATCCTCGCAAATATCGGCAACGCCTTTGCATGGGTATTCGCCCCGCTCGGATGGGGCAACTGGAAAGCAGCTGTCGCAACTGTTACCGGCCTGATCGCGAAAGAGAATGTAGTCGGAACGATGGGTGTCCTCTACGGTGCCGGAGAAGTCGCTGAGAACGGCTGGCAGATCTTCGGTACGATGAATGCGGAATTCGGCGCAAGCGCTGCGGCCGGCTTCTCATTCCTGGCATTCAACCTGCTGTGCGCCCCTTGCTTCGCAGCGATCGGTGCGATCCGCAGGGAGATGGTCACGCCGAAGTGGACATGGTTCGCGATCGGCTACCAGTGCGGTTTCGCCTATATCGTCGCCTTCATGATCTACCAGTTCTGGAGCGCGTCTGCCGGCAGTCTGAGCGCCGTCGGCATTGCCCTGGCTTCCGTATGCGCGATCGGCATGCTGTATCTGCTGTTCCGGCCTGCAAAAGCAGAAGCATGAGTTAAAAACATCTGGCAACAGATGTTTTTTTTTCGGAGCTTAATTAGGCACACAAATATCATGCCGGACTGTTACTATGCATATGAAGTCATCCGGTGAGAGTTCATGTGACTTGTTGTATAATAGAACGCGGTAAACAAAAAAGGAGGTATGCGATGAACAGCGATCATGCGTTTCTGAAACCGGAAGACTATCTTGAACCGGACTGTGCCGTATGCGGCGATCCTGCTGTCCGGATGATCCCCCAGAAAAGAATCATTGAAAAGATGGATGAATATATGAGCCGCCGGGACTATGCCGGCGCAGAGAGGCACCTGCTGTACTGGCTGGAGGAAGCCCTGCAGAACCGTGACCAGCGAGGGGAACTGATGCTGCGGAATGAACTGATCGGTCATTACCGGAAAACAGCCCGGGAAGACAAGGCGCTGGAGAATATCGACCGGGCGCTGGAACTCATCAAAGAGCTCGGCTTTGAAGGAACGGTCTCTGCCGGCACGACCTATACGAACAGTGCGACGGCACTGAATGCTTTCGGGAAAAACGAACGGTCCCTGCAGCTGTTCGAAAAGGCGGCAGAGATCTACGGATCTTCGGACATGACCGATCCGTCCCTCGAAGGCGGCCTGTACAACAATATGGCCCTGACATGTGCTTCCCTCGGCCTGTATGAAAGGGCATATGCACTGTTTGCGAAGGCATCTGACGTCATGAAAACTGTGCTGTACGGTGAAGCTGAACAGGCGATCACGTGCCTGAACATCGCGGAGACGAAGGAAAAGGAACTCGGCATGGAGAATGCGGAGAATGAGATCTATGGCCTTCTGGACATGGCGTATGAGCTTCTCGATACGCCGTCGCTTCCCCGTGACGGGTATTACGCATTCGTCTGTGAAAAGTGTGCGCCTTCCTTCTCCTATTACGGTTATTTCGCCGCGGCGGAAGAACTGACAAAAAGGGCAGAGGAGATCTATGAAAGGGCTTGAGATCGCGGAAGCATATTATGAAGCGTACGGCAGGCCGATGCTGGAAGAACAGTTTCCGGATATAATGCCGCTGATCGCAGCCGGTCTGGCGGGCAGCGGGTCGGAATGCTTCGGCTATGATGACGACATCTCCAGGGACCATGATTTCGAACCCGGCTTCTGTATCTTCCTGCCTTCCGAGGATATCGTGGACAGGAGGACTGCGTTCCTTCTGGAGCGTGCATATGCGAAGCTGCCGAAAGAGTTCATGGGGCTGAAGCGCTCGCTGGTGAATCCTGCCGGCGGTCAGAGACACGGCGTGATCCGTACAGGTGATTTCTTCCGGGAAAAAACAGGAAGACCGGATGCGGATCTCAGCATAAAGGAATGGCTAACCATACCGGAAGCCTCCCTCGCCGAGGCGGTGAACGGCAGGATCTTTTATGACGGATACGGGGAAGTGAACCGCATCCGCCGGTATCTTTCGTATTATCCGGAAGATATCGCAAAGAAAAAACTTGCGGGCAGTCTGCTGATGGCGGCGCAGGCCGGACAGTACAATTACGAGCGCTGTCTGAAGCACGGGGAGACAGCCGCAGCGCAGCTGGCCGTATACCAGTTCTGTGAGAATATGATGAATGTTCTGTTCATCCTGAACCGGAAGTACAGGCCGTTCTATAAGTGGAGCTTCCGGGCTCTGCGCTCGCTGGACAGACTGTCATACAGCGCCGAACTGCTGGAATACCTTCTGACAAGCGACAATGATGAAAACGCACCGGAGAAGATCCGTGTCATTGAAGGGCTCTGTGCGGATGTGATCGATGAGCTGACCGCTTCCGGACTCACCGGGGCCATCTGCGGGGATCTTGAAAAACACGCATATTCCGTCAATGACAGGATCACGGATGCGGATCTGCGCAATATGCATATACTCGCTGCAGTATGAAAGGGGAGGACATGAAAATACACGGACTTCAGAAAATGACACTGCTTGATTATCCGGGACATGTGGCCTGTACGGTGTTCCTCAGCGGCTGCGATATGCGCTGCCCGTTCTGCCATAATTTTGAACTGGCTGACGGAAGTGCAAAACCGGTCATGGATGACGAAGAACTGCTCTCTTTTCTGAAAAAGAGGCAGGGGCTCCTGGACGGCGTTGCCTTTACAGGCGGGGAACCGCTGCTGCACCGGGATATCGATGAACTGATCCGGAAGATATCGCAAAGAAAAAACTTGCGGGCAGTCTG
>JAILQT010000120.1 GCA_024698805.1 Solobacterium sp.
CCTTAGAGCGTCACAGGAATACCACAGGAGAAAAAGTGATCCCGGTCAAACGGGACAGCGGGCAAGTGTCTGCCCTGTGTCCGCGTAAGCGGCACGAAGCCGCCGCCTCTAAGCTTTAAGCGTAGGCGGGGGTAGTTCACACCCTTCCTTTCTCTTTCAAAGGAATGCCGTATTCCGTCCGAAACCACTGCTCATCGGAAATATTTAACCTTCCGCTGCCGGGTCATTTCAGTTTCCTTAAGGAAGCAGATCCAACGGAGTGCATTCGTAGATCAGGATCATTGCATCATACAGGTATTCCGGTTCACAGTAGATCCTTACAGTATCCTGAAGAATGGTATTTCGAATGCTGTAGCCCTCTCCCAGACTGCCTGTATAAATGGGTTCATGTATATACCTGTATACTTCAGTTCCTTCGCTGACCATGGAAAAGTCCAGATAATACGTTCCTATCATCTTCGCCTGATAAGCCAGGATATCGCCTGAAACGAACCTGTGGTTGGATCTTCTGCCGCTGCCGGACGGCATATTGCAGTAAGTAATAAAGTAATCTGTGCCTATGGCATAGTACGAATCGCCCAGTTCATCCCGGATAAACGAACCCATCGTCCGCGTAAAGTTCCCCGCATAGCCGATATGTCCGTTATGCCCTGTGATCATCATCCTTGATCCATTGAGTGCTTCCGACAGTTCAATGACTTTCAAAGCCATCATCATATCACGGTACTGTCCTCCCTCGACCATGCCGTTGTCCCCATCGTATCTGGCAGCCAGTTCTCTGGCCCTAAGTACATTTTCGATGCACTCCAGGATACGCTCATAGTTATACAGATCCTGATATGCTTCCCGGCCGGTCTTCAGGGCAGTCTCCAGACTGCTGAGCATTTCGAATCCTTCACTAAGGCCCGTATCCCTGAAACTCACATCGCTGTTCAGATAGGGTTCGAAGATCTCAGCCAGCCCCTCCCCTTCCACGATGGAATTGTCTGCCGCAAAATCCAGTATCAGCTTCAGGTCCACATCCGGATTCTGCAGATCAAATCCGTAGAACGACAGCTTATCGACGTGTGACAGATTGTAGTCTTTCATCCATTCGATCAGATCCCTGATGTCCTCGGTCCTGTAGATCGGAAAGCTGATTCGGCTCATCACCTCATCGATCGACATCCCCGAATGGCCGTTGATGTAATCATTGATGATCACACCTTCACCGTAATCCATTTCCATGGCAAAACAGTCAACATTGTATTTATCCACCAGCACTTTCAGAACTTCCAGTTTCAGTTCCTGGAACTCGGCATTTCCGTGCGAAGCCTCACCCAGTCCGATAACTTTTACATTCTCAGGTATCGTCAGATCTTCTACTCTGCAGGCCGCGTCTTCGATCCCGTCGATCTTTACTTTCGCCCGCATTTCGGGCATTTTGATCATGTAGATATCCAGCGCCGTAAGCCCAAGCATCAATATCAGAAACAGTACTGCCATGACTTTGCCGATCTTTTTCAGAACTTTCATTTTTACCTCAAATCTTTCTGTATTCCGGGCATCGGTAATGCCTTTTTCTTATTCCCATATCCCGGAAAAACTTTCACTTTTATCAGTCTTTCCGTCTGCATGTCGTCTGATCGCCTCCGTAAAAGCGGAGATACGTCTTCAAATGAACAGTGATGTATTCCTTGCTGTGATGTCCTTCATAGAGATGATTCTGAACGTCGATCCCATTCTGCTTCAATACCCGATACAGCTTCTCACAGGCAAGGTAAAACTGCCCCTCATCGTCCTTTCCATCATCCAGAAAGATCTCCAAATCATTTCTGGCAGCCGTCTCAGCGATGGTTACGGGGTCGTATTTCAGCCACATGGTCTGATCCGCAAAATAACACTCGTCTTCCGCGTCAAAGGACAGATCGATGGCCGGCATGTGGCCTCCGATTTTGGAAAACAGCTCCGGCCGGCGGAGCCCGATACTCAGAGCGGCATACCCCCCCGAAGAAACGCCGCCGATGAATCTTCCGACACGATCACGGATCGTCGGGAAAACGCGGTCAACATACGGGATGATCTCCTGAACCAGATAGTCCTCATACCGTCCCTTATGAACCGTGCCGTATTTCCCGATGACTGCTTCATAATCATTCGAAGAATTGATCCCTCTGCTGTTATCCATGTTCGGACATACGATACGCAGAGGTCTGATCTCTCCGGCCTCGATCAACTCATCTGCGATCTTGTCCATTCCCAGCTGCTGTAACAGTTGTTCATCACCCGTTCTGCCATGAAGAAAATAGAGTACCGGCAGTTTGACGCTGTCATATCCTTCCGGGCAATAAACCGAAAGATTCATGGTTTTTCCCAACAAATTGCTTCCCAGCGACATTTCCATCAAGCCCATCTCAGCTGCTCCTTTTTAAAACTTACTTCCCAGGGAGCAGCTGCATCACCTGGGGTGCACTTGCTCCCGCTTTTGGATTCACCGCGGGAAATGCATTGTCGAATGCCTCCGCATCGGCGTCGTCCACGCAGTAACCCTGCGGCGTCCTGCAGACGCCGGTAACATCATCCTGATATACCGGCAGCTAAACCACATGAGCCGCCTCAAAGTTCCGCCCGCTATCGGGATATCCTTATGTTTTTTCTTAATGTCGCTTAATTTGACTCCATGTACTCCGCAAGCGTTCTGACCTCGCAGCCCTTATCTGCGTAGTAGGAGAGCATCTCAGGCATCTTCTTCAGGTCATAGCTCGTCACGCAGTCGGAGATGACATGCACCGTATATCCTTCCCTGGCCATATTGAAGCAGGTAGATTTCACGCAGGCCGTGGCATCCGCTCCGGTAACATAAAACTCGTCTATGCTGTTTTCCAGGATGTACTCCGAAAAGTCTTCGCTGGTAAGCGCATTGGCCTTTGTCTTAACGAAAATATGATCCGAGACGATCTTGAGCTCCGTCACAAGTTCTGCTCCTTTTGTGCCCGGCTTGAACGTCCGCGTACCGGGCGACAGATTGTTGTGCCTGATATAGATGACCGTCATTCCCTGATCCGC
>JAILQT010000145.1 GCA_024698805.1 Solobacterium sp.
TGCGCAGAATGTAACACGGCGGTTTACATCGGCCTGGTTCTTCTCCAGATCTTCTGTTTTTCTGCTTCCCGGACCAGTTCATCCCGGAAATCCGGATGTGCAATGCTGATCAGCATCTCCGCGCGTTCCCAGGTGGACCTGCCGGCAAGGTTGACAGCGCCATATTCGGTAACGATGAAATGGTCCTGGCTGCGGGGGATGGTCACGATATCCCCGCTGAAATGCGGAACGATGCGGGAATGCACGACGCCTTCCTTATCGGTATAGGTGGAAGTCAGGCATGCAAATGCTTTGCCTCCTTTAGCCATAGCGGCGCCTGTCAGATAATCCAGCTGTCCGCCTGTGCCGCTGATATGGCGGAAGCCTGCGCTCTCCGCGCCGGTCTGGCCGTACAGGTCGATCGCTATGCAGTTGTTGATGGAGACCATATTCTCCTGCAGGGCGATGATTTCCGCGGCGTTGACGAATTCCAGCGGTTCAACGATGACGCCCGGATTCTCATTCACCCAGTCGTACAGGTCTGCGGAACCGAACACCATGCCCGTAACGCCTTTGCCGGGCTGGTAGGTCTTCCTCCGGTTTGTCAGCTTCCCGGCTTTGAACAGCTCATAATAGGCATCCCCGCACAGCTCTGTATGCATGCCCAGGTCTTTCAGGTCGGAATCGATCAGTCTCTTACCGATGACGTTGGGCAGTGAACCGATCCCCAGCTGCAGAGTCGCACCGTCTTTGATGTATGGAAGGATATGTTCCGCAATGCGGATATCCTCCTCTTTCGGCTCGCGGGTCGGGATCTCGGGGAGGGGACCGTGGGGGCCTTCCACGATATAATCGACTTCGGATATATGGATGCTTTCATCAAAGCCCCCGTAGATCTTCGGGAGTCTTTCATTGACCTCGAGGATGACGATATCCGCCTTGTCGAGAATGCCTTTCGCAACGCCGGTCGCACAGGACAGATTGAAATAGCCGTGCCTGTCCATCGGCGTAACACACATCATTGCGACATTGACGGTCAGGAAATGCCGGTAATAGGCAACGACGTTGCGGAAGATCATCGGTATGTAATTGCATAAACCCCTGTCGCAGAGGCTCCTTTCATAGGCGGAACAGTGCCAGCTGTTGTACAGGAAGTGTTCCCTGGTCGGATCACACTCAACAGCTTTGATCGGCCCGAAGGCAAGATTTCCCCGTATCTTTACATTGAAAAGCTCATCCCTCCTTTTGGAGAGGGCCTCATCCAGAAGCACCGGGAAACATACATTTGTGCTGTAGTCCACCCAGTCCCCGCTCCGGACGATCTGTACTGCCTGTTCGGGCGTACGAAGTTTGTCATAGTATTCCTGTATATAGGACGGCATAGCATGATCTCCTGTGTCGAATATCCTGCTTTCATTATAAACGCTGAACATACTGAAAAATAATGAAAGAGGGTAAACGAATCTATATAATGAAAACATGCATAACCGTTTGTCCATCAAAGACAAACTGCAGATAACTTCATGATCATTGTATACAGTCCGTTCACAGATACAGGGAGGACCGGCTATGGAATACACAGAGAGCAGTATCAGCGGCACCATCAGTAAACTGGACGCAGAAGAGAGGTCCATGTTCAGGGCGAGCATGGACGATGCAGCAGGCCGTCTGGCGGATGGCATAAAACCTGAATCGATCTCTTCCGAGAGGATCGAGAAAGGAAACATCCTGCTGGATACCTATGAAGTATTGTCAGAAGCGGTACACGGCGGAATGGGAAGCGTATGGTGCGTGCACCATAAGAACTGGGATACAGACCTGGCAATGAAGCGTCCCCAGCCGAAATACTTCGCAGAAGGAAGCAGGGAAAGGAAAGAGGAGTTTGTCCGGGAGTGCGAGAACTGGATCGAACTGGGCCTGCATCCGAATATCGTATCCTGTTACTATGTGCGCGATATCTCCGGCGTACCGTCGATCTTTTCGGAATGGATGGACAACGGCAGCCTGAAGGACAGGATCGCAGACGGAACACTGTATGAAGGCAGTGCGGAAGAGGTACAGGAGAGGATACTGGATATTGCCATCCAGGCAGCCAGGGGCCTGCAGTATTCACATGCGAACGGGCTGATCCACCAGGATATCAAACCTGGGAATATACTGCTCACAAAGGAGTGGGATGCGAAGGTGGCAGACTTCGGCCTTGCGAAAGCAGCTGCACAGCTGACAGAAGGATCGGATGCGGGAAAAACTGTCAGTTATACGCTGGCGTACTGTCCAAAAGAACAGACAGAAGGGGCAGAACCTGCGGAATGGATGGACTGGTATGCATGGGCACTGACGGTGCTCTCCATGTATGCAGGAGAGAGCCATACCGGGGATGACCGTCTGTGGAAAACAGGTGCAGAGGTCAAAGACCACTTTGATGAATACCCTGCACAGTGTGAATGGGAGATCCCCGAAACGGTCCTGGACCTGCTCAGGGCCTGCATCGCTGCCGATGAGGAGGAGTGTATTTATGATCCCTCGGATGCGGCAGATATCCTGCTTGAGGCTTATGAGGAGGAGACCGGTGAAAAATATCCCCGTCCTGTCCCAAAAGCTGCCGAAGAATCTGCGGCATCACTGAACAATAAGGGTCTCTCCTTTATGGACCTCGGCCAATATGAACTTGCGGACGATCTCTGGTACCAGTCAATGAGCACAGAGGAATACTATCCCGAAGCAGTCTACAACCAGAAACTCGGTGAATGGCTGCAGGGGACAGGCACGGATATCGACCTTCTCGAAGCAGTTGAAAAGATCTCCGATGAAGACAGGATGAGGGATCTTCATCTGATGGCACAGCAGGTCAGGGGGGAAGAAAGTGCATCCGGTCATTATGAGATGTACATTGATCTGGCAAAACAGAGCGATATCCATTACAGCAGGCGGAAAGGATCCGACCTGAAGCTGGACGGCAGCGAGGCTGTCTTTTCTGCTGTGAAAGACCGATATTTTGTATTCACAAAAGTACAGGAAAAGAAAAACAAATCATGCTGCATATATGTCCTTGATTGGAAGGATAACGAAGATACGTACCGGAAACACGCAGATCATCCGGATTTTAAATATGAGGCTGTCTCTGCCTGCAGCGAAAGCGCCTGTATGGATGGAAAAGGACTGGTACTGTATTCGTACGAACGGATCATGATGGTAAGCACGGATGAGCCTGCTGTCCTGTATGAGTATCCGGATGGGAAGTATAAGGTCCTTACTGCCTGCGGCGGTGAAAACAATGAGAGCTTCTGGTTTTCCGACGGAAACAGCGTTTACAGGGCCGGCCTGAATATTCCCGAACCCGGGCTGTTCATGAAAACAGAGTTTAAAGTCTGGTCGCTGAAGCTGAGGCAGGACGGGAATGTCCTGCTGATAAGCGACGGGATCTCCATGATCCTCGCAGCGGACGCAAAGAGCGGGGAAAAGCTCCTGTCCCTGAAGCCGGAACGCCTGTTTGACTGGTATGACCTTTCGGAAGACGGGAAATGCATTTATACCGGAAGGAAAAACGAACTGTTCTGTTATGACCTGGAGAATGCAGAAGGAACAGAGATCTTTGAATTCCCGGACAGCGTAACAGAGATCCTGGATAAAAGCGGCGATAAAGTGCTCGTGAAAGGAAAACATTTCATAAGCATATGGGATATCGCAAACCGTATTTGTCTCCGGAGCATACGCCGGGAAAAGATCGGGAACGGGTATTTCCTGCCTAGGGATAACCGGAAGGAAGACATGATCAAAGGCATATTCTTTATCCTGTCAGCCCAGCCGGCATTGTCAGTGTTTGAGATACCGGACTGCCTGCCGCAGCCGAAATGGGCGCTGGTAAAGGTCACAGAGACTGCGGAGCAGATCGAAGAAGACGAGAACTTCCGCAGCCTGATCGAACAGGCGGAAAAAGCGATCGATGATGGGGAGTATACGTCTGCACGGGACCTGCTGGAAGAAGCCCGCAGGATACCCGGAAGGAAAAATGCCGAGGAATGCCAGGAGATCTATGACCGCCTGTATCCGCATTTTAAGAGGGGGAACCTGACCGAATGCATTTTCCGGACAGATTATTCCTTTGCGTATAAAAATTATCTTCCGGTCTTCAGCAGTGACGGGAAGTATCTGATCGGAAGGACAGGCACAAGAAGGGTCGAAGTACGCGCTTCCGAACTGCTGGAAGACAAAGACGTAGATCCTGTACTGACGATCAGGAACTGTATGTTTGACGATCATTTCGTCCCCGTCTGCGGCGGCAGAAGACTGGTGTGCATTGAAGCCGTGAAAAAGTTTGTCCTCTATGATATCCCTTCCGGGAAAGCACTGATGGAAGCGGAAAGACCGTTTAAGAATCCCAGGATCGCTGTGATCAATAAAGACGGGGAGGATATCGTGATCGTTCATGAGAAAGGAATGTTCGGCGAGAAGATCATGCTGGCAGTGAATGCCGAAACAGCCGAAGCAGCGGATGAAAAGACCGCTAAAAGCCTGCTTAAGGGCAAAAGTGAATATGCGGGGACAAACGGGGAAGGCATCAGTTACCGCATGGAGAAGATCAATAATGATGATCACCTGTGTTTCTATGATAAAAAAGGAAAAAAGATCGGGGACATACGCGTAAACTGTTATAAAAAAGATATTACGGTCGAATACGATCACGGTGTCCTGCAGCCGCATGATCTGATCATTTACGCGGAAGGCAGCCGGATGCAGATCGCCAGCGTCTGGGACTTCCCTTATCCGAATGGACAGGAGCTGCCTGTCCCGGCGCCTTACGGGCCGGCAAGAATGTCGGAGAACTGCAGATATCTGTATACCCGGGGAAATGTCTACAGGCTTGAATGGGAACTGCTGGACGAACAGGAGAAGTGATATGACGGAATATTCAGAAAGCAGTATAAGCAGCAGCATCAGTAAACTGGACGCAGAAGAGCGGTCCATGTTCAGGGCGAGCATGGATGATGCGGCAGACCGTCTGAAAAAAGGCATAAAGCCGGAATCGATCTCTTCCGAGAGGATCGAAAAGGGAAACACCCTGCTGGATACCTATGAAGTCGTATCGGATGCGGTCCACGGCGGCATGGGAAGCGTATGGTGCGTACACCATAAGAACTGGGATACGGACCTGGCCATGAAGCGTCCGCAGCCGAAATACTTCGCGGAAGGAAGCAGCGAAAGGAAAGAGGAGTTTGTCCGGGAGTGCGAGAACTGGATCGAACTGGGCCTGCATCCGAATATCGTATCCTGTTACTATGTGCGTGATATATCCGGCGTACCGTCGATCTTTTCGGAATGGATGGACAACGGAAGCCTGAAGGACAGGATCGCGGACGGCTGTTTATATGAAGGCAGTGGGGAAGAAGTACAGAAGAGGATGTTGGATATCGCCATCCAGTCAGCGAGGGGACTGCAGTATTCGCATGAGAACGGCCTGATCCACCAGGACATCAAACCGGGGAATATCCTGCTGACAAAGGAGTGGGATGCGAAGGTGGCGGATTTCGGCCTTGCGAAAGCAGGGGCACAGCTGACAGAAGGATCGGATGCGGGAAAGACAAGCGGGTATACGCCGGCCTACTGTCCGAAGGAACAGGCAGAAGGGGCGGAACCTGCCGAATGGATGGACTGGTATGCATGGGCGCTGACCGTGCTCTCCATGTATGCCGGGCAGGGCCATACCGGGGATGACCGTCTGTGGAAAACAGGTGCAGAGGCAAAAGACCGCTTTGACGAATATCCTGCACAGTGTGAATGGGAGATCCCCGGAGGGATAGCCGGTCTGCTGAAAGCCTGTTTGCTGTCCTGTTTGGATGAAGGGATCCGGTTCGGGGATATCGAGGATACACTCCTGCAGGTCTACCGAGCTCTTTTCGGTGAGGATTATCCTGTGGAAAGACCCGCTGCGGCAGGCGATACAGCCGATTCGCTCAACAACCGTGCTTTGAGCTATCTCGACCTTGGCAAAAAGGAAGATGCGCTGGCATTGTGGGACCAGGCACTGAAGGTCAGGCCGAATCATTTTTATACGTCCTATAACCTGCTGACCGTGAACTGGTATGACGGAAAGATCGATGATCTTTCCGGGCTGATCCGTCTGAAGGAGATCGACCGCTTCATGAACCACGCGGACAGCGCCGAAGGTCTTAAGCATTTCCGGGAGTGCCGCGGAACAGATGAACTGATCCGGGAAGATATACCGGACTTTGATATACCGGCAGTGCCGGCAGGCCATGTGTTCGAGTATACCGATGCAGAGAACGGTACGCGTCTTGCGGGTGTAAGCCCGGAAGGAAGGGGTTACGGCAACCTGAAACTGTATGATCTGAAGACCGGCAGGTGCATACGCACGATCTGCCCGAGGCTCTCCGAAGATCCGGAGATCAGCGGCGGCGCAGAGAGCGACCTCTTCTCGGAGGCATGGATCACAGGGGACGGCCTTTACTGCTACCCCAACAGGCTCCATACAAAGGTGTATTACCGGCGTCCGGATATGCGTTCGCTTTCCCCCGTATGGATGCTCAGCCGTATCCAGCCGTATTCCGAGATCGCGGATAAAAAACGAAAGCTGGATAAACTGGTCTTAAAAGCGAGGGTGGAGATCGAGGATTTCCGGATCCCCGAAGCCTATGAACTGATCGGGCAGGCCTATGAACTGGTGGAAAGCACCGAGAACGATTCGCTGAACCGGCTGAACGAAAAGATCTGCTATTACGGCAGGATCAGCGGCATCCGCAACTATTCCGTCAGTTCGTACAGCGAACCGTTATCACTGGAAAACAGACAGGCACTGCGTAACGGTGAGGGATATCCGATCGAATATAAGCGGAAAGATGACGGCGCCGAGATCACACTGGATAAGAAATTTACCGTCTCCCTACCGCACAGCGGTATCTGTTTCAGCGAGCAGTATCTGCAGAACAGGAATAAACTGTACTTCCTGCAGACGATCGAAGGCAGACAGGATGAAAGAAGGCTCTGCATCGTAAACACGGAGTCAAAAAAGCTCATTCCTTGCAAACTCCTTGTACGCGGAAACATGCTGAGGATCAGTCCGGATGAAACGAAACTGATCACAGTCGAATATATTGAGAATAAAGACAGGCCGGTCACCCGTCTTCTGCACGTATATTCTGTGGAAGAAGAAAAGGAGGTCAGAACGATCCGTATACCGGATAATGCCTTTGATATCTCCGGGGAACCGAGATCACTGTATGAGATGCAGATCACGGATATCTGTTTCCGTCATGATTCGGAAGCGGTCTTTGTCATGAAAGGCTCCGGCGCATTAACGATGATCGACCTGCAGAGTGAACAGGAGATCGTCCTGCACGGGGATGACCTCACCATCGACAGAGGAAACAGCGAACTGCTGCAGGACAGGGTGATCGCGATCGCTGCCGACAAGGACAGCGTCTGCTGCATGCGGGAAAGCCGCAGCTGTTATAACTGGAGACTCACATACGGGCTTGAATTCAAAGGCTGGACGGACTGGGACCGTCAGGCGGATACACTGCTGGAAAAATATGCGGAAAAGAACCCGGTCTACAGTGAAAAACAGCTGGATGATTTCCTGGAAGTACTGCGAAAAAACGGTTTTGCGAATATCCGGGAAGAGGCTGTTGCGAAAGCCCTGCAGGAACAGTGTGAAAAGGCGCAGAAGAAAGAAGCTGCGAAAAGCAGGAGACCGTTCTTCCTGCATCTTGGGATCATCGCTGCATTGGCCGTACTGGCGGTGTTCAGCGTTGTCTCTTACCGTTCCATGGCCAGACAGGCATTAAAGATGCAGGAGATCTGGAGAACAGGCGAGACCGTGCAGGCGGAGGTGACCGTGAAGGAGAACTTCACGACATGGAACCCGGTCAGCCTGAAATATACGGTCGACGGGAAAGACTATGAAGATTCCTGCATCGTGCAGTTTGCGAACAATACGGACAGGGGCGATGTGATCGGCAGCTACGAAAACGGGAAAGGCACGATCGAGCTGCACTATCTTGCGGAAGATCCCTCCCAGTATGCGGTCATACCCCGCTATGCGGCAGTCAGTACGCTCAGCTTTGTTTTCAGGATCATATACCTGTGTTCTTTCCTGTACTGCATATGCATGACGCCGTATATCATCCTTAAACAGCTTCGTGCGCGGAAAGACCGTTCAAGACAGAAAAAGACCAGTGTGCATAATGATGACTACTACATTCAGAAATACGGCAGGAAGAAGCTGTAACAGCAGGATGAAAGAGGTGGACGAATATGAAATATGAGATCAAAGACGGCATCCTGCTGAGATTCAACGGCCGGGGCATCGCAGACATACCGGATAATGTAACGGGTATAAAAGGCGATGCATTCCGGAATGCATCCGTATCGGAGATCACGATCCCTGCATCTGCGGAATCGATCGAAGAAGAATTCTATACTGTTAAATCAGGCGGTATTACAGTCAGGGGGGATAATGCGCATTTCAGCAGTTCTGAAGGCGTTCTTTACAACAAAGACAAGACCGTACTGCTGCGTTATCCGGCATTGAAGGAAGCGGAAAGCTTTACTGTACCCGGTACGGTCCGTACGATCCGTAAAAAAGCATTCTCCGGCAGCGTGAATCTGAGAATGATCCGTATTCCGGGCTCTGTTGAAACAATCGAAGACGGCGCCTTCTCAATGTGTGAGAACGTGGAAGAGATCCGTATCCCGTCCGGTTTCGCAGACGCAGGCGGTTCCATGTTCTATAACTGCAGGAAACTGAAGGGCATACAGCTGAAAGAAGGCATCACAGCGATCGGCCCGTATGCGTTCAGCGGGTGTGAGGGTATAACAGCGATCAGACTTCCTGAAAGTATCCGGGCTATTCATAACAGCGCTTTCTCGGAATGCAGGAACCTGGAAACGATCAATATTCCTGCAAGCGTGCAGCAGATCGGGGAAAGGGCCTTCTGCAATTGCGCTGCGCTGCAAGGGATCAGCCTGCCGGAGGGGATCACGGAGATCACGAAAGAGATGTTCTCCGGATGCGCAGAATTGCGGAAAGCGGATATCCCGGATACGGTCACAGCTATCAGAAAAAATGCGTTTTCCTATTGCAGGCAGCTGCAGGAGATCCGTATTCCCGGTGCAGTGACCGTGATCGGTGACGGTGCATTCGAAAAGTGCAGCAAGCTCAAAACGATCCGTATCCCGGATGCGGTGACAGTGATCAGCCGGAACATGTTTGCCGGGTGTTACAGCCTTGCGGAAGTGGATATCCCGGAAGGTGTCTCAGCGATCGCAGACAGTGCGTTCAAAGACTGTGAAAAACTGCAGACGATAAAGCTGCCGGAAGGCGTCGTGTCGATTGGGGAAGAGGCATTCTCCGGCTGCAAATCCCTCACCGGGATCCTGATTCCGGACACGGTCAGGGAGATCGGCAGTAAGGCTTTTTATGAATGTGAATGCCTGCAGGAGATACATCTGCCGGAAGGGCTCGAAGCGGTCAATGAATCCGCATTCTACAGCTGCAGGAAACTGAAAACTGTGCATATCCCGGACAGTGTATCTTCCGTAGACAGGAAGGCATTCCAGTTCTGCAGCGAACTGGAAGAGATCCGTATTCCCGAAGGTGTAAAGACCCTTGGGGATGAACTGTTCGGCTATTGCAGGAAACTGAAGAAATGCAGTCTGCCGGATACGCTTCTCTCGATCGGTGAACATGTGTTCCGTAACTGTACGGGATTAGAGGAACTGCACCTTCCCGGCAGTGTTTCACTTATCAATGCCGGGGCATTCAGCGGATGTACATCGCTTTTGGACATCAATGTACCGGAAAATGTGACCTCGATCGAAAAACAGGCATTCCAGGGCTGCAGCGGACTGAAAGAGGTGGTGCTCGGCGATGACTTCAGATATCTCGGCGACGAAGCTTTTTCGGGCTGCAGGGACCTGGTCATCGTCCGCTGTACATCGTCAGTCAGGATTAGCAGGGGTGCATTTGAAAACTGTGACCGCCTGCGGTCTGTATATATCAGGGATGCAGCCGTGATCGGGGAAAACGCATTTGCCGGCTGTACGGATCTGCGGGAAATGGTCCTGGATGATCCCATCAGTGTCGGCGCCAATGCGTTCCGGGGCTGCAGGATGATGGATATACGCGGGGAATGATATGAAAAACAGAATTCAGTTCCTTGACGGGACAGTATTAAAGATCATCGCGATGATCAGTATGATCTTTGACCATATCGGGGATGCCTTCTTCCCGGAACAGACGTGGATGCGGATCATCGGCAGGATCGCCATGCCGGTATTCGCTTTCTGTGTGGCCGAAGGATTTGCGCATACCAGGGACAGGAAGAAGTATTTGCTGAGGATGGGTATATTTGCCCTGATCAGCGAGGTGCCGTTCGACCTGTTCGCAAAAGGTGATGTAAACCTGGTCCATCAGAACATCATGTTTACATTCCTGTGGGCGATGCTCGGTCTCACCTGTTATGAGAAGATCACGGAGAATAAAAAATCTGCAGCGAAAGCAGCCGGGATCGTTCTGCTCCTGGTGTTTATCATCATTTCCGCAATACTGCGGCTGGACTACAACATGACCGCATGCGGCCTGGTCATGATCTTTTACCTGCTGCGTGAAAAGAACATGTTTCTGCGGACCGGGGCTGCAGCCCTTTATCATATGGTCTTACGGAATGTGGGGATACACTGGTTCGGACTGCTGAGCTTCCCGTTTCTGCTTATGTATAACGGTGAGAAGGGGAAAGGCCTCAAATGGCTGTTCTATGTATTTTATCCCGGTCATATGCTGGCGATATGGCTGATAAAGATCTTACTGTGAGGTGAATACTATGAATTATTATCTCGGCCTGGATAACGGCGGAACGAACACCAAGGCTGCGCTGTTTGACGCAGAAGGAAAAGAGATCGCGGTATATGCGGTATCCGCATCTGCCATAACGGAGAGAGCCGGCTTTGTTGAGCGGGATATGGAACAGATGTGGGAAGATAACTGCCTGGTCATCCGGGAGGTGATCCGCAAAGCAGATATCCTGCCGGAAGAGATCAGGGGCATCGGCATCTGCGGACACGGGAAGGGCATGTACCTGTGGGGAAAGGACGAGAGTCCTGTGCGTATGGGGATCATCTCGACTGACAACCGCGCCTATGCCTATGCGTCAAAGTGGAAAAAGGACGGTACGGAAGACAGGGCATTCGAATACTCTTACCAGCATGTGATGGCCTGCCAGCCGCCGGCACTGCTCGCGTGGCTGAAAGACAATGAACCGGAAAGCTATCAGGATATCCGCTGGATCTTTGAATGCAAGGATTATATCCGCTTCCGCCTGACGGGTGAAGCACGTGCGGAGATCACGGATTACTCCGGCACAGGCCTCATGAATCTGGCGGAAAAGAGATTCGATGAGAGGCTTCTTGCATTGTTCGGCATCCCGGAAGTCCTGGATGCGCTTCCTCCCCTGTGCGGTTCAACCGAGATCGCCGGTCATGTGACGACAGAAGCTGCGGAAAGGACAGGCCTGAAAGCAGGCACACCGGTCATCGGCGGCATGTTTGATATCAATGCCTGCGCGATCGCTTCCGGTGTCTTATCCCCGGATCGTATATGCATGATCGCCGGCACATGGTCGATCAATGAATACCCGAATCCGGAACCTGTACTTGACGGTACGGTACTGATGAATTCCCTTTTCTGCATCGAACCGTATTACCTGATCGAGGAATCCTCCCCTACCTCGGCAGGCAATCTGGAATGGTATATCAATACACTTCTTCCGGAACTGCGAGCAGCAGCTGACGCAGAAGGGAAAAGCATCTATGATCTGATCAATGAGCATGTTGCGTCAATTCCTGCAGAGCGGTTCGTTCCGATATTCCTGCCGTTTCTGATGGCGTCCACTGTCCATCCCAATGCGAAAGCCTCGTTTATTGGCCTGTCGGTAAGCGATACCAGGGAGGTCATTGCCCGCAGTATTTTTGAAGGGATCTGTTACGGACACCGTTACCATTACGAAAAGCTCCTGAAAACAAGGAGGACAGCACCGGAAGTGATCCGTCTTTCGGGCGGTGCAGCCAATTCCGAAGTATGGACACAGATGTTCGCGGATGTTATGAAGACGCCTGTGGAGACAGTCCGGGCAAAGGAGACAGGGGCACTCGGATGTGCCATCGCTGCTGCCGCGGCTGCAGGAGAGTACGATTCCATTGAAACTGCCGTCCGGAATATGTCGGAAACAGGCAAAAGGACAGAACCGGATCCGGATACCTGTAAGTATTATGATGAACGGTATGGTTTATACTGCAGGATCATTGAACAGCTGGATCCCCTCTGGGATGATATCCAGAAGAACATAGAAAACAGGTTATAACATGAAAAAAAGATATCGGCGATTCGATATCTTTTTTACACTATTTGATCAGTGCCTTGTCGATGATCTGGAAGTTCGCACGGTGCAGATACAGCGCTTTCCCGTCGACCATCAGTTTTGTGAATTTAGGCAGGTCATCCGGTATGGACCAGGTGACCTTTTTGCCGGTGAAGGCATAGATCGGATAGCCCGTCTGGGACTTGATGACAACGACCATCTGTTTGCCGAATTTGTTCTTCACACTGTTGACCAGACCGGATATTGCCGGGCTGTCCAGAATGGAACTGCTTTCGGAATCGATGCCTTCTACGCGGAAGTCCACGACAGGTGTAAGCCCGTCTTCATAGAAGATCATCGTATCCCCGCAGGACAGCATCTCATGACCGTCGATCGTCAGTGTGATCACGGAGCTCAGCGTGTTGACATAACCGCTGGATTCCTGGGAATTGTCATACGTGGCTTCCTGGACGATATTGCCGGAAATGTCGATCTTTGAGCCCCTTGTCGTTAATACCTTTGTTCCGAAATTGTCAAATGTGTCGATCGTATAGGTGTTGCCGAAGATGTGACCGTTGAAGTCATTTACTTTCTGCTGGATGGATCCGCATCCGGTCAGGACCGCAGCCATAACGACTGCAAGAATTGCTGTATACAGTTTTTTCATACTATCTTTCTCCGCACTTATTATACTATTTCCCCATCGATTGTATTCTTTCGAATATAATTGAAGAGATTAAGAATGGGGGAACATAATGAATATCCTGATATTGAACGGATCTCCTGCAGGCAGGGACAGCATCACACTGCAGACGGCTGCGTACGGAAAGATCCTTTTCCCGGAACATATATATACAGAGCTGGATGTCGGCCAGAGGATCAAAAGCTATGAAAAGGATTTTGCGGAATGTGAACAGGCACTGCTGGAGGCTGACCTGATCCTGTTCTGCTATCCGGTCTATACATTCCTTGTACCGGCGCAGCTGCACCGCTTCATTGAGATCATCAAAGAGAGGAATATCGACCTTACAGGCAAATATGCGACACAGATCTCCACATCCAAGCATTTCTATGATATTACCGCGCACCGGTTCATCAAGGACAACTGTGCGGATCTTAAGATGCGGTATATACGCGGCCTGTCCGCGGATATGGAAGACCTGCTTTCAAAGAAAGGGCAGGAGGACGCAGAGTCCTTCTTCCGGTATGTTTTCTGGAATATGGGGAACAACATTTCGGAGCCGTATGTGCAGTATCCTCAGACCGGGAAAGAACTGATCACTGCATCGGATACGGAAGAGAATCCCGTAAAGACAGGCAGGGCTGTGATCGTTACAGACCTTACCAATGACACAGACGGCAGGCTGCAGGCAATGATCAGAAGATTCCGCAGCAGTGTTCCGATGAATACGGATGTCGTCGATCTGCAGGAGTTCCCGTTTGCGGGCGGCTGTCTTGGCTGCTTCAACTGTGCTGCATCGGGGAAGTGCATCTACAAAGACGGATTCGACGCATACCTGCGTGAGAATATCCAGACATCGGACGCGATCGTCTATGCATATACGGTAAAAGACCATTCCATGGGATACCGCTTCAAGCTGTATGATGACAGGCAGTTCTGCAACGGGCACAGGACCGTTACGATGGGCAAGCCTGTCGCATACCTCGTGGACGGACGTCTTGATACGGAAGAGAACCTGCGGACACTCATGGAAGCGAGGTCCCAGGTAGGCGGCAACTTCCCGGCAGGCATCGCCTCGGATGAACACGATCCGGATCAGGAGATCGATGACCTGGCTGCGTCGCTTGCCTATGCGGTGAACCATCATTACGAGACGCCTGCCAATTTCTACGGTGTCGGGGGAATGAAGATCTTCCGAGACCTGATCTGGCAGATGCAGGGACTGATGAAAGAGGATCACAGGTTCTACAAGGAACACGGGTTCTATGATTTCCCGCAGAAGAAGAAAGGCATGATTGCAGGCATGTACGCCGTCGGGGCGATGATGCAGAATGAGAAGATCCGTAAGAAGATGGGATCCAGAATGACGGAAGGCATGATCATGCCCTATAGGGGTGTACTGAAAAAAGCAGGAAAGAGAGCGGGGAGAACATCGAAAAAGAAATAATCGTGAAGTGACCGTACTGATCAGACGGATAAAACGAAAAAACACTGCCCAAGGCAGTGTTTTCATGATGCAGTGATCATCAATGATATTACAGCTGCAGTAAATAATTATTTTTGCTGCCTCAGCTTCTTCTGAATATTCTCTATGACCATTTCAATCGCAAGAAAGAAACAGATCGCGTCATCCAGCAGATAAGGGCTGCCGGAATGAGAAGCGCTGGGAAGCAGGAATATATGGTCTGCATGACTGTTTAAGGAAGTATTCGGATTCATTGTAAAAAGGATCACGCTGACTCTTTTTGATCTGAATACATCCAGACTGTCTGCCAGTACTTTTGCGCCGGAAATGGAAAAAACAGCCAGTATGTCCCCTGAACCGAGGATACCCTCATTACTGCGAAGGACGCTGTCATCACCTGTATAGGTCGCGTCAATATGATTTCTGCTAAGACGGAAAGCCATCTGCTGGGCAGAATATCTTGAATGATCCCGGCCGTAGCATAGTATCCGCCGTGCATGTGCCATCAGATCGCTGATCACAGACAGCTCCGTGCTGTCTGTTTTGCGAAGCTGATCGATACAGGACTGGTAGATATCCAATGCAGTAAGATCCTCTGCGGAATCATCAGTATTTGCGGTCTCGTATTCTCTGAGCACGGTTTTCTGAAAATCGATGAACCCGGTAAAACCGAGCTTCTGGCAGAAACGGATCACCGCGCTTCTTGAGACATTGCATACATCAGCGATATTGTTGCTTGAGAATCGCTGCAGGTCATACGGGTATTTCAGTATGTGGTCTGCGATCCTTCTTTCGTTTTTTGAGAAATCAGGCAGCATTTCCTGTATTTTTTCCAAAGTCTTCATTTTCACCTCCGAGCGGACCATATATATTATATACCAGCCAGAGATAATGTGTTCAAAAATGAACACATATTTCATTTTTGAACGCACAAAAGGAAAGAATAAAGCAAATTAACGAGAAAAAGTCCAGATATAAACAAATATTTTGACTTTAATGTTGCAAAACTGAACATACAGCATTATACTGTGATCATGGATGAATACTCATTGGAGTGGAAAGGGGAAACAAATGAATACTGAGTCCATGAGCAATTGGGTACAGGAAAAACTGATGCCTGCTATCTCAAAATTCACGAACACGAAATTTATAAAATGCATGCAGGAAGGTGTTGTCGCATGTATGAACGCAACCATGATCGGTTCGATCTTCATGCTGCTGATGATCCCTCCGTTCCCTGCAACAGCAACCGGCGGCTTCGTTGAAGCATGGAGAGCTTTCTCTGCTGCAAACATGACCTGGCTGAATATGGGTTATCAGATCGGCCTGAATGCTGCAGGCTTCTATATCCTGCTCGGTATGGTCAATGCTGTCTGCAAACATGACGGTGCCCCGCTTGTCAACAACCTGGTACTGTCAGTCTTCTCTTATATCTGTCTGCAGTGCTCCTTCCTGGAAGGCGGCGGACTGGATATCGGATTCTGGGGTGCCAAGGGCATGATGGCAGCGATCATCGTCGGCTATTTTGTACCAACACTCAATATCCTGTTCAAGAAGCACGGCATCAAGATCAAGATGCCTGATTCAGTTCCCCCGTTTATTTCAAACCAGCTTGAAGAAATGTTCTCAAGTGTAGGGACTGTAATCGTTGTCTTCGCAGTCAAACTGCTCTTTGCCCAGTTCGGAACAACACTCGGCGCTTTCGTCAACAGCCTGTTCGCCCCGCTGTTCAGCGCATCTGATTCACTCGCTGCTGTACTGATCTACTGCATTCTTGTACGTATCCTCTGGTTCTTCGGTCTTCACGGCAACAACATTGCCGGTGCAGTCGTTAATGTTGTTCTCACGCAGAATTTCGTTGCAAACGCTGAAGCTGTAGCTGCAGGCGGAAAACCGACATATATCTTCAATACAGCATTCCAGAACTGGACAACACAGGGCATTCTGTTCATCGTCATTGCGGTGATCCTTGTGGCCAGATCCGAACAGCTTAAGGCAGTTTCCAAGATCTCCCTTGCACCTGCACTCTTCAACATCGGTGAACCTACAACATTCGGTCTGCCGCTGATCCTGAACTTCGATATCTTTGTTCCGTATCTGATCGTCTTCGCACTCAACGGCGCAATTCCGTATCTTGCATGCAAGATGGGCTTAATGAACATACCGTATGTCGACGTTCCGTTCACAGTTCCTGCATTCATCAAAGTCTTCCTGCAGACAATGGACTTCCGTTCGATCATTGTCTACCTCGTTAACGCAGCTGCCTGCATCCTGATCATGATCCCTGCGATCAAGAAGTATGACGCAAAGCTTCTCGCTCAGGAACAGGCTGAAGCAAACATGTAATCTGTAAAGGAATAGAATTATGAACCTGCTGATCATTAGCCTTAAAGCCGGATTGGTTCTGAGCTGGGTGCTGACAATTCTCGGCATAGTGAACCTGTACCGGGCTGATACCGGTGTGAAAATGAAATTTGACTGGCTTTCTTATATGAACATTTCCGGAACTATAGGTCTGACCCTGGTATCCCTGTTCGCAGTCATTCAGAGCAGCACATACATATTTACCGTATGCCTGATCGCAGTCACTATCGGAATGGTCTGGTTTCTGAAAACAAGGCTGATGATCGCAGGAGATCATAAAGTACTGCTTGGATCCAGGATCATCGATCTGTCCGATATCAGGGGGATCAGCACGAAATTAATGACATTGTCAGTCGAAACGAAAAACGATAAGATGAGGCTGTACGCACCGGTCACAGAGCGTTCTGTGACAATGAAGCTGTATGAAGCGGGAAAGGGGAAAAAGAAAAAATGAGAACGATCATGGTAATGTTTGATACACTGACAAGAAAGTATCTTCCAAACTATGGCAATGACTGGATCCATGCACCGAATTTCAGAAGACTGCAGAAAAACTGCACGCAGTTCAATAATTTCTATTCCGGAAGCCTTCCCTGCATGCCCGCAAGAAGGGAACTGCATACAGGAAAATACAATTTCCTGCATCGCAGCTGGGGTCCGCTGGAACCGTTTGACCGTTCCTCTTTCGAGATCTTATCTCAGAATGGAATCTATACACATCTGATCACCGACCATTCCCACTACTGGGAGGACGGCGGTGCCACATATCACAACAGGTATTCCTCCTGGGAGGGATTCCGCGGGCAGGAAGGTGACCGTTATGTCGCTAGGGATGCCTGTGCAGTCCTTCCGGAAAAGACCCATCCCCTGAACAAACAGGGCATATCTGTAGTTCAGCACTACAGGAACAGGACAAGACAGCAGACACAGGAACAGATGTCCAGTGTGAAAACATTTGCGGCAGGACTTGAATTCCTGGATGAGCACAAGGATCTGGATAACTGGTTTGTACAGATCGAAGCATTTGATCCGCATGAACCGTTCTACGTACCGCAGAAATTCAGAAAGATGTACGGTCTTCCCAAAGAAGAAACACTGTTCTGGCCGAGGTACGGGTCACTGCCTGAAGAATATAAAAAGGATATGGATCACTGCCGGAAGGAATACGCAGCCCTGATCAGCATGTGTGATGAGAGCCTTGGCAAAGTCCTTGATTTTATGGATGAGAATGACATGTGGAAAGACACGGCCCTGATCGTCAATACAGATCATGGCTTCCTTCTTGGTGAACATGAATATCTCGGAAAGAACTTCCCTCCGTGCTATGACGAACTTGTCCATCTGCCTTTCTTCCTTCATATTCCGAAGCTTGCGGAAGGAGGGGAATGCGATCAGCTCTTTTCCACGGTCGATATTGCGCCTACACTCCTTGATCTGTACGGCATCGATCTTTCTCTTCTCATGGAAACAGACGGAAAGTCGATCAAGGCAGTCCTCGAGAACAAAGAAGCTCCCAAGGATCATGTACTGTTCGGAATGCATGGAAGCTATACCTGCTGGACAGACGGCAGATATGTATATATGAAGGCGGAAAAATCAGAAGACGCAAAGGCATATGAGTATACGATGATGCCCACAAACATACGCGGGTTCTTCTCCAAAGAACAGATGCGGGAAGCAGAGATCGTAAATCCCGGAAGATATTCCAATCATATCCCGGTCATGAAAATGCCTTCAAAAGCATTCTCGCTTGCGTGTAAATTCGGTGACCAGCTGTTTGACCTGGCTGAAGATCCGGAACAGGAAAACAATCTGGCATCTGCAGGCTGCAGAGAATTCAATGAAAAAATGAAGCTGGCCCTGAAAGAAGCAGGTGCGCCGGAAGAGGAATATGTCCGGATAGGTCTGAATTGACCTTCAGTAAAGCATTCGATGAATAAGCCCTGAAGCATTTTAGATAACAAAAATCCTGCGGGGTTTACAAAAGCAAAAACAACAAAGGAATACAGAAGATCGGAACGGACGGCGGGGCCGGAAGAGAAGATATTCTGTATTCCTTTTATTGCGAAAATAAAACAAAAGGTGTCCCCGTCAGATTTATGAGTGCCGCATTTTACATCGGATACTGAAAAAGGAGCTGTTGACTCCCGGTCTCCCGGAGGAATACAGCTCCTTTATCGTGAAAACAGAAATGTAAGCAGGAATATGAATAATCCGAAACAGACAGCGTAAACGAGCCAGATCAGCAGTCCTGCTTTCAGGGCGCCGAGGATGTACCACTTGCTCTCGTCTTCCGAAAGACTGTTGTCGCTGCTGCCGGAAGGCTTCACGAAATCATTTTCGAATCTCTCCTTCACGGCATCGGGGATCAGGATACTGCGCTTCTGCACACCGTGCATATCCGCGATCACGCGTCCGTCATCGTTCTCATCCGGCCTGCCGTTCACTGATTCCCTCCGGGATACAGATGGCAGACAACGAAGTGGCCCGGTTCTGCTTCATACATGACAGGCGGCTCTGTTTCGCAGCGCTTCATGCATTCGGAACATCTCGTATGGAATTTGCAGCCCTTTGGCGGATTTGCCGGTGAAGGGATGGAGCCTTCCAGGACGATACGGTTCATCTTGGAATCCGGATCCGGTACAGGCACTGCGGAGAGCAGGGCTTTTGTGTACGGGTGGAGCGGATTGTTGAAGATCTTTTCGGTAGGGCCGTATTCGACAAGGTTGCCGAGATACATAACGCCTACTGTATCGGAGATGTGCTCAACGACGGAAAGGTCATGCGAGATGAACAGGTATGTCAGGTTGTGCTTTTTCTGCAGATCCCTGAGAAGGTTGATGATCTGCGCCTGGATCGAAACGTCCAGGGCGGATACAGGTTCGTCACAGACGACGAATTCCGGGTTCAGTGCGAGCGCCCTGGCAATGCAGATACGCTGTCTCTGACCGCCGGAGAATTCATGCGGATAACGGTCTTTCTGGAAAGGCTGCAGGCCGCATTCATCCATGATCTTGTCGATATAGTCGTCGAATTCCTCTTTCGGGACGATGTTGTGTTCACGGACAGCTTCACCGATGATCTCGCCTACAGGCATACGCGGCTGCAGGGAAGAGAACGGGTCCTGGAAGATGATCTGCATCCTCGGACGCATATCGCGCATCTCTTTCGTTGTGAAGTCAAAGACTTCCTTGCCGTTGAACAGGATCTGTCCGGCGGTCTTCTCGCCGTTGAGGCGGAGGATCGTTCTGCCGGTCGTTGTTTTTCCGCAGCCGGATTCGCCGACAAGGCCCATCGTCGTGCCGCGTTTGAGGTTGAAGGTGATGCCGTCGACAGCCTTGACATAACCTACGGTCTTCTGCAGCATGCCGCCCTTGATCGGGAAGTATTTCTTCAGATTGTTGACCATCAGGATATACTGGTCATCGTATTCGACAGGTGTATAGGAGGTATCGATCTTAAGATCTTCTTTACTGCTCATCATTGTCCTCCTTTGCATATCTGTAACAGGAAACAAAGTGTGTTTCCGACAGCTGGATCATCTCCGGGTAAGGTCCGCTGCACTTGCTGATGCATTTGTCACAGCGGTCCTTGAAGTAGCAGTAGTCGGGCATGTTGATGGGGTTGGGGACTTTACCCGGGATGGAATAGAGTTCCTTTACCTTCTTGCCGACAACAGGCTTGGATGCCATCAGACCGATCGTGTACGGATGGCACGGGTTGTGGAAGATATCCGCAGCTGTGCCTTTTTCAATGACCCTGCCGGCATACATGACAACGACATAATCTGCCATTTCGGCAATGACGCCGAGGTCATGCGTGATAAACATGATCGAGGAATTGATCTTGTCCTTCAGCACGCGCAGCAGGTCGAGGATCTGTGCCTGGATCGTAACGTCAAGCGCTGTTGTAGGTTCATCTGCGATGATGACCTTCGGGTTGCACGCAAGCGCCATGGCGATCATGACACGCTGACGCATACCGCCGGAGAGCTCATGCGGGAACATGTCGTATACGCCTTTGGAGTTGGCGATGCCTACGAGCTCGAGCATCTCGATCGTACGGTCTTTGACCTGCTGTTCGCTCATGCCTTTTTCATCATGAAGCTCGATGACTTCATTGATCTGCTCGCCGATCCGGAATACGGGGTTCAGGGCTGTCATCGGCTCCTGGAAGATCATGGAAACATAGTTTCCGCGCAGTTTCTGCATGACTTCATCCGGTGCCTTTGTGACATCGTATGCCTTGTTGCCGAGATTCAGGCGGATCTGGCCGTCGACGGTCTGACCCTGGGGTCTCTGCAGCAGACGCATGAAGGAAAGGCTCGTTACGGATTTGCCGCAGCCGGATTCACCGACGACGCCTACCGTCTTTCCGGCAGGGATATCGAAGGATACGCCGTCGACAGCTTTGACAGTGCCTGCATCGGTAAAGAAATACGTATGCAGGTTGTCGAATTCCACTGCGTTGTTCGGATCACGCATCGTTGTCAGGTATTCCGACTCGGGTACGTTCTTCCGCTTATGTCTTTTCTCATATTCGTTCGTGATCTTACGGTTTTCCCGGGAAATCCGGCGTGCCTCTTTTGCGGAGAGATAACCGTCATTTCTTTTTGCCATGTTTTCCCTCCTTCCTATCGCTTCATACGCGGGTCGAACGCATCGCGCAGACCGTCACCGACAAGGTTGAACGCAAGGACTGTCAGCAGCAGGAGCGTACCGGCAGGGATCCATACGAACCAGTAATTTGTAAGAACGAATGTGTTGTTTACGTCGTTGATGATATTGCCCCATGACGCGAACGGGAACTTGACGCCCAGTCCGAGGAAGGACAGGGTAGCTTCTGTCAGGATCGTTCCGCCGAGACCCATTGTAATGGATACGATCAGCTGGGGGATAACGTTCGGGATCAGGTGCTGCAGGATCTTTCTCTTGACACTGAGACCAGTCGCTTCGGCAGCGATCATGAATTCCTGCTCACGCAGTGAGAGGATCTGACCACGGACCATATGCGCGATGCCGGGCCATCCGAGGAAACCGAGGATGAGCATCAGGTAGATCATGCGGATCTTGGGATCCACATGCATTGCGTCCATCGCAGCACCGAGGATGATGATCAGCGGTGTCGAAGGCACGCAGTAGAAGATGTCGACGATCCTCATGATCAGCATATCGACCCATTTGCCGAAATAACCGGAGATACCGCCGAGGATAACGCCGAGAACGGTGGAAATGATCTCAACGATGAAACCGATCGTCAGCGAAACGCGTCCGCCGTACATCAGCCTCGTTAACATGTCCATGCCGTTTTTGTCGGTGCCGAGCCAGTGATCTTTTGAAGGAGGTGAATAGGTATCGAATACCCTTGTCTCCTTCTGCTGGTTGATCGACCAGGAGTTGATGCGGGGATCGAACTGGATGACATATTCGTATTCCTGACCGTCTGCTTCTTTGAAGATGAAGTCTTCATCGCCGTTCATGATCGAATCGACCAGTTCTTCTTTGAATGCGCGGCTGAGGAAGACGTCTGCCATCAGCGGGCGGACGACATACTTGGAGATATATGCATAGTCCTTCCCGTCTTCAAAGACGCCGCCGTCTTCATCGATCGTGTATGTATGACCGTCTGCTTTGAAGGAATCTTCCTGGTTCTCATAGGCTTTGACAAGTTCATACATCGTCGCGAAGGGGATCGACGCACCCTGGATGGAGGAACTGATGATCTGCTTTGACGCAAAACCGATCTGTTCGTTATCAAGCGAGCATGTATACATATCATCGCCTGTTTTTTCGACCTGGTATGTAATATCGCGGTATGTGAATTCTTCCTGGTTCTTTGTCATTGCCAGGAACATCTGTGCCTGCAGTGCGCTGGAGAACCTGCTGTCTGCCGCAATGAACTGGTATTCCTTGTTTTCCGTTACGGCAGCGAACTGCTTCGACTGCATGTCCGTACGGTAGAACAGCTGGTCTTCCTTATACGGTGATACCCATCCGCCGACAAACGAGAACAGGAACATCATTATGAGGATGACAAGACCGACAACAGCGATCCTGTTGCGCAGGAAGCGTCTGCGTACGAGGGCACCCGGTGACAGGACCTTGATTCGTCTGTCATCGTTCAGCGAATACTGGGGCTCGTTGTTCTGATTCTCAGGTATGTTTTTGTTTTCTTCACTCATAATTCATACCTCTCAGGCAATACGTACACGGGGGTCGACCACCGCGTAGAGAATATCTGTGATCAGGTTGCCGAGCAGCGTCAGCACTGCCAGGAAGACGAGATAGAACATGGAGAACGGGATATCGCCGGCGACCATTGCCTGGTAACTCGTATAGCCGATGCCGGGGATCTGGAACAGTGTTTCCGTGATCAGTGCACCGGAGAACAGGCCGGGCAGGGAACCGCCAACGATCGTTACCAGCGGGATCAGCGTATTGCGGAATGCATGGTGATAAATGACACGTTTTTCATCCAGGCCTTTTGCACGGGCTGTACGGATGTAGTCCGCATTGAGGACTTCCAGCATATTCGTTCTTGTATAACGCATGAGTCCGCCGATGGATACAACTGTCAGTGTAATGATCGGCAGAACAAGGTGATGTGCCTTATCAAGCAGCTGTCCCATAGCGTCAAGCTGCGCATGGTTCCTTCCGACAAGTCCGTACAGATCGAACCAGCCCAGTTTTACGGAGAACAGCAGTTTGATCAGGGACGCAAAGAAGAATGTCGGCAGCGAGATGCCTGAGATCGCTACGACAGAGATGATATAGTCTGTCTTTGTATACTGTTTTCTTGCGGCCAGGATGCCCAGGGGGATGGAGATGATCAGTTCCAGGAACAGCGTGATCAGTCCAACGATAAAGGAAAGCCAGACGACCTCGTTGAATTTTGTGATGACAGGGACTGTAAAGTACCAGCTGTCGCCGAAATTGCCGCGCAGTGCATTCCCGGTCCATGTCATAAAGCCGGGCAGGATCCCCTGGTCCATGCCGTAGGCAGCAGATAACTGTGCGAGCCATTCCTCATAACTCTTTGAGTTCGGCAGCTGCGATTTCTGAAGTGCCAGACTTTCAATATAGGAGGTCGGAAGACAGCGCATCAGTATATAAATGATAAATGCGACGAAAACCAGCAGGATCGCTGAAATGATCAGACGCTTAATGATATATTTTCGCATTGAGATACCTCCTTTCAGATACGTAATATCATATGTAAAGAAAAGAATGCGAAGTTTCTTTTACGTCCCTCCGCATTCTTTTTTTATCATTCAGAATTGCATCTAAACGTTATTTCAGCTCGATATTTTCGATTTCAGCCATCCAGCCGTAGAATGTTGTGATGTCCGGTGTGACTGTGTCGATGTTGACACGCTCCGTGCTGAAGATCGTGCAGTCCTGTCTCTGGTATACAGGTACTTCAACTGCCCAGTCAACAACGATGTCGAGAGCTGCTTTGTAGAGTCTCTTACGATAGCTCTGATCGAGGGACTTCCTTGCGTCGAGGATCAGCTGGTCAAGCTCTTCGTCCTGGATCGCATATGCAGTTGCGTTGGAACCGCCTGCGTTTGCGCCGCCGTTAGCGATGTCGGAGTAGTAGATCTGATACATGTCGGGATCGACAGTTGCCTGCCAAGCCATGCACCACATCGGCATCTGGCGGGACTTCTGCTTGTTCTGCATCTCTGACCAGTCACTGTAGTCGGAAACGATCAGGTTGACATTCATAGCTGCCAGAGCTTCTTTTGCGAGAGTCAGGATCATGAATGAAGGGTGGTCACCGGAACCGGAACCGCCGATACCGACTTCATATTCGATCTGGCCTTTGTCATTTGTCGGAACGCCTTCGGGTGCCGCAACGACTTTGCCGTCTTCAACTGTGCATCCTGCAGCTTCGAAGTATTCGAGGGCAGCAGCTGCAGCAGCAGCGTAACGGGCTTCATCATCCATGTCGGATGTGTAGATCTCGGAACCGCCTGCCTTCTTGGAGAATGCGATCGCATAGTCGCTGTCTGTAGCCTGCGGAGCAGCCCATGAAGTGTTGGAGATCGGATAGTTGATGACAGAAGCACGGTCGCCGTAGTAGGAGTCGATCGCTACGTTTCTGTATACGGAGAAGATCGTTGCGAATGCCTTACGCAGATTCTTGGATGCGTCGGAAGCACGGTCGCCTGCAACGTTGACCTGGTCAGCACCGATACCGATGTAACCATAGCCGAGTGTGTCGTTTGTGATCGTTGTGAGCTTGGAACCTGTGAGTTCTTCGCCGCCGTTAGCTTCCTTGATCTCCTTGATCTTGTCATCGGAGAAGGAAGGCATTGCGATATCAGCTGTACCTGTTACGACACCGGATACGTATTCGGGATCGTTCGCTTCGAGGAAGTTGATATACTTTGTCTTCGGAGCGCCCTTGAAGTAGTTCTCGTTGGCTTCGAAGTAAACAACGCCGTTCTCATACTTGACGAATTTGTACGGGCCTGCGCCTAAAGGCTCAGTTGTAACGGAACGAACGTGGGAGAGGTCACCCTTGTCGAAACCGAACTTGTTGCTGTCATAGTCAAACTTGTCTGTTTCACCATAGTAGTGCAGCGGGGCGATCGTAACACCAAGCTGGTAGATAGCTGTAGCGTCAACTTCGGAGAGCTTTACATTGACTTCATAGTCGTTGACCTTTGTGATGCCTTCGATGCTGTCAGCGGATTCGCCTGTTTCGATACCCTTTACATACTCATCATATGTAGGCATCAGATCGCTCATAGCGCTTCCTGCTGTCTCTTTGCCTGTCATCTCAGCGACGTTGTAGTCGTAAGCTTCAAGCATCTGCATGAATACATCAAAGTTTGTGGCATCAGCCGGAACTTCATAACCCCAGTTGACCATCTTTGCGGCAATGTCATCTTCTTCTGCATTCGCACCTGCAGCTACGCAGTAATCCAGGATCTCCTGAACGAATGCATCACCTGCGGCTTCGAATTCTTCCCAGAACTTTGTCTGTGTCGCTTCATCCCACAGGTCGAAGTTTGTATTGTCCTTGCCTGCTGCAGCGAGCAGGTTGATCAGTGTGGACATACCGCTTCTGTAATCTTCCATACCGACAATCGGCAGTGCGAAGAAGGAAGAGGATCCGTCATATGTCGGGTCAGACAGTACATACATGGAGAAGATAACGTCGTCTGCTGTGATCTTTTCGCCGTCGGAGAAGACGAGGTCTTCGCGCAGCTTGAAGTCATAGTCGACTGTGCCGTCTTCGTTTTCCTTGATCGTCAGATCAGCGGGTCCGTAGTAAGTATAATCTGTTCCGTTGTAAGGTCTTGTCTCACCGTCGATACCCTTTTCAACGACAGCGCCCTGACGGTCGGATGTCAGCAGACCGAGTGAAGTCATGCCGTAGACATCTGTGTCATAAGCTGTTTCCGAGAAGAACGGGGAGAACTTACGATTGAAGTGGTTTGTTGCATACACAAGAGGTGTGTTCTCATCTCTTGCGGCGGGTTCTGCTTCACTTCCTGATTCAGAACCTGCTGAAGATGCAGCACTCGTGGCAGAGCTTCCTGCAGGAGCGGAGCAGCCGACTAACATGGCAGCTGCGGCGATTCCGGCGAGGAATTTTGTGCCGAAGTTGTGATTAAAGCTCATTTTCTTTCCTCCAATTGCTTTAATGGTGTTTTTACCGCGGGTGAACGCGGTAAAAACAACGATAAAGATATTTTATCACTCTTTGTGAAAGTAAAATCAGAAAACCCCGGCAATTCCGCAGTAATTTATCAAAAAAAGAAAAAAAGCACATGTATTTTCAAAAAAATGCCGACAGGTTTTCAGAAAATACACAGGAAAAGCAGGAGGGGCATCCACTTTGATATATGTGGTCATTTCGCAGCATTTCTGAAATATGTGCAGATTATGTTAATTGATGCATGTGCATATTTTTTGTTTGATTAAAGCGCTTACATGATATAATTATTTGCAGTAAAGGAGACAAAAAAGATGTTAGTTAACATTAGTGCACCTATGAAGCGCGATGAGATCAAGGCGATCCTCGAAGCAAATGAAAATCCTACATTCAAGTTCGTCAAGATGAAGACACCGATGGAGATGCAGTTTGAAGTTACATATGCAGAAGGAACAGAAGGCGATCCTACTTCCTTTGCAAAGAAACTCATCAAATCGCAGCCCTGGGGCGCTGTCCTGATGGTTCGTGCTCTGATCGAAGGTCAGGCATTCACAGGCGGAAAAGTCTAATGTACGGGAAGACAGCTGATTTTCGGCTGTCTTTTTTTATCAGATAATTTAAAAAAAGGAGAGATTAGTTAATGACATTCCCGAAAAACTTTTTATGGGGCGGCGCAACAGCTGCCAACCAGTTCGAAGGCGGATACGACGCAGACGGCAAAGGTCTGTCTGTACCTGACGTGATCATGGGCGGGACCGTGGACAAACCCCGTTTCATCACACCCGGCGGCGTCCGTCCCGATACATATTATCCCAGCCATGAAGCGATCGATTTCTATCATCACTGGAAAGAAGACATCGACCTGTTCGCAGAGATGGGGTTCAAGTGCTTCCGCCTGTCCCTGCAGTGGAGCCGCTTCTTCCCGAACGGCGACGATGAAGAACCGCTGCAGGCCGGCATCGATTTCTACAAGAATATCTTCGTACACTGCAAGCAGAACGGCATCGAACCGTTAGTTACGATCAGCCACTATGAATTCCCGCTGGCCCTTTCCCACAAATACGGCGGCTGGGACAACCCGGTCATCATCGACCTGTGGATCAAATTCGTTAAGCTCTGCTTCACGGAATACAAGGGACTTGTAAAGCTGTGGCTGACATTCAACGAGATCAACTGCGGTACGATCGCGGGCATGGGCAGCATCTACGGTCTTGGCATCCTTCCCAGGGAAGACCAGCCGATCACATTCGGCGATGCGGAATGGGATGACCCGACAAGGCGCATGACCGGTCTGCACAACCAGTTCGTCGCAAGCGCAAAAGCTGTCGTCCTGGCACATGAGATCGACCCCGAGAACAAAGTCGGCTGTATGATCGCAGGCTCTGCGAACTATCCGAACACATGCGCACCGGATGACATCCTTGCGGCAATGGAAAAAGACCGTGTATTCAACTTCTACTGCGGCGACGTGCACGTACGCGGCGCATACTCGGCATGGGCTCCTACATACTGGAAGGAGATCGGTGTCGATCCCGAATACATGAAGGGGCTGGAAGCACGCGATGCGGAGATCCTCAAAGCAGGCGTTGTTGATTTCTACAGCTTCTCCTACTATCAGACGAATACCGTTTCCACAGATCCCGAAAAGCTCAAGGGCAGGGGCAACCTGTTCGGCGGCGTACCCAATCCTTACCTCGAGGCAAGCGCATGGGGCTGGACGATCGACCCGAAGGGACTGCGCTATTATCTGGAAACAGTCTATGACAGGTACCAGATCCCCCTGATGATCGTTGAGAACGGTCTCGGCGCCGTAGACGAAAGAAGCGAAGACGGCAAGTTCCACGATGATTACAGGATCGACTACATGCGCAAGCACATCGAGCAGATGGGCATCGCGATCGACCACGGCGTCGACCTGATGGGCTACACGATGTGGGGCTGCATCGACCTCGTATCCGCATCGACAGGCGAGATGAAGAAGAGATACGGCTTCATCTATGTCGACAAGGACAACGACGGCAACGGCGATCTCCACAGGGAGAGGAAAGACAGCTTCTACTGGTACAAGAAAGTCATCGAGACGAACGGCAAAGACCTTGGATAATCAGAAAGGATCATAAATGGCACATTTTCCGAAAGATTTCTTATGGGGCGGCGCAGTAGCTGCCAACCAGTGGGAAGGCGGCTGGAACATCGGCGGCCGCGGACCTGCAATGACAGACGTTACGACAGGAGGGACAGTCAATACACCGCGACTGATCACCTACATTGACAAAGACGGCAATCACGGCACGCTGACAAGGGGGCAGAAGCTTCCCGAAGGCGCAAGATACGCTGTCCTGGATGAATATCATTATCCCAACCATGAGGCTGTAGACGGCTATCATCACTACAAGGAAGACATCGCGCTGTTCGGCGAGATGGGATTCAAGCAGTTCCGCATGTCCATCTCCTGGTCGAGACTGTATCCGAAGGGCATTGAAAAAGAACCCAACCGGGAAGGCGTTGAATTCTACCGCGACATGTTCATCGAGATGCGCAAAAACAACATCGAACCCCTCGTTACGATCTGGCACTTCGATACGCCGCTGTATCTGGAAGAGCACTGTGGCGGCTGGCTGAACAGGGAAACGATCGAACACTTCGTCCGTTTCGCAACGACGTGCTTTACCGAGTACAAGGGACTTGTCCATAACTGGCTGACGTTCAACGAGATCAACAACACGATCCAGTTCCTCAGCGTCATCGGCGAAGTACCGGACAGCAGGTACCAGGAAGCTTACCAGCACCTGCATTATCAGTTCGTCGCATCGGCGAAGGCAGTCCAGATCGGACATGCGATCGATCCCGCCAACATGATCGGCAATATGATCTGCGGCATCACCTGGTATCCCGCAACATGCGACCCGAAGGATATCCTCGCCTGCAGGTATGCATGGGAGAGGAATATCTTCTACTGCAGTGATGTCCAGTGCTTCGGTGAATACGGTTCCTACTGCAAGAGGCTGTGGGATGAGCACAATGTCCAGCTGGATATCACGGAAGAGGATATCGATGACCTGCAGAGAGGCACCGTCGATATGTATACATTCTCCTACTACATGTCCAACCTCGTAACGACGCATACAGTCAAAGACATGGTAGGCGGCAATTTCTCGCTCGGCGCGAGGAACGAATACCTGAAGTACAGCGACTGGGGCTGGGCTACAGATCCCGACGGTCTGGAATACTATCTGGAAATGATCTATGACCGTTACCACCTGCCCCTGATGGTCGTTGAAAACGGCCTCGGCGCATACGATACCGTCGAAGAAGACGGTTCCATCCATGACCCGTTCCGCATTGACTACTACAGACAGCACATCGAAGCGATGGATAAGGCGATCGCAAACGGCGTCGACCTGATCGGCTACACGACATGGGGCTGCATCGACGTCGTATCCGCAGGTACGGGCGAGATGAGGAAGCGCTATGGATTCATCTATGTCGATATGGATGATGAAGGCAAGGGTTCCATGGCAAGAAGCAGGAAAGACAGCTTCTACTGGTACAAGAAGGTCATCGCAAGCAACGGTGACGATCTCAGCGACTGATCATAACGAAAGACGGACAGCTCCCATCTGAACTGTCTGTCTTTTTTTCGCCCTGTTCAGGAAAAAAAGAAGCTTTCCGGTATCTTGGGAAAGCTTCTCAGGTTCATTCGTTTACCGCTTCCGTAAGCGATTCTTCCGGAACAAGTTTCGGTATCTCGATCCGGGTATTGGCACAGGCCAGGGTGCTGACTGCCAGATAATACGTGCCCAGGGACAGGATATGCGACAGGAACGTCTGGCCGTTGATCACATTGGACATCAGCAGGCATCCGGCTGTGAACAGCAGGAGCGAACCGGTAAAGACACGCCGCGGCAGTGTGAAAGAGGTGCATACCATCGTCAGTGCCGTAAGCAGGTAGATCACTGCCAGCAGCCGCATGACGCCGAAGCTTCCTTTGACCGAGAGGATCGTACCGACGGCGAAGAATGACATGATCACCCAGGCAATGATCTGTTTCTTTTCCGGCTTTTCTTCAAACCAGTAAGCATAGGTCAGTACCGTATAGGAAGCGATATGAAGAAGTCCGCCGAAGACGATATTGACAGTGGTGATGATGTCAGCTGCTGCCAGCAGGATGACCGCTGCCAGCATCCAGCCGGACAGATGGTCTTTGTGCCTGGAATAGCCTGTATAGGCAGCTGTGACGGACAATACACCGATGGCAAGCTTGAACATCATCTGTGTCTTGGGGATATCCGGATACAGGGCAGCGAAGAACTCCTTGATCATGAACAGCAGGAATATTCCGTATACACAGAAGAACGGCAGTTTTCCGTAGGTGCTTCCGGCCGGGAGCCAGCCCTTTTTGATACGCCGGTTGAAACGTATCTTTCCGACCAGGTATGTCAGCTGGAAAAGTATCAGTGCGATGATGAAGAATACGGCACTGATCACGCTGATCGCGACGGTACGCCAGGGAAGTGAAAAGACGGATTCGCCCTTTGTGACGGCAACAACGAGGGAAATATCAAACTCAATGTCATCACGGAAATTGAGTTTTTCCTGATCCATCGGCTGATCCGTCGCCAGTTCCGGTTCCCCATGCGGCTGCAGTGTGACCGTAAATGCATCGCCCTGGTCGAGTACGTAATCGTACAGGAGGGATTTTTCCGGTAACTGGCTTTCAACGGTATAATCCAGCTGCAGTATACTGATATAGTTTTCGCCGTTACCCGCAGGTATACGTATGCTGTATTCGGCGTCACGGGGCAGCGTGCACACGATGGAGCCTTCCGAGTACCTCAGGTATACGTTCTCTTCCGGTGTCTTCAGTTTTTTTGTGGCTTTCGTTATTTCATTAACATCGGCATCGGGACCGTAAGGAGCGGCAATGGTCTCAATGACATTTCCGTATTTGATCAGGGAAACGGTGTCGGTGCTGCTGATATAGAGTTCGGTATATTCATCTTCTATATTGTAAAGCTGCACGCCTCCCGTCGTTGAGAACAGCCAGGAGACATACAGTTCCGGGGTATGCGCCTGCAGGATGTTGGCGCCGAGGGAAGCTGTCGGATTCCATCTGCTGAACACGCTGGATTCATTGATGTATGCCAGGGCAAAGCCGGATATATAATTCAGCAGCATGTTCGCATGGAAACGGTTTTTTTCGTTGATCAGCACGGGATCGTTGGCAAGGTCAAGCAGGTTCTTCAGGAGATTGACCGGCGACCTGTCCGCCCACATGCGGATCAGTTTTTCCTGCAGGCTTGCCGCATAGACATCGACCGTCGGACTCAGTTCCAGACAGTAGGCAAGGATGATCTTGAGCGCTTCATCCGCTTCGACGTTATACCAGTAGTCGATGCCGGTCAGCTGTTTATAGACGACATTGGCCTTGGCCCTCTTTTCGTAATAATCGGAATCGGTCTCCGGCACAGGGAGATAGAAAGTATCGCCGTAACGCCGGTAGCCCCAGTCAGCGAACGGGACATTGGGCACAGGGTCGGTCTTTCCGACGATATTGAAAATGTTCTTATACCTGTCCGCGTTTTCATCACGGACAGTACGCGGCGTCGCAAAAGTATATGCAAAGACAGAGTCCTGTGAGAACACAGGCGAATCGGAAAGCCTGGCAGCTGTTATATTGGTGACTGCGGCAGCCCGTGAGAAGCCGGACATCCAGATCTTCATGGGTCCCTGCAGGTTATTTCTGGCGATATAGCCGAAGATGCGGTCATAGATCAGGCTGGCAGAGCGGTCAAAGCCTTCATGCACAGTACCGGTGCCGATGGAGAAATTGGATTCCCATTCATCGATGTATCCCTGTCCGCAGACACCGACCGCGATGAGTTCAAAGGCCTCGTCGCCTTCCCCGATCTTCTGGTGACCCATGACCGTGGATACGGTGTACATGCTGGGGTTCTTGTCATAGTCGTCACTCCTGAGATCCGTGAAATGCGCTTCCTTCAGGTAGTTTTTCAGATTGGCATCGGTCGGCGTATCTTCGCCGCCGGCACCCACTTTCGGACGGAACGCCGCTGTTGCCAGGCCAAGGGACAGTCTGGCCAGGTCATGGGAATAGGTACTGGCATCGCGTTTGAACCAGTCCCGGCTGAATTCCACTTCCAGGGACCGTGTTTCCTGAACAGTCAGTACATAAAAATTAGAATGGATCGTTTCCGTCGGTACCGGATCGGGAATCACCTGTTCTACGTTGTCGTCCGGATCATCGGACTGTTCCGTTTCTGTTGTCCCTTCCGTATTTTCTTCACCTTCCGTATCCGGTTCCTCTTCGGCGAAGATTCCGGTCCCGGAAAGAATGAGCATAAATAAGCAGATGCTGAAACTGATGATTTTTCGCAATATTGTTTTCATATGTCCTGTCTTCCCTGTCTAAGAACACGCCGGCTCCGCTGCGCCGCTTCATGTGTTTCAAAAATGATTATGCGTCCGGTAAAATGTGATGCACGCCCAGCATAAGTATACAATGATTGTATTAGAACAGGATGTGTTATTCATGACAAAACGCATGGCACCGGAATGGTAAAATGCCGGTACCTATTAACATTTCACTTGACTAATGAATTATGCAAATCTATAACAGAAATGATATTTCAAGGAAATGAAAGATATTCAGGAGGATTTACGAATGAGATATCCAAATGCACTTAGCGGTATTCGAAAGATCTACACAGCAGAGATGCTTACCCTTCTTGCGGCCGTTCTTGGTGTTGCTGCATCCGTCTTCGGCGGAATCATTTCCCAGCAGATCGCAGGAGGCGGCGAGATCACAGCCCAGTCGGCAGTCAGCGTGCTGATACCGGTCCTTGCTGCGGGACTGATCACCATCATCGCCGGCATCATGCAGTTATTCGGACTGAAAGACGCTTCAGCGGATGATGAGAGCTTCCGGAAAGGATATACATACGCCCTTATGGGACTGGTATTCTCCGTTGCGTTCACGGTCCTCTCAAACACGAAGACAGGCGGCTCGCTGCTGGATGACGGCGCAAAGCTCCTTTCCAACATTATCGAAATCGCCGTCACATTCTTTGTCATTGCCGGCATCAAGAGCCTGGCTGAAAAGCTCGGCGATATGAATATGGTCAGCCGCGGCAAAACAGTGTTCAATATCTATGCCGCATCGGTCATCTGCTCAAGTCTTGCCCAGCTGGCATCGGCAGTTCTGCAGAACGATCTCAAGACGGTCGTATCGGGCATTCTCGGTATTATCACACTTGTTCTGACAGCAGTCGCATACATCCTTTACCTTGGCTATCTCGGCAGGGCAAAGAAGATGCTTGCCTGATCCGGCATTCGGAACCGCTCACCATGACAGCAGAAAAAGACTGCTGTCTTTTTTTTGCAGTACCGGACACAGATCTGCCGCAAAAAACAGGAAAAAACCTTACATTCTGTTTCAAAAAAGAATAGAATTGCATGGTACATAACTGTATGGAGGAGAGGCGGACAGGAGGTTTTTATGTCTGAAACAAAAGGCCGTGAGAACAGGCTCGGCACGATGCCTGTCGGCAGGCTGCTCATCTCCATGGCAGTACCCATGATGTTATCATTCTTTATCCAGGCGCTCTACAACATCGTCGATTCCATGTTTGTTGCGCATATATCGGAAAACGCGCTGACAGCGGTATCGCTGGCTTTCCCGATGCAGCAGGTCATGAACGCGATCGGTGTCGGAACGGGCGTCGGAATCAGCGCCGGCATACCGCGTGCGATCGCGCAGAAAAGGAAACAGGAAGCGGACGATCTTGCCAATACAGGCATCTTCCTGTGCCTCTGTTATGTCGCTGTCTTTGCGCTGCTCGGTATATTCTTCGCGCACAGGTTCTACCTGTTCCAGACAGACGTCGAAGAGATCGTGACCGGCGGAACAGCATATCTTTCCATTGTCTGGATCCTCGGCGCAGGCGTTTTCTTCGGTAATTTCTTTGAGAAGATGCTGACGGGGACGGGGAATGCCTCCCTGGCGATGGCTGCGCAGGCGAGCGGCGCAATATTCAATATCATCTTTGACCCGCTGCTGATCTTCGGCATCGGCCCGTTCCCGGAAATGGGCATTGCCGGCGCAGCCCTGGCAACGGTGCTGGGACAGATCCTTGCCGGTGTGATCGCATTCTGGTTCAATATGCATCACAATGAATGGGTATCTTTCCATGTAAAGGAGATCTTTCATCCGAAATGGAGAGCCGCGAAGAAGATCTATACGATCGGCATCCCTTCGATGATCACGATCGGTCTTTCTTCCATGAGCTCTTTCTTCATCAACCAGATCCTGCTGCAGTACAGCACGACCGCGACGGCGGTATACGGCATCTGGCTGAAACTGCAGAACTTCTGCTTTATGCCGGCATTCGGCATGAACAACGGCATGGTGCCGATCCTCTCGTATAATTACGGCGCGAAGCGGTTCGACAGGGTATGGGGCACGCTGAAATATGCGCTCAGCGTCATCGTACCCCTGATGATCGTCCTGACAGTCGTGCTGGAATGCATCCCGTCCGTGATCCTGCAGATGTTCAACGCGTCGGAGAACCTGATGGGCATCGGTATGACAGCGCTCCGCTTCTGCGTGTTCTCACTGGGATTCGGCGGCGCATGCATCGTGCTGACTTCGGCAATGCAGGCACTGAGCCATGCAAAGTATACGCTGATCGTCAATGTCCTGCGGGGATTTGTATTGCCGGTGAGCTCCTTCTTCCTTCTCAGTGAACTGTTCCATGAACTTTCCAGGCTCTGGATCGCGGTCCCTCTTGCGGATGTGCTTGCATTCCTGATCTCGCTTCTGCTGTTCCGGAAAATGCGTACGGACCTCGCGGCGGGTCAGCAGTCCTGACAAAAGCAGAAATAAAAATGCGGAACAGCTGCGCTGCAGCGTATTCCGCTTTTTTTTACGGATCAGGGATTCAGGGTGATCTTTTCGTTGAAGATATCGCCGCCCATCAGATCGTCATAGTCATAGACATGCAGATTGAACTCGATCTCTTCGATGTCTGTGATCCCGTTTTCCTCAAGTGTCGTATCCGACCAGGAGATCGAGGAGAACGCGCATTTGCCGCCGTTCAGGGAAGCTGCGAAGAACGGGTCTGCCATGAATCCGTTGACCGATGCTTCATCGACAGAGAACATGAGGGTCTTATCGGTCCTGTTCAGGAAGTACACATTCACCGTATAGCCCCAGATGCTGTCTTCCTCAAAACCTGTAACGACAGCCGTGATGTCGTCATTATCAGCCAGGACGATGTCATCCGGTGAAGCTTCACGCACAAAGGATTCCGCAGCGTCTTCCCCGTAAGGATAGATATGAACGGTCTCCCTGGCAGCCGCATCTGCTGTCCAGTCATTGGAATCATAGACACGGAAGACCAGTTCGATATCGGTATAATCGGTGATGCCGTTCTCCTTCAGCACATCGGTGGTAAAGGAGATGTCCGCATTGGCCTTTTTCCCGGGCGCCACTTCCTCGGCGAACAGGGGATCGGTCCTGACATCGTTTACCGAAGCGGATTCCACAGAGAACATATAGGTGATGCTGTCTGATTTGTTTTCCAGTACTGCCTTTACCGTATAGCCCCAAAGACTATCCGGGTCCAGCCCGGTGATTGTGACGGTGCATTCGTCATTGTCGATGGCAGTGAATTCTTCAAATGTGATCTGCTTCTCCGTCTCTTCCGGTACAGTTTCTTCTGTTTCTTCAGCTGCCTGGGTATCTTCTTTTTCCGTATCCGCTGCTTCCGGCGCCTGTGCGGATGTTTCGCTTTCCTTTTCCGTATCCGGTCCTGCCGCGGCGGATGAACACGCAGCCAGGGTCATCGCAAGAAATAATGCGAATACTTTTGTCAGTCTGTTTTTCATTTTGTCCCTTTCTTCCTCATCATGGAGATCACTGCCGTTACGGCACACAGCAGGCACCAGCCTGCCCAGATATTGAGGTCTTTGAAGTTTCCTGCCATTGTAAACCCGGTCAGGGCCGCAATACCGAACAGGATCACCAGTGCGATGTCGCCGCCTTTGCCTTCGCTGTTCCTGGTCGAAACGCTGACGATGCCTCCTGCCAGCATGAGCACCGATGTGATCAGGCCTGCACCCCCGCTGACACCGCCGCTGTCTGCCATGGCGTCTGCGATGCCTGCGGCGCAGGACTGGAATGAAACGAATACGAACATGACCATGCAGAGAATGCCGGATACCAGTTTCCATGTCTTCATAGGTCTCTCCTCCTGTAATGAAAATTCAGATGACATCTGACATCTGAATTTGATTTCATATTAGTATTTCGTTCTATGATATTGGTGTGCTGCCAGCACACAAAGATATTCAGAGGATCAGGAGAAGGATCATTGTGAAAAATACAACGATCAGGGATGCCGCAAGCGCATGGCCGATGATCCTGAGAAGGATGTTTTTTGACCGGATGAAAGGGAAACGGTCATAGATATGCGTCCATCCTGTAAACAGATCGATCTCACACAGCAGGATGATGACGGTAATGACCCTGTATTTGATCAAGGCGGATCCCCGGACGGCCTCCCCGGTCACCGAATCGGTGATCTCCATCTTCAGACCTAAATAGAGGATCAGAAGATATGCAAAGACAGCGATGCACATTTTCCACCATCTGCCTGTGCGGAAGCCGGGAGGCAGGTATTTCCTGTATGCGGCAATCTGCTCTGCAGCGAAATCCCTGCGCAGGGCTTCGACAGTCTGATACCGGTCGGAAGGATCCAGCATCGCAGCCTTGTCCGCGATCGCAAGGAGCTTCCTGTCGCCGGGGAAGAGTTCCCGGATCAGCACGCCCAGCGCATAGATGTCTGTCCGTGTGTCGGATGCGCCGAACCCGTACTGTTCGGGCGCTGCGCTGCCTTCCGTCCCGATCAGGACAGTGTCTCTTTTCGCATCGGGCTTATAGATCTTCGCAGCGTCATAATCGATGATCTTTACAGAGCCGTCATAAGCGATAAGAATATTGGACGCTTTCAGGTCGCGGTGGATGATCGGCGGGTCCGCATGATGAAGGAAGACCATGCCGTCCATGACGGACAAAACGATCGCTTTCTTCTCTTTCCTGTTCAGATCCTTCTCTTCCAGTGTTTCCGCCAGTGTCTTCCCCTGTATGTATTCCTCCCTGACGACCAGCTGTCCGCCGGATTCATAAAAATCAAGTATCTCCGGTATATACTCGCAGTGATGGTCCTTCAGGTACTGGAAGACACGGAGGTCATAGTAATCCAGCTTTTTCTGCAGGATGATCCGCCTCGTATCGGGATCGATGAGTATGGATTGTCTGTTTCCGGGTGTCTGGTATAATTCATCATGTACGGGATCGGTGTGTTTATCCATATCGCTATTCTAGCACGGAGGAACAAAAAATGAACAATGATACAACAGACAGGCTTGAAGAGAAACTGGTGCGTATCCGTGATGAAAATGAACTTTACAGATATCTGGATGACCCGGATGCGCTGCTTGGATTCGCATCGTTTCCGGAATACTTCCTCTCGCTCGACAGGGTCGCCGGTATGGCTCCAGCGGACCTTGTGCGCGCAAGCGGGATCGACAGGACGTACTGCTACCAGATCCTGAACGGTACGAAACCGCGTCCGGGGAGGGACAAGATCATACGCCTGTGCATTGCGGCAGGGCTTACGCTGAAAGAGACGATGCGGGCCCTGAAGACCGGCGGGGAAGCGGTTCTCTACGCCAGGAACCGGCGCGATGCCGTGATCATCTACTGCATCGAGCAGGGATATTCCTGTGAAGAAACGGATATCCTGCTGGATGATATGAACGAAAGACCCCTGATGTGATAAAAGCAGCCTGCTGACAGCGGATCGCTGATAAGCAGCTGCTTTTCTTCATGACTCAGATCTTTCCGTCCCCGATCGCTTTGCGGACAGAACCGTCTGCTTCGCGGATCTTACGACGTGCAGAAGCGGCGTCTGTTTTCAGGAGGATCATCACGATCGCTTCACCGCATGCATTGTCCGTCTGCTTCAGGGCTTCGTCTGCTGTTTCGTAATTGCAGCCCGCAGCCTCCATGACGATATGCCTGCATCTTTCAATAAGCTTTGCATTTGCCGGACGGACATTGATCATCAGGTTCCTGTACACCCTGCCTGTACCGATCATGGAAACGGTCGACAGCATATTGAGGATGATCTTCTGGCATGTGCCGCTTTTCAGCCTTGTCGATCCTGTCAGTATCTCCGGACCGGCACAGACTTCGATCGGATGATCCGCTTCTGCGCCGATCTGCGTGGCCGTGTTGCAGCAGATACATGCAGTCTCTGCACCGATCCCGTGCGCGTAGCGGATGCCGCCGAGCACATACGGGGTCCTTCCGCTGGCGGAGATCCCGATCAGGAGGTCCCTGCTGCAGAAGCCGATCGCTTTGAGGTCTTCGGCACAGGCTGTCTCACTGTCTTCGGCGCCTTCGGCAGCCCGGAAGACAGCATCCGGACCGCCTGCGATCACGCCGGTGAATTCCGTTGTGCATCCGAATGTGGGACCGCATTCGACCGCATCAAGGATGCCGAGACGGCCGGATGTCCCGGCGCCGGCATAGACGATCCTGCCGTTTTGCCGAAGTACCCTGATCATGACCGCAGCGACCTTTTCGATCTGCGGCAATGCTTTCCGGACAGCCGCTATAACATTGCTGTCCTCTTCGTTCATGATGCGGAGTATCTCCGCTGCTGAAAGCAGGTCGAGATCCTCCGTGCGGGAATTTCTCTGTTCCGTACCGATATTCAGATCCGGCATATTGTCCTCCGTTTATTCAAAGTGGCTGTCGTCAAAGCCAAGCACCAGGCATGCGGCGAATCCTGCCGCATAGGATATCAGGATGCCCAGCAGGTATTTGAAAGGCGCATTGGTGACCAGGGACAGCTGGATGCCGGAAAGCCCCGGGATCAGTGCGGCCACCTTCATGACGGCGATCGCACTTCCGCCGATGCCGCCGCCGATGCAGGAGGCGATGAAAGGCCTGCCCAGGGGGATCGTAACGCCCCACATCAGCGGTTCCCCGATGCCCAGGATACCGGCAGGCAGTGCGTTCCTGCAGATCTTTTTCAGCCTGGAGCTCCTGGTCTTCAGCATGACATACAGGGATGGGCCGACCTGGCCGGCGCCTGCCATGCATGTGACCGGCAGCAGGTAAGTCATGCCGAGATCCGCGATCAGCTGCGTATTCACTGCCAGCATGCCATGGTGCATGCCTGTGGCTACCAGCGGGAGATAGAACAGCGACGCAAGGCCGGCCAGGGCAGGGGTATTGTAAATGATATAGGTGACGGCGCTGCCGACAGCGTCAGAGACGAAGCCGCAGACAGGCTGCAGGATGGTCATCGACGCAAACGTCATGACAAAGATCACGATCAGCGGGGAGAAACATGTATCGAGCGCGTCCGGCATCACAGCCCGGACTTTCTTTTCGAACAGTGCGCCGAGGATCGCTGCCGCAAGGACCGAGATGATGCCGCCGCGTCCTGCCGCATACACTGTGCCCAGCAGTTTTATCCCGTTCAGGGAAGAAGCCCCGAGAACATAAGCCAGCACGGCGCCGATGGCGGGTGATCCGCCGAAATCCCTGGCCGCGTTGTATCCGATGATGACCGGCATGATCTCGAATATGGAAGAGGATACTGTGCCGAGTATGCGTCCGGCAGCGGATGCCCGGAATCCCGGGACATAGATGCCGCAGAACTGGCAGGCAGCCAGCAGCAGGCCGCATCCCATGAAGGCAGGGATCAGGGGGATGAAAATGCCTGCGATCCGTTTGAGGAACAGCTTGAACGGGGTGCTGTTCCGTGCGTCCGCAGCTGCTTTCCGCCGGTCTGCTTCATTTTCCGCCGGTGCAATGCGGCTGACCTGCGCATGCATCGCTTCCGCGATCTTCGCTGACTTTCCCGGACCGACGACGATCTGCACGCTTTCCCCTTCCGCGATCACGCCCAGTACGTCCTCCTGTTTTTTTAATTCATCCGCATTGACTGCGGAGGGATCCGCGACGGTGAGCCGGACACGGGTCATGCAGTTCTGTACAGACAGGATATTATTCTCTCCGCCGCAAAGCCCTGTAAACAGGGCGGCGGTCTCTTTGACGTCCATGATGCTTTGCCTTTCCTCTAAACGATACGTCCGTTACAAAAGAATTATAACAACCGCAAAACAGATGATGCAGAAAAAAAGCAGTTCGGACAGAAGTACTGTCCGGACTGCCCGGGTCGTTTACGATGCGCCTTCAAACTGCGCGTTGTAGAGCTGGGCATAGAACCCGTCTTTCGCGAGCAGTTCGCTGTGCGTGCCGATCTCGACGATGTCGCCGTGGTTCATGACGAGGATCATATCGGCGTTGCGGATCGTGGAAAGCCTGTGGGCGATGACGAAAGATGTCCTTCCCTTCATCAGCTTCTCCATGCCTTTCTGGATCAGGATCTCCGTCCTGGTGTCGACAGAGGATGTCGCTTCATCCAGGATCAGGATCTTCGGATCGGACAGGAATGCCCTGGCGATCGTCAGAAGCTGTTTCTGTCCCTGCGAGATATTTGTGGATTCCTCATTGATGACCGTCTGGTATCCGTCTTCCAGCGTGCGGATGAAGTGGTCCACGAAGGCTTCGTCTGCCGCCTTAACGACCTCTTCGTCCGTCGCGTCCATCTTACCGTAGCGGATGTTGTCCATGATCGTGCCTGTCTGCAGCCATGCGTCCTGCAGGACCATGCCGAAGCAGTCGCGCAGGTCGTTCCTGGTCAGCGTCGTGATATCTTTGCCGTCGACGTAGATCTTCCCGCTGTTGAGTTCATAGAAGCGCATCAGCAGTTTGACGATCGTTGTCTTGCCTGCGCCGGTAGGTCCTACGATCGCGACCTGCGAGCCCCTTGCGATATAGGCGTTCAGATCGTGGATGATGATCTTTTCGGGGTCATAGCCGAATACGACATTTTCGAATGTGACGTTGCCTTTGATGCGCAGCGAACCGTCTTCATTGCGGATGGATACAGGCGTATCCGTATCGGGGATCTCTTCCTGTTCTTCCAGGAATTCGAAGACCCTTTCTGCCGCGGCCGCAGTGGACTGCAGGACGTTCATGATCTGCGCAGTCTGCGTGATCGGGTGGTTGAAGTTCCGGACATAGGTGATGAATGCCTGGATATCGCCGATCGCGAGACCTTTGTGTATAACGAGATAACCGCCGAGGACACAGCAGCCGACATAGCCGAGGTTGCCGATAAAGCTTGTGATCGGCATCATGATGCCGGACATGAACTGGGCTTTCCATGCGGAATCGTACAGTTTATGGTTCAGTTCCTCGAATTCGCGGACGGATCTCTCCTCGCCGTTGAATGCCTTCATGACGATATGTCCGCCGTACATCTCTTCGATATGCCCGTTGACATTGCCGAGCGTCGTCTGCTGGAGTTTGAAATACTTCTGGCTGTTCCTGACGACGATCGCAGCCGCAATGCCGGAGAGCGGTACGACGACGAGCGCCATCAGCGTCAGCTGCCAGGATATGCTGATCATCATGAAGAGGATGCCGACGATCGTAACAGCGGATGTGAATACCTGCTGTACAGACTGGTTCAGGGACTGCGATACGGTATCGACGTCGTTGGTGACGCGGGAGAGCACTTCGCCGTGTGTCTGCGTATCGAAGTATTTCAGCGGCAGCCTGTTGATCTTTTCCGAGATCTCTTTGCGCAGGCGGTAGGTGATCTTCTGCGTGACGCCGGCTGTCAGCCAGCCCTGCATATAGGTGAATACGGCAGAAGTGCCGTAGATCGCCAGAAGGGTGAGCAGGATGTTCCGGATCCCCGCAAAGTCGATCCCGCCGGTCTGCGAGTATTTGGCTGCGATGCCCTGTGCGAGCTTGGTCGTTGCTGTGCCGAGGATCTTCGGCGCGATGATGCCGAAGATGGTAGAGCCGGCTGCGAACAGGATAATGATGAAGGTCGTAAAGGCATACGGCCTCATATACAGGATCAGTTTCGCGATCGTGCCTCTGAAGTTCTTTGCCTTTTCAACATTGCCCATGCCTCTTCCCGGACCTCTGCGGGGAACGCTGCTTCTTCTCTCACTCATATGCAAGTTCCTCCTCGCTCAGCTGGGAATAAGCGATCTCCTGGTATACCGGGCAGTTCTTCATGAGTTCCGCATGTGTGCCGATGCCGGCTGTCCTGCCGTTGTCGAGAACGATGATCTTATCCGCATTGCGGATCGTGCTGATGCGCTGGGCAACGATGATCAGCGTGGATCTCGTCTCTTCGATCATTGCGGCGAGCGCGCTGGGCAGGGATGCGTCCGTCTTGTAGTCAAGGGCGCTGAACGTATCGTCGAAGATATAGATATCCGAATGCTTCGTCAGGGCCCTGGCAATGGAAAGACGCTGCTTCTGTCCGCCGGAGAAGTTCGTCCCGCCTTCTGCGACGGGCGAACGGATGCCGTCTTCCATGCGGTCTACGAATTCCGCGGACTGCGAGACCTCCAGTGCACGCCGTATCATCGCACCGGATGCGTCTTCATCCGCATAGCGCAGGTTGGATTCGATCGTACCCGAGAACAGTATGCCTTTCTGCGGGATATAGCCGATCCTTTCACGCAGTTCTTTCTGTGTGACATCGCGGATATCGACATCGCCGAATCGCACGGTGCCTTCATGGACATCGAAGAAACGCGGGATCAGGTTGACAAGCGTGGATTTGCCGGAACCGGTCGAACCGATGATGGCAACGGTCTCGCCCGGGTCGGCAGTGAAGCAGATATCCTCCAGGACGTTCTGTTCCGCTTTCGGATAACGGAAAGACACATGATCGAATACAAGGGAGTGGTTCCCTGCAGGCAGGTGTATCGGGTCCTCCGGATCCCTGATCTTCGGCTTTGTCTCGAGGACTTCGAAGATCCTGTTCGCGGAGACCGCGGATCTCGGGATCATGATGAAAATGACCGCAACGAACATGAAGGACATCAGCACATGCGTCGCATACTGCAGGAATGCCATCATGTCGCCGATCTGCATGGCGCCGGAGTCGATCTGGTTGGCACCGATCCAGATGATCGATACAGAGACGAAGCTCATCAGAAACGTCATCAGCGGCGAAGCGACGGACATGACCCTGTTCAGGAAGATGTTCAGCTTCGTCATAGCGGAATTGACATTGTCGAAGCGCTGTTCTTCGTGCTCCTGGTTGTTGAAGGCGCGGATGACCAGCATGCCGGAAAGCTGTTCCCTGGTGACAAGGTTGAGGCTGTCGACCATTTTCTGTGCCTGTTTGAATTTCGGCATCGTAAACGTCAGGATGACGATCATGACCGCGATCATGAATGCGACAGCCCAGCCGAGGATCGAGGCAAGGCTTCTGTAGCGCAGTACCTTGACCAGGGAGGTAAGTCCCATAAACGGGGCAAACAGGACGATACGCAGCAGCATCGTGATGACCATCTGCACCTGCTGGATATCGTTGGTAGTCCTTGTGATCAGCGAAGCCGTAGAGAACTTTGAGAATTCCTCACTGGAGAAGGATTCGACCGTACGGAAAACATCCGCGCGCATATTGCGGCATGCGCCGGTAGCGGTACGGCTCGCGAGGAACGCGGAAGCAGCCGCGCATAAAGAACCCATGAGGGCGATGCCGAGCATGAGGAGGCCCTCATGCAGGATGTATGCAGTCTGTTTCTTTTCCATGTCGATGCCGATGGACGTGTATTCCCCCTTCAGCATCATGATCTGTGCAGCCCGCAGGTTGTCTGCGGTATAGCCTGCTGTCTGTTCTTCCATTTTTGCCATGACGGCGGCAGCTGCTTCCGGCTGTGCTTCGATCATGGCGTACAGGGCCTCGGGATCGATGCCGATCTGCGAAGCGACCTCTTCGCTCTTCAGCATCGAAACGATCAGGAACGGCTTTTCCGTGACGGAAGCCAGTTCCGCGGAAGGGGAGCTGATGCGGTCGTATACCGCACCGTTCTTTGTATAGTTTTCTTCCAGTACGGCAGCGTCTGCCGCATCCATGAACAGTTTCATATGTTCATATGTCGATTCGGACAGATGCTCGGGCACAGGGTCGGTGATGCCGCTGTACTGGATACCGTATGTAACGATCGCAGACATGTAATCCGGCAGGGCGAGTTCAAACTGCACCTGCGCGAATACAAGCAGGATGATCGCTGCGACTGCGAACTTAAACGGTCTCAGATATCGTAAAGCCTTAAGCATAGGAACCTCCTACGCATGTAAGCGTAACATTACGGAAACAAAGTTGAAAGAAACATGCAGGTGAAATATAAGTGAAAATAATTTGCATTGAAAAAAAAGGTGTTAACAGGCAAAATTAAACTGTCGCATTAACGATGTGGAGCGAAGAAAATGAAAAAGAATATTACATTTGTCACAAAGGCCGGGATCGCTGCGCTTGCGCTTTCGCTGGCAGCCTGCAGGGGGAAGATGCCGTTCATACCGGAGGCTAAAAAAACCGGGACGAATTCGACGTATGCGTACCTGCTGGATACAACAGACCTGAAAAAGCCTGAACTTGATCTGGAGAATGCGGGAGGCGCCCTTAAAAAAGTACTGGATAAAGGCGTACTGACAGTCGTTACGTCACCGGACCTCCCCCCGTACGAGTGGGTCGATGAAGAAGGAAAAGTCCGGGGAACGGAAATGATGCTCGCAAAATATATCGCTGACTGCCTGGAGGTCGACCTTGAGGTCAGCCAGACAGCTTTCACCGGTACATTCGCAGCGCTCGATGCAGGCGAGGCGGACTGTGCTTTCGCAGGTTACGGATGGACGAAAGACAGGGAGGCGACGTATGAGCTGACCTCCGGTTTCAGCGGGGAAGGCAATGACGCCGTGATGTACTGCACGGTCGTCGCTGCGGCGGAGAAAGCCGATCAGTATACAGCCATTGAAAACCTGTCAGACGCACGTGCGGCAGTACAGGAAGGTACGCTGCAGGATATGTTCTGCGGGGAACAGAAGAATGTATTCGGTGAGGTGATCCGCACCGGGACGCTGGACGAAGCGATACAGGGACTTGAATCCGGCGATTACGATGTGGTCGTGCTGGACGGTACGACAGCTGAGAACTATGGCAAGAAATCCGACGGGAAGATCGTCCTGACAGGCATCCGGCTGGATATCTCGTCTTACGAGGATAAAGCCGGTACGGTGGGCCTCTGTACGAAGGGTGAGACATCCCTGCTCGAAGTGCTCAATGCATGCATAAAGACGGCAGCGGAGAACGGCTATTACAGCAGCTGGTACGAACAGGAAAAGAACAGGGCTGTATGGAAGACCGAATTCCCGGAACCGACTGAGGAAACAGAAGGAACAGAAGGCTCCGAAGAAGGGGAAGGATCCCAGGAAACTGAAAACTCCGGGGATACGGAAGGCTGATCCGTGAAAGAAGTGAAGGATGACCAACTATGATGAAAACTGCATTCCGATATGACCACTATTACAAGTATGACGAGATCTGTCAGGTCCTTGCGTACTTCGCTGAAAAATATCCTTCACTCTGCACAGTTGAAACGAACTGCGTAACGGAAGAAGGCAGGAACCAGTTCGCCGTAACACTTACGAATCAGGAAACAGGCGATGCCCTGTCCAAGCCGGGCTGGTATCTTGACGGCAACATCCACGCCGGGGAAGTCACTGCAAGCATGACGGCGATGTATACGATCGACTGGCTGCTGACGAATTATGAATCGGATGACAAAGCGAAATACCTGCTGGATAACATGGCCATCTACGTGATCCCGCGCGTCACGCCGGACGGGGCAGAGACGTATCTGACCACGCCGTATTCGCTTCGTTCCGTTGACCGTGATTACCTGCCGGAAAAGGGCGGCATCCGGGAAGAGGATCTGGACGGCGACGGCGTGATCCGCATGATGCGCATCCCGACCGGATACGGCGCATGGAAAAAGGATCCGGAGGACCCGGATTCCATGAAGCCGAGGGAACCTTCCGATATCGAAGGGGAATTCTATGATATCTATCCGGAAGGCTGTCTTGAAGAGACTGATGACATCAATCTGAAGATGAAGAAAGCTTCCTGGGGCCTGGATTTCAACCGGAACTTCCCGCTGGGATGGTTCCCGGAATCCAGACAGCCGGGTGCCGGGAAATACCCGTTAAGCAATCCCGAGACGAAGGCAGTAGCTGACTTTGTACTGGGTCACCCGAATATCGGCGGGGCTGCAGCCGGACATACGAGCGGCGGGATCATCCTGTATCCGCCCGGCACCAGGCCCGCAAAGAGCGCTTCGTACAATGATATCAAAGCGTTCAAAGAGATCGCACAGATGGGGAAGCAGGAACTCGGCTATACGCCGATGAATATCTTTGATTCTTTTATGAGCGACCAGGACAACTACAGCAGCGGCGCGCTGGACGACTGGTTCTACCAGTCCCAGGGAATACCTGCCTATACGATGGAATTCTGGGATCTGAACACAAAGGCAGGCGTACCGTTCGAATGGGGCGCTGCGATGAAGGAAGATACGCCGGCAAAGAAGCTCGAGCGCTTCAACGCCTGCATGAAGTGGGTCAGGGAAAACGCCCCGCAGTATTATTCGCCGTGGACGGAATATGACCATCCTGCTTTCGGTAAGGTAGAGCTTGGCGGCTTCAATTACAAATTCACGCAGCAGAACCCGCCGGAAAACATGCTGGTGACGGAATGCGAGAACGACTGCCGGTTCAATATCCGCTTTGCGCTTGCAATGCCGATGCTGGAGATCGCATCCCTGACAAGGGAAAAGATCACGGACGGTATCTGGAAGATCACAGCCGTAACGGGCAATACCGGCTACCTGCCGACGAACCTGACGGACGAAGCGGTAAATCTGAAAGTGAACAGGCCTGTATGCGTCACGATCAGCGCCGATGATATCGTCACCGGACACAAAACAGAGACGATCGGAGACCTGGCCGGCTGGAGCCGGACAGACACAGGCACGAACTTCTACGGGAATATCAGCACATACGAAAACGCGAAAGCGAAGAAAAAGACCATCTGGATCATCCGGGCGGAAGAAGGAACGGTCATTACCGTAACTGCGAAACAGGAAAAAGCGGGAACAGCCTCCGCTTCCGTAAGGCTGTGATATCTATGAAAACATTGTTTCTCGGCAACAGCCATACCTATATGAATGACATGCCGTATCTGTTCCGGACCCTGTATCACGATTCGTTCGGCACCGGGAATGAAGCGGTGATGCTGGCATATTCCGGCAGGAGCCTGGAATGGCACATGAAGGAATACATGTCCCTGCGCTACCAGCTGCTGTACGGCCGTTTCGATCACTGCATCATCCAGCAGGCAGCCCATCCCTTTCCAGAGGAAGGGACGACGATGGAGAACGGGAAGAAGATCATCGAACTGTGCCGTAAGTGCGGTACGGAGCCGGTCCTGTTTATGACATGGGCGGAAAAGAGATCCCCTGAAAACCAGCAGAAGATGATCGAAGTGTTTGAAAAACTCGCTGCAGAGACCGGTGTGAAACTTGCGCCGGTCGGCCTGGTCTGGCAGAAGGTACAGCAGGAATATCCTGAGATCGAACTCTATTTTGAAGACGGGGAGCACGCATCCCCTTACGGGGACCTGCTCATCGCGATGACGCTCTGCCGGACGCTCCATCCTGCAGATGAGATCGTTCTGCCGGACAGGATCATTGATTATCAGGTGGTATGGGATGAATACCCTTCCGCATCCCTGGATGACACAAGGTTTATCCCTTGTGATCATGAAACTGCCGCATGTATTCGCAATGCGGTCGAAGAGATCACAGGCACATATCGATATCTGAAACAGTAAGCGGGGGCAGGATCCTTGAATATCATGGCCTGCACCGCTTTTTTTCTTTTTGAAGAGGTCAATCTTTTGCGCAAATGCCGGATAACCAATATGATAATTAAGAAAAGACCATGAGATATACATTTGACGACACAAGACCTGTCTATATGCAGATCTATGAATATATGCGCGGCGATATCATCCGGGGGACATACCGTTATGATGAAAAGATCCCGTCCAAGCGTACGCTTGCACAGGAGCTCCATGTATCCCTGATCACCGTCGAGCATGCGTATGACTTTCTGGCAGAGGAAGGATATATCATATCCAGACAGAGGAAAGGATACTATGTCTGTTACCGCAGCGAAGACCTTTTCCCCGTGGCAGAGGGGGATCCGGACGATGAGGGGACTGCGTTTGAAACGGATGAAGACCTGTTTCCGGCTTCCGTCTTCAAAAAAGCAGTGCGCGAGGTCCTGCATAAATATGATGAAAAGCTTCTGAGTGCGTCGGAACCGTGCGGCTGTTTTGAACTGCGGCAGGCTGTATCCCTGTATCTTGCGCGCAGCAGGGGGATCTATGCGGATCCTTCCCAGGTATTCATCGGCGCCGGCGCGGAATATCTCTATTCGATGATCATACTGCTGCTGGGCAGGCACCGTATCTACGGCATCGAGGATCCTTCCTATGAGAGGATCCGGCAGATGTACCGGGAGAACGGCGTCAGGATCGACAGGCTGAAGATGACGGAAAACGGCATACGCAGCGACGAACTGGCAAGGACGCCGGCGTCGGTACTCCACGTTACGCCGTACCGGAGTTTTCCTTCCCTGTATTCCGCGGATATCGATAAACGGAATGAATATCTGGAGTGGGCATACAGCAGGAACGCATATATCATCGAGGATGATTATGAAAGTGAATTCGCGACAGCCGAAAAACCGGCAGATACACTGTTTGCGATGTCACATGGCAATGTCATCTATATGAATACATTTACGAAAACGATCAGTCCCGCATTAAGAACGGGATATATGATCCTGCCGGAGAAGGAATGTGAAAGATTCCGCAGTATACTTTCCGAAAGATCCTGCACAGTGCCGGTGCTGGTCCAGCTGACGCTTGCCTACCTGATCAATGACGGCAGCTTTGAACGCCATATCAACAGGGTAAGAAGGAAGAGAAGGGAAAAATAAACAGATCATCAGAAAGGACAGGTCATGTACTTAAGGAACACCGCTTCTGCAATTTTGATCTTTGCGGTCCTGACTGCCGGCTGCACCGGGACAGTACAGCAGGAATCTTTACAGGAAAAGACTGCCGGGCCGGAACAGACGGCTGGATCCGGACAGACAGGATATACAGCCGTTACGGAGTATCCGTATTATTACCATACATTGCCGGAAGATGCCGGATACACATCCGGCAGGATCGTGATCGGCGACAGCCGGTGCTGCCAGCTTGGTGTATATGCGGAAGAAACAGGCAGGGCTGATTTTGCGGTATTTGCCGTATGGGGCGGACACTATTCCGAAGGGGCGATGCCGGCGATCATGACAGATGAACTGGTGTCTGAAGCGGAGGAATGTTTTCAGGCGCAGATCAGGGCGTGCGGGGAATGCGCATTATATTTATTTGCCACGATCAATGACTGTGATTTCAGCGGAAATGACAATGAAACCGCCGTTGCGGCAGCTGCGGGTGCTGCTGAAACATTCGCATCAATGCGTTTTGAATATGAAGGCAGGGAATACCATCCTGATGTTTTTGTGATCGGCTTTGACGGTGTCAGGCACAGTGCTTCCGCAAGTGAGATCGACCGCATTGTTGAAGAATATAATGAGCAGCTCCGCATAGCGGTAAAAAACAGCGAACTGCTTAAGGAAAATGCATCGCAGTATACGACTGTACCTGAGATCACAGATAACAGAACAGAGTTCATAGAAGACGGTCTTCACTACAGTGACAGTACATTGAAAATGATCGCTGATCACATAGCGGACAGCGGGAACAGGTAAACTTACCCCGGGAGAAAAATAAAATATGGGTGAAGACCATGGGGGCAGTTCTGCAGGAATGTTCAGAAACGCCTCTGGCAGAACGAATAAGACGGTATATGTGTATCCGTCTTTTTTATTCTGTTCCGGAATATGCATCCGAAACAGTTTTACCGGAAGGAGCGGCTGCTAAAACCAGATAACTTATCATTTCTGCCTGCAAACAGAATCCTTGAAAATGGATAATTCTGCTGCTTGACAGTTTCCGCTGTTCAAAAGATACTGAATCCGGGTATTACATAGATTTGAATTCCTGCTCAGGCTGCTGTACAGGAATGTAAGACCTTCAATTCCGGGATCGATTGAATATGGATCTTCCCTGTCATTTATACAGTCCGGAATCAGGGATCAAACAAAAAAAAGAATCCGTTTATGAACAACAAAAACAATATACAGATGATCCGGAAGATGATGTTCCGGCTTCTGCCGGTACAGATCCTGCTGGCTGCGGCGGGTTCCGTCAACGGCATCGTATCCAGTTATTTTGCGAGCAATTATGTCGGACTTGACGCAATGAGCGCTGTCGGTCTGTACGGACCTGTCAGTATGATGATCGGTGCTGTCAGCACCGTACTCTCCGGCGGAAGCGCGATCATCTGCGGGAGATATCTCGGTCAGAACGAACAGGGGAAACTGCAGAAGGTGTTTTCGCTGGACCTGTTCCTGACAGCCCTGACAGCGGTACTTTTTACTGCCGTTCTGCTGGCAATGGGGATGTTTGATCTGACAGGCATCTTTACACAGGATATGTCCATACGTCCGGCTTTCAACCGGTATCTTCTCGGCCAGGCGATCGGCGTGATCCCGATGATGGTCGGGAACCAGCTGCCGATGTTCCTCGCGATGGAAAATAAAGGCAGAAGGGCCCTGAATGCGAGCCTGGTCTATATCGCCGTCAACCTTGCGCTGAATATCCTGTTCGTACAGACGATGCATATGGAAGCGTTCGGACTGGCACTGGCATCTTCACTCGGCATGTGGGTCTTTATGTTTGCGGAGATCGGGCATTTCCTTTCAAAAGAGTCAAACCTGAAGATCACATTTGCGGATATCGCATGGAAAGAATGGACAGTCGTGCTCCTGATCGGCTTCCCCGGCGCAGCGACATATATCTACCAGACATTCCGCGGGTTAGCTGTCAACCGTCTGCTGGAGATGACCGCAGGCAGTGCCGGGCTTTCGGCCTTTGCGGCAGCCAATAACCTGCTTGGCATCTTCTGGGCGATCCCTGCCGGCATGCAGGCGGTATCCAGCCTGCTCATCAGCGTCAGTATCGGTGAAGAGGACAGGGAATCCCTGACGAATGTCATGCGGGGCATGTTCCGGTATTATGTCCCCGTGATGTGCGGGGTGATCGCATGCATCATCGCACTGGCAGTCCCCCTTACATATATCTTCTTCAAAGACCCGTCACAGGATGTATTCCGGTATATGGTATCCGGTCTCAGAATCCTGCCGCTTTGCATGCCTCTGAGCATAATAAAAATGCACTTTACGGTCTACGGGCAGGCGGCGGACAGGAACGGTTTCGTCAATGTGCTCTCACTCCTTGACGGCCTTATCTGCGTTGCGGGATATTCCTGGCTGCTCAAAGATATCCTGGGCATGAAATCTGTATACGCTGCCAACGTGCTGAACGGTGTCACGACGACGCTGTATATCATCGCGTATGCATGGTTCCGGAAGAAACATTTGCCCCGGAATATGGAAGAGCTTATGGCGATCCCGGACAGCTTCGGCGTACCGGAGAGTGACAGGATCGATGTGGTCGTACAGACGGAGGATGACGTCGTCAGGGTCTCCGAACAGATCGAAAACTTCTGTCTTCAGAAAGGGGCGGATAAAAAACGTTCGTATTATGCCGGCCTTGCGATGGAGGAGATGGCAGGCAATGTGGTCAGCCACGGTTTTACGAAAGACAAAAAGACGCATTCCGTTGAGATGCGTGCTGTATGGAAAGAGGATACGGTCATCCTCAGGGTACGTGATGACTGCATACCGTTTGATCCGAAAGAACGGGCAGGGATGCTGGATGATGCGGATCCGTCCAGAAATATCGGTATCCGTATGATCTACGGCATGATGCAGGATATCCGTTACCAGTATCTTCTCGGCATGAATGTGCTCACGGTGCGGATATGATCCCCCGTACCCGTTTATTGATCTCTGTTCAGAAGAAAACAGGGGCGCTGCGGCGCCCCTTTGTGCTGAACCTTTTGCAGGTCAGTTATATTCCTTTTCGTATTCGGTGATCTTTCCGGTCTCGGCGTTGACTTTCGCTTCGCCCCTGTATGCCGGTGTTTTGAATTCGATCTCGTAATAACATCCGTCCTTCTTTGTCTTTTTCTTTTCGATATCGGTGATCTTTGCGCCTTTGAAGGCTTTCTTCACCTTTGCCTTCGCTTCTGCTTTTGTGAGCACGAAAGACTTCCCGCCTGCTTTTTTGATGCAGTCTTTCTCCACTTCAAGGACTTTGCCTTTGGAACTGATCGTGACTTCGTATTCGTAGTTTCCCTTTACGAATCCGACTTCACTCTTTCCGTGTTCTGTTTCTGTCTCAACGTATGTGCTTCCTGCGGGGACGTATTTCTCTGCGATCTCTTTCGCTTCCGTATCTGTCAGTGCACTGACAGGGGTCATGAACAGCACGGCTGCTGTCAGAATGCTGAATATCTTTTTCATTGTTTTTCTCCCTTCTGCCATAACAATGCATGAGGGAGGCATTTTATTGCATTGTTCAGAAAAAAAGGATATGCGCAGTGCATATCCTCATTAACATACGAAATTGAGATAGTAGGGGAACTGCTTTTCCCACCACGGCCAGTCATGCGCGACATCCGGTCCCCAGAAGTCGACCCATGCAGGGATGTTCTTGTAATCGAACAGTTCCTTCATGCGGGCGGAATCTTCCTGCATCGGGTGTTCCCATGCACCTCTGCCGCAGCAGATGATGATGTCCCTGTGACGGTACATCTCTACATACGGATGGTCATAGGCCATGCCCTCGATGTAATCGACGGGGGAGTTCGCATAGACGAGGTCATCCATGTAGTCCGGGAAGAACAGTCTTGCGTTATACGCACCGGAAAGGGCGATGCAGCCGGAGAAGATATCCGGCCTTCTCAGCAGGAAATTGACCGCGTGCGAAGCGCCCATGGAACATCCCATCGTCAGGATGCCGTTTGCGTAGTAGCCGTTGCCTTCCGCGTTGATATCGAAGATCCTGGGGCACAGTTCGCCGACGATATAGTTGTAATATCTTTCCTGCTGGATGATCCTGTCACGGTTGTCCCAGTCATCGACCCTGGACCAGGAATTGATATCGTTGGAATCACAGGTGAAGATCTGCAGCCTGCCGGAATCGATATACGGGGCAGCGAGGTCTGTCATCTTCCTGTCTTCAAACTCATAGAACGTTCCGTTCTGGCAAGGGAATACGAGCATCGGCCTGCCGCTGTGCCCGTATACCTTGAATTCCATATCCCTGTTGAGATTCTGGCTGTATTCCTTAAAATATCTGATCTCCATCATTCACCGGCTTTCTCATAAACAAAGTTACTGAATTCTTTGACCTCTTCGACCGTTTCGAATCTTGCAAGGTAGAATTCATTGCCCATGGCTTCGCCGAGAAGCTCCGGCATGCGGTCATGGACCATGATGTGGCTGCCGTATTTTTCATAGACAGCTGCAGGGTCGTTCTTATAGGTAAACTTGTCGCGTTTGCCGCAGTATACCGCATGATACGGCCTGTCGGTCTCATACCTGCCTTCGTTGAACATCGCCATATTGGCATAGATCTGGAAGACATTGATATCGTTCGCGAAATTCATCATATCCGGCGTATAGCCCCCGGGAGGCCTCATGTTAACTTCAAGGCCTACCAGTCCGCCCTTCTTGCCGAGGCCGGGCTTGTCTTCCGTCAGACGGAAGTATTCCGTATGGAAGAATCTTCCGCGGATGTTGAAGGAATGGATGACATCGCTTCCCATCTTATCGAGGTCTTCGGGGATCACCCTCTCCGACCAGTAGAAGCACTCGTCCTTGGAATTGACGATATCCATGACGGGCTCGGGGAACGTATGGCTCGTCTTGAAGATGATGTTGTTGTCCTGATCGGCGATGCCGTCAAAGGATACGATATAGCCGGGGACGAATTCCTCCATGATGTACTGCGTGCCGAGATCCTGTTTGTAGAAATCCTCAAGGCCTGCATCATCCTTGATCTTCCATGTGGCATTGGCACCGACGCCGTTGTCCGGCTTGACGATCACGGGGTAGCCGACTTCAGCAATGAATTTCTTTCCTTCTTCAAGCGTTGTCGTCAGATGGTATCTCGCAACAGGCACATTGACTTTTTCATAATATGCCTTCATGTTGGACTTGAACTTGTAGCGCTGTACATCCTCGGACTTGTCGCCGGAAGTGATATTGAAATCCGTACGCAGTCTGGCATCCTGCTCCAGCCAGAACTCGTTGTTGGATTCCAGCCAGTCGATCTTTCCGTGCTTGTGCGCGAACCATGCGACTGCACGGTAGACTTCGTCATAATCCTGCAGGGATCTGACCTGATAATATTCGGAGCATGCATCTTTCATTTCCTGTGACAGCGAGTCCCAGCTGTCTTCGCCGATGCACAGGGATGTGCCGCCGATCTCTTTCCAGGCTTTCGGAAACTGGTAGTAAGTTTTCGGGAAAGTAGGTGAAATGAATACAAAGTTCTTACTCATATATTTGTCCTCTTTTTCGGTATGATTGTATCATAAAATATACCTGTATCCTTGTATATAGATCAATGTATGCAATTTATTTCTGAAAATTCAGGGAATCATTTTCATCAGGAGGGCATATGACAGAACTGGAATTATACAGGCAGTGGATCGATGAAGTCGATGCGCAGCTGGCAGAACTGTTTGAAAAAAGATTTGCGATCGTAAAAAACGTGATCGCATACAAAACGGCAAATAACATACCGGTGCAGGACACGGGAAGGGAAGCCGTGATCATCGAAAAAAATACAGACCGCATCACGAACAGTGAACTGCGTCCGTATTTCAAAAAGTGGTATGAGGAGATGATCGCATTATCCAGGGAATACCAGGAGGATATCCGGAAAGAAAAGGAGAGAAAAGGGAATGATGAACAGTAACAGGCCCCTGATCGTGATCCCGATGGGGGATCCGGCAGGCATCGGGCCGGAGATAACCGTAAAGGCATTATCGAAAAAAGAGATCTGCGGGATCAGCCGCAGTGTCGTGACAGGTGACCTGGGTATCCTGGAAAAGGCTGCAGATATCTGCGGCATCGATACAAAGTTCCATGTCATTGGAGATCCGGCAGAAGGGATCTATGAAGAAGGCACGATCGATGTCATCGATCTGCATAATATCGACCCGGGACAGTTCTGCTACGGCAAAGTGTCGGCGATGTGCGGCAGGGCAGCGTATGAGTATATCGAAAAAGCGATCGAACTGGCAATGGCAGGGAAAGCCGATGCCGTTGCGACGACCACCATCAACAAAGAATCGCTGCGTGCTGCAGATGTCCCGTATATCGGGCATACGGAGATCTTCGGCGCCCTGACCGGCACGGAGGAACCGCTGACGATGTTCGAGCTTGAGGATATGCGGATCCTTTTCCTGAGCCGGCACATGTCCCTTCGGAAAGCCTGTGACTATGTCACAAAAGAGCATATTATCTCCTGCGTCCGCAAGGGATACCGCGCCCTGCAGCAGCTCGGCATCGAAGATCCGCGCATCGGCGTTGCCGGACTCAACCCGCACTGCGGTGAGCACGGCCTGTTCGGCGATGAGGAAGTCAGGGAGATCATTCCGGCTGTAGAGGAACTGCAGGAGGAAGGATACAGGGTCTATGGGCCCGTCGGTGCGGATTCCGTTTTCTGGCAGGCAAGGAACGGGCGTTATGACTGCGTCCTGTCGCTTTATCATGACCAGGGCCATATCGCATCCAAGACGGTCGATTTCAACAGGACGATCTCCATCACCTGCGGGATGCCGATCCTGCGCACTTCCGTCGATCACGGCACGGCGTTCGATATTGCCGGGAAAGGGATCGCTGACGAGATCTCCCTGTGCGAGGCTGTCCGCAAAGCCGTGCGCTATGCGCCGGCATTCCGGCGTTCCCGGGACTGACAGCACTTTGTGAACAAAGGAAAATCCGAGTCTTCCGACCCGGATTTTTTTACAGGTTTCTGCAGTCTTCGATCCTTCGTTTGATGCCGTTCAGAACGACATATCCCTGCTGGGGCTCTTCATGGACGACATATCTTCTTTCGCTGTAGTCATGCTGATGACCGTATTTGGTCTCGCAGGTAAAGTCATCTTCACGCGGGACTGCATGGCCGTCCGAAGAATAGGTAACGTGCTTTCTGCGCATTACGGATGACAGGATCGACGCAGCCGCGATGATCACGATCCAGACAGCGATGATAATGAAAGGAAACATGACGCGCATTATTCTTTGACCGCTTCTTTGATCCCTTCAGCCAGGCCTGCGATACCCTGGATCTCGGAAGGGATGATGATCTTGGTAGCCTGTCCGTTGGCAGCTGCCTGGAAGGCTTCCAGACTCTTGAGTTTGATGACGGACTCACTGGGATCCGCTTCCTTGATGGCTCTGAGACCTTCGGCTGTAGCCTGGTGGATCTGACGGATCGCTTCGGCGCGGCCTTCCGCTTCACGGATCTCTTTTTCTTTCTGCGCTTCCGCAGCGAGGATCGTTGCGCGCTTGGAAGCTTCCGCTTCGAGGACGGCAGATTCCTTGCGTCCTTCCGCAGTAAGGATCATTGCCTGTTTTTCGCCTTCGGCTGTCAGGATGGCAGCTCTCTTTTCACGTTCAGCCTTCATCTGTTTTTCCATGGATTCACGGATCGCTGCAGGCGGCTGGATATTCTTCAGTTCGACACGCGTTACCTTGATGCCCCACGGATCGGTCGCGTAATCGATCGTCTGCAGCATCTGGGAGTTGATCTGCTCGCGGGATGTCAGCGTAGCGTCGAGCTCGAGGTCACCGATGATGTTTCGCAGCGTTGTGGCAGTCAGGTTCTCCATGGCCATGATCGGATTCTCAACGCCGTATGCGTAGAGTTTCGGATCTGTGATCTTGAAGTAGACGACAGAGTCGATCTGCATCGTGACGTTATCCTTTGTGATGACCGGCTGCGGCGCGAAGTCCGCGACCTGTTCCTTCAGAAGCGCCCGGCGTGAGATCCTGTCGATGATCGGCAGCTTGAAATGGATGCCTGCGTTCCAGGTGCATCTGTATTTGCCGAAACGCTCGATAACGAATGCGCTTTCCTGCGGTACGACCTTCAGGCAGGAGAAGACAATAATTCCTGCGAGCACCAGGACAACAGCTAATGTAATAACGAATTTGATCATGCAATATCCTCCTGTTCATCTTCGTTTTGCACGGATTTGGGAATGTATCTGCCGCTCTTTTTATGTGCTTTCACACATTCTGTCAGCAGATATTCGATTTGTCCGTTGACAGAGCGGAAATCAGCCTCTGCCCATGCGGCCAGTTCCTTATAAAGCGAATCACTCAGTCTTAACGGGATCTGTTTTTTCGCGGGCATTAATACAATGTTCCGCTGTTGACGACGGGCTGGGCATCATGGTTGCCGCAAAGAACGACCAGCAGGTTGGAGACCATTGCGGCTTTTCTCTCGTCGTCTAATTCTACTGTATTCTTTTCCTGCAGACGGTCAAGTGCCATCTCCACCATACCTACAGCACCGTCAACGATCATCTTTCTCGCGTCGATGATCGCGCTTGCCTGCTGTCTCTGCAGCATGACGGCAGCGATCTCAGGCGCATATGCAAGGTATGTGATCTTCGCAGCCAGGATCTCGATGCCGGCTTCGTCGACGTGTTTCTGGATCTCTTCACGGATGCGTTCCGCAACGATCACGGAAGAACCGCGCAGGCTTCCGTCATCTGCGACGCCGTCGCCTGTCGTATCGATATTCGGGGCGACATCATACGGATAGAGTCGGACGATATCACGCAGCGCCGTATCGCACATCAGCGACAGGTATTCCTTGTAGTTATCCACATTGAATACGGCTTTTGCGGTATCCACGACATGCCATGTGACAGCGATGCCGATCTCGACGGGATTGCCGAGCACATCGTTGATCTTCTGCCTGTTGTTGTTCAGTGTCATGACCTTCAGGGAGATCTTCTTGGAACCGGATGTTTCCACAGCCTGCGTACCGTTGACAGTACCTGTGAGCAGGTTTACGGATGTCTTGACGTCACCGCTCTGAGAGAGCTGTGTTTTCGCGGCGGGGTTGACGGCTGTGCAGAAGGGGTTGACGAAGTAGAAACCGTCACCCTTCAGTGTGCCGGCATATTTGCCGAACAGTGTCAGTACAAGCGCCTCCTGCGGCTTCAGGACCTTCAGTCCCAGGAACAGGATCCATCCGAATGCGAACCAGAGGACGCTGGCAGCGAGAAGGATGAAACTGCCTGTGCTTGCCCCGGCGATAAATCCGGCGATTGCGAGGATATATAATGCGATCAGTCCGATCAGGACCGGCATTCCTGCGGCTTTTCCGCCTAATACTCTTTCTTTCATACGTTAAATCACCTCCTGTGATATCAAAATGATATCATTTTGAGGCTAATAGTCAAGGGAGGCACATATTAACTGTTTATTAAGGAGTTATCCTGTATTCCCGTTCAGAAGATCCCGGATGCCTTTTTCCAGTTCATTCCGCCTGTCATCGAGAAAATCCAGCAGGGCATCGCCGATAACGGACGTCAGGTCTTCAAAGTTGTCCATCATGCCTTCGAACTCGGGGAGATCATTCTGTCTGATGTCGAGATACCGGCGAACCGCGTCGCCTGCCATCGTGTACAGGGGATCATCCGCCGCCTGCCTGGCAGGTGTGAATCTGCCCGCCTGTTTCAGGTCCAAGACCTCCCTGTAGCGTACGGCAGCCCTGCCTACGGCGTTTTCCCAGGAAAGATAGATCTCTGCCATCGCATGTTCCCCGGCTTCACGGATCTCACTGCCGTGGCTGCAGGCATGTTTCAGGAATGCCGCTAATGACCCGCTGTTTTCTTCGATCAGGAAGCCGTTCCTGCCGTCTGTGATATCCTCGGCAGCACAGGATCCCCGGATCAGCACGCTGGCAAGCCCGCATGCGGCAGCTTCCCGGACAACGAGCCCGTTCGTATCGAAAGTCGAGGGGAACAGGAACAGGTCTGCCCTGGTATTCCACGCCCTCAGGATATTCCTGTCGCGGACGGGACCGGTGAAGATGATCTTCCCGAACTGCGAGGATCCGGCATGGCTGACGATCGTGCCGTCTTCCGCCTTCTCATCATAAGACATGCCGTAAGCACGGATCTTTTCCTTCAGGCCTTCGCTGTCCGTGCCCTGTCCGATCATGACCATGCGGAAGTCTTTTTCCTGCGCCAGTTCATGAAGGGCGTCGATGATCATCGGCAGCCCTTTGTAATTCACCAGTCTTCCGACGAACAGGAACACGGGTATGCCGGCGGGAAGGTCACAGCCCTTTACCGCTGCAGTTACTTCCTCTTCGCTGCATCTTCCCTTCGGGAAATCAACGCCGTTGGGCATGACCAGGAATTCCCCTTCGTAGCCGAGCGCCTGCAGGCTCTCGCCTGCACCTTTGCTGACAGCCCATACCTCGTCACAGGCGGAAACATTGTTCACCAGTGCCCTGATGCACTCATCCTGCAGCAGAGGGGGAACTGTCCTTTTGATGTCGATATCGTATTTTGTATGGTAGGTCAGTATGACCGGGGCACCGGATGCGTCGCGCAGGGAGCGGGCGATAAAACAGGAACTGACGGGACAGTGCGTATGGATGATATCCGGCGCAAAGGCGGCCATATCGCCGATCTCCTTTACGGGGAACGGATAGCCTGCACGGTATCCGCCTGTCAAAGCGGAAGTATCCAGGCTGGGATAGGTCTTAACGGGGAAAGCATAGGAAGAATAATCGGTGCCCGGATAATACGGCGTGCCTACCATCACTTCAAAGTCTTTCCTGTGTTCCAGGACAGACGCGTAATTCAGTACAGCATTCACCACGCCGTCGATCACGGGCGGGAAGGAATCATTCAAAAGACAGATCTTCATTTCAGAACCTCTCGCTATATTGTATATCCGCATTTTCCGGATGAAGGTGATAATTGCGTGACGATTCTTAAGAATCCCTGTACCGCGCCTGAAAGACGAATCTGTACAGAGGATGAACTGTATCATGCAGAAAAGATGTTTTCGTGTATAATATATGAGTTTCACGGAGGTGAGTTATGAGTGATATCAGTGAGAAACTCAAGGCAGTGATCAAAGAGACTGTCTCTGATCTGTATAAAATCGAAGCGGAAGACAGGATGGTCATGATCGAAAGACCGCGTGATCCGAAGATGGGAGACTATTCTACGAATATCGCGATGAGGCTGACCAAGATGCTGAAGAGAAAACCTGCGGAGATCGCGCAGGAGATCGCTTCCGAACTGGCAAAGAGAATCGAGGAAGCTTCCTCTGTTACCGTCGCGGGACCGGGTTTCATCAACTTCGTGATCTCCGGAAGCGCACTCAGCACGGTGATCAACCGGGTCCTGGATGCCGGTGACGATTACGGAAAGAACGATACCGGCAAAGGCCAGAAGGTGCTTGTAGAGTATGTATCCGCCAACCCGACCGGCGACCTGCACTGCGGCCATGCAAGGGGCGCAGCCTGGGGCGATTCCCTGACAAGGATCCTTTCCTTCAGCGGCTTTGATGTGCTGCGCGAATATTATGTCAATGACGCCGGCCATCAGATCGATGTGCTCGCGGAATCGATCCTGAGCAGGTATTTTGAACTGTTCGGCAGGGAGTATCCGCTGCCCGAAGACGGCTATCACGCAAACGACATCATCGACGTCGCAAAAGGTATCGCAGCGAAAGACGGCGACAAATGGCTGGATGCGGATCCGGCTGAAAGAACGGAATACTTCAAGGACCAGGGCATCGAAGCCAAGCTGGCAAGGATCCGGGAGGATCTCGCGCTGTTCGGCGTTGAGTTCGATTCCTGGGTCCATGAAAGATTCTTCTATGAGAATAACAGCGCCAGGATCAATGCCGTCCTGAAGGAGATGGCTGAAAAGGATCTGACGTATGAAAAGGATGACGCCCTGTGGTTCAGGTCTTCCCTGTTCGGTGATGACAAGGACCGTGTCCTGAAGAAGAATACAGGCCTTCTGACATACCTGACGCCGGATATCGCCAACCATGTATACAAACTCGAAAGAGGCTATACGAAGCTGATCGACCTCTGGGGTGCGGACCATCACAGCTACGTTACCAGGATGAAGTGTGCCCTGACAGCACTCGGTTATCCGAAAGACAGTCTTGAAGTGGATCTGATCCAGATGGTGCGCATGGTCTCCAACGGTGAAGAAGTCAAGATGTCCAAGAGGACCGGCAATGCGATCACCCTCAGGGAACTCTGCGAAGACGTCGGTACAGATGCGGCGAGATGGTTCTTCGTATCGAAGGAAGTCGGCACGCACATGGATTTCGATATGGATCTTGCCAAACAGAAGACCAATGACAACCCTGTTTATTACGCACAGTATGCCTATACGAGGATGTTCAATATCCTGCACAGGGACGATGCGCCGGAATTCGTCCGCAAAGACAGTTATGATCTGCTGACGGATCCGAAGGAGCTTGCAGTACTGAAACAGATCAGCGAGTTCCCGAAGACAGCAGGGGATGCGGCAGAGACCAGGTCCGTCAACAGGATCTGCAATTACTGCCAGACACTGGCGAGGAACTTCCACAGCTATTACAATGCCTGCCGTGTGATCGATGCGCAGAACCCGGAACTGACGAACCAGAGGCTCGGCCTTGTCAGCGCCGCAATGATCACGATGAAGAACGCACTGTCGCTGATCGGCGTCAGCGCACCGGAAAGAATGTGACATCGCTGTTCACAATATTACGAAATTCCGATATAGTATTACGGTAATGCGAGGTAATGGTATGGATAACCTGGAAAAGAGACTGTATCTGATGAGCCGTGATTCACTGGTCACCCTGATACTGAGGCTTGCGGAGATCGATGGCTGCAGGGAAGTGATCGATGAATATCTGCAGGACGTATCGAAAAACTGAGTAACAAAGACACAAAAGGAAAGAGCAGTGACCGGGGTCACTGCTCTTTTGTCAGGAAGCGGATCAGCTTTTCAAGGAAGCTGTCCGTTTTTGTTTTTTTCCGCACATATTCCTTCACTTCCGCTTCGATCTTGTCTTCCGAGATATGCACGAGCATGTACGAAGGCGGACTGCCGTCGCGGTTCTGGCGGATCGATCCGGGATTCAGCAGCCGGATGCCGTCTTCCGTCGTGTCATGCACGGTATGGACATGCCCGAAGAAGACGGTGTCTGCGCCGATGTTCTTCGCGTTACGGATCATCGGTTTGAAACCGTAAAAAGAGATCGGCTCCAGATGCCCGTGGCAGACATAGACCGTATGTCCCTTGATGTGCAGCGTCATCGTGTCGGGGATCCTGCTGTAATAGGAATAATCATTGTTTCCCCGGACGCATATATAGCCGCCCATCTGTTCCGCATCCATTTCCGAATCGCCGCAGTGCACGAAAAGATCATAGTCGCTGTATGTCTCTTTCAGCCATGCAAGGCAGTTCTGATCCCCGTGGTTATCCGAGACCAGCACGATATTGACTGTATCCATGAATGTATTGTAGCGCATATCGCACCTGTTACGGGTATAATTAAGCACGGATACAGGAGGAAGCGTTATGACAGCCATATTGCTCGGGCAGCAGATCGCCCAGCTGTTTCTGATCATGTTTCTGGGATACCTGATCGTTAAGGCAGGACTGCTCTCATCAAAGGATTCCAAATCCCTTTCCATACTGATCGTCTATATCATCTGCCCGTGCACGATCCTGAATGCGTTCCAGATCGAGTATTCGGCAGAAACGGCAGGGAATTTCCTGCTGGCAGTCGCTTCGGCGGTGATCATACATATCGTGGTCTTCCTCTTCACATATATACTGGACCGGTTCTTCCATTTCACCAGTGTCGAGAAGGCATCCGTCATTTACAGCAATGCCGGCAACCTGATCATACCGCTTGTGACGGCGCTGCTCGGCGAGGACTGGGTGCTCTATGCCAGTGCCTTTATGGTCGTCCAGCTGTTTATCATATGGACGCACGGCAAATCGCTCATTGAAGGGAAACGCGGTGCGGATATGAAAGCGATCCTGACGAACGTCAACCTGATGGCATGTGCCCTCGGACTGGTCATGTTCCTGCTTCATGTAAAGCTGCCTGCACTGGTCGGCAATACTGTCCGGTCCCTCGGCAGCACGGTCGGCCCCCTGTCGATGCTGATGCTGGGCATGATCCTGGCGGGAGTGGATATCGGCGCCATGGTCCGGAAGAAACGGATCTGGACCGTATCGCTGATCAGGATGATCGTTATGCCGGCGCTGGTCCTGACAGTCATGAAATTCAGCGGCCTTGCGAAACTTTCGCCGGAAGGCGTTACGATCCTGTTCATCAGCCTGATGGCGACGATGACGCCTTCAGCGACGACCGTTACGCAGATGGCGCAGCTGTATGACAACGACGTGGATACGGCTACGGGCATCAATACGATCACGACGCTGATGTGCATCGCGACGATGCCGCTGATGACGATGCTGTATTATCTGTGAACCGGGAAGACAAAAAGACGGAATTTCCCGCATCCGAAGCTGCAGGAAGAGAGATACAGAAATCAAAAAAAGCTATACGGTGTATAGCTTTTTTAATGGTCGGGGTGACGAGATTCGAACTCACGGCCTCTTCGTCCCGAACGAAGCGCTCTACCAAACTGCGCCACACCCCGATAAACGATGCTTAATTAGTATAACACAAGAATTTAAAAAATCTATCTCATTTTTAATATCTTAAGTGCATAAGATCTTTTTTGTTTCGTATATCCTGAAAAACAGAAAATCACGAATTCTTACATTGTATGGGTAAGCTGGATCACAAGGGTGACATGATACTTGGAAATAAAATGATTTTTCAGAAAAGGATGTAAGCATTCTGTCCAAGGAAACCGGGGCTGAATACGCTTGCTTAACAATAGACAATAAAGCTTATTTGATCAGAGGTAATAAATCAGGAACCAATATTCCGCCAGATGTATTCAGAGAATTAGGAAATACGGGAGGCAGCTTGGATTTTCACTGCCATCCGTATGGCAACGATATCATCCCTTCAGGCTCCGATAGAGATTTTTGAAGCAGCTAAAAAAGATCACAGAGAAAAAAACTATAATTGTCACGCCTGACGGAATATCAGCCATTTTCAATGAGTATGTAATAATAAAACACGTTGAATTTCAAACGCGGCTGATGAAGACACACGAAAAATGTATGAAGAACTGTTTGGAGGCAAATAGAAATG
>JAILQT010000060.1 GCA_024698805.1 Solobacterium sp.
GCTATGAAAGCTGCCGAACATGGGCGGCTTTTCCATCGGGAGGGCGACGATGCGCATCAGCTGGCTGAGCCGGGATACCAGATACTCCACACAGCTATTCTACAGAACAAAGGAGGCGCCATGGACATGAGGGAAGCGATGCGTACAAGGCTCCTCCTTTTTTCTGTATAATACCTGTATGGAATATCTTGTATCCCTGCTCAGACAGCTGATGCGCATCCTCGCCGTCCCGATGGAAAAGCCGCCCATGTTCGGCAGCTTTCATATCGCCTGCGCCCTGCTCCTGTGCGTCACAGCCCCCGCTGCAGGATATGCCCTGCGCAGAAAGACAGATGCACAGAGGCTGCGCGTCATCCACGCTGCCGGATGGATCCTCCTTGCCGGCGAGATCCTCAAGCAGCTCTTCCTGTTTTTCATCGTTGAGCATGAGCTGTACAACTGGTGGTGGTTCCCCTTCCAGCTGTGTTCGATGCCGATGTATCTCAGCATCCTGCTGCCGCACCTGGAGAACAGGGACGGGGTCATCGTTTTCCTGACATCCTACTGCCTGATCGCCGCGGTACTTGCGCTGATCTATCCGCAGGATATGCTCCGGGAGTATGTCTTCCTGACCGGGCACGCATTCGTATGGCACGGGATCATGCTGGTGATCGCGTTCACGCTTCTTTTCGGACATATGGTCCGCTTTGAAAACAGAAACTTCGTGCAGGCATTCCTGCTGTTCCTGTTCCTCGCCGGCATCGCCGAATGCATCAACATATACGGGTATCACCATACGGTGATCCCGGGCACATACCCGAACATGTTCTACATCACGCCGTATTACAAAAACACACAGCCTGTATTCCGCCGGGTCGCGGACACATGCGGCATCCTGCCGGCAGATATCCTCTACCTCCTCACCCTGTCGGCAGGCAGCTTCCTGCTCTTCCTGGCGGAAAAGCGCCTCAGCTGATCAGATCCTCCGCTTCCAGTATTCCGTGACCGGCTCTTCGGGATGTTCCGCATCCCATGGTGTCTCATGCCTTTCAAAATACCCGATCACACTGCCCGAAGCATTCCGGACCGGTACGAAGAATTCCCTTTCACCGGTCTTTTTATTATAGAGTTCGAACATTTCTTCTTCGCCCGCATCGGCCCTTTCCAGGAACTTTTCGATCTTGACCTTCGACCCCTCATTGTGGCAGTTGAACAGGCTGTTCCCGATGAACACCCTGCCTTCATATCTCTGCTTCGCTGTTTTGTTCATATAGCGGACGATATGCGTCCTGTCGACGAAAACGATCTCATACGGATACGCGTCCAGGATCCCGTACAGCACTTCTTCTGTGATCTTCATAGATACTACCTCTTTTTCACCAGTATATCCTATGCGGCTCATGCATATGTCCGTGATGCACGGAAAAAAGCCGTTTCCGGCTTTTTCACTGTTTATAATTCACGGATCGCATCTTTCATCGGCCGCACGTATGCGCCGCAATGCGCAGGCGCGTCCTTCCCGTACTTCGCGATGATGCGCACGATCGCCGAGCCGACGATCACGCCGTCGCTGACCTGTGCCATGGCGTATGCCTGGGACGGCTCGGATATGCCGAAGCCGACCGCACAGGGTATATCCGTATATTCCCTGACAGTATTCACGATGGAAGCGATATCGGTCGTGATCTCTGAACGGACGCCCGTTACACCGAGTGAGGATACGATATAGAGGAAACCTTCCGCTTCCCTTGCGATCGCAGCGATGCGGTCCTCGGAAGTCGGCGCGATCATCGAGACCAGGTCCACCCCGTACTGTCTGCAGTACGGCAGGAAATCGTCCTTCTCCTCAAACGGGACATCCGGCAGGATCAGCCCGTCGACCCCCGCTTCCGAAGCTTCTTTCATGAATCTTTCCGCCCCGTAGGAGAATACGACGTTCGCATAGGTCATGAAGACGAGCGGCACATCGGTCTGACTGCGGAGCTCCTTTGCGAAAGCCATGATCTTCTGCGTCGTCACGCCGCCCTTCAGGGCCCGTTCATCCGCCTCCATGATCACAGGTCCTTCGGCAGTCGGATCGGAAAAGGGTATGCCCAGTTCGATGAGGTCCGCACCGTTTTTCACCATTTCCAGGATACACTCCCGGGTAGTTTCCAGGTCCGGGTCGCCGCATGTGATGAATGCGATGAACGCCTTTTTGTCAAATGCTTTCCTTATCCTGCTCATTCGCTGATCTCCTCCCCCCTGAAGCGGGCAATACTGACACAGTCTTTGTCCCCCCTCCCGGATACCGTTACGACGATGATCTTATCCTTCGCAAGCTGCGGCGCATACTTCATCGCATATGCCAGCGCATGCGCGGATTCGATCGCAGGTATGATCCCCTCTGTACGCGAGACATATTCAAAGGCTTCGACCGCTTCCAGATCCGTTATGGCAGCGTACTCTGCCCTGCCGGTATCGTGGAGCCAGGCGTGCTCGGGACCGATGCCCGGGTAATCCAGTCCGGCCGAGATCGAATAGACCGGGGCGATCTGGCCGTGTTCATCCTGGCAGAAATAGGATTTCATGCCGTGGAAGATACCGGGCCTGCCGGTGTTGATCGTCGCCGCAGTTTCGAAGGTATCGATGCCCCTGCCTGCAGCCTCGCAGCCGATCAGCTTTACTTCCGCATCATCAATGAAGTGATAGAAGGACCCGATCGCGTTGGAACCGCCGCCGACACAGGCGATCACCGCATCCGGGAGCCGGTTCTCTTTTTCAAGCATCTGTTCTTTGATCTCCCTTGAGATCACTGCCTGGAAATCACGGACGATCGTCGGGAACGGATGGGGTCCCATGACCGACCCCAGGCAGTAATGCGTATCTTCGATACGGCTCGTCCACTCCCGCATCGCCTGGGACACCGCATCCTTCAGCGTACCCGTGCCTGTCGTGACCGGTACGACTTCGGAACCCAGCAGTCTCATCTTGTATACGTTCAGCGCCTGCCGCTCCATGTCCTCCTTGCCCATGAAGACGACGCACTCCATGCCGAGCAGTGCAGCTGCCGTAGCCGAGGCGACGCCGTGCTGTCCGGCGCCTGTCTCCGCGATCAGCCTTGTCTTGCCCATCTTTTTCGCAAGCAGCGCCTGGCCGAGCACATTGTTGATCTTATGCGCGCCGGTATGGTTCAGGTCTTCGCGCTTCAGATAGATCTTTGCCCCGCCCAGGTCACGCGTCATGCGCTCCGCATAATACAGCCTGCTGGGTCTGCCGGCGTAATCGTTGAACAGCGCTGTCAGTTCACGGCTGAACTGCGGGTCATCTTTATACCTGTTATAGGCTTCTTCCAGTTCGGTCACTGCGTTCATCAGTGTCTCGGGTATATACTGGCCGCCGTGGATGCCGAACCTTCCTTTCCTGTCTGTCATCTGTGCCCTCCTTTTGCGTTCTTTACGAATGCATGTATCTTTTCACGGTCTTTCCTTCCGTCTGTTTCCACGCCGGAACTGGTATCCGCGCCGTACGGCTGCAGTGTCCTGACCGCTTCCGCGACATTGTCAGGCGTCAGGCCGCCTGCGAGTATGTATTCCCTGTGCATGTCTTCCAGCAGGTCCCAGTCAAATGCCTTCCCTGTTCCTTTCCCGGCATCCAGGATGATCATATCGGCAGCCGAGCTTTCCGCCCTGCGCACATCCTCCGCATTCTTTACCGTAAATGCGCGGATGACAGGGATATCCGGGTACTCCTGCTTCAGCCCGCCGATGAACGCTTCGTCTTCATTTCCGTGCAGCTGGACGATATCGATCACGCCTTCTTCGATAAACTTCCGGATGTATTCAATCGGCGCATTGACGAATACGCCGCACATCTTTATACGGGGACTGAGCTCCCCTTTCATCAAACGCGCTTCCGGCATGCTTACGGAACGCCTGAACCCTTCCGACAGGATCATTCCCGCGAAGTCGGCTTCTGTTTCATTCACGGCCCGGATATCCTGCACGGACATCAGGCCGCAGATCTTTACCACTGTCATGCGGCGTTGGATTCCCGGATATACCGTTCCATCAGATCATAAGCGGAATGATCGTCGATGAGGCCTTCCGCCATGCGTATGCCGTTTTCCAGCGTATCCGCTTTCCCGGCGATATAGAGGCCGGCGCCCGCATTCATCACGACCGTGTTCCGTTTCGTCCCCCGGATCCGGCCGCTGAGGATGTCCCTGGTGATCTGTGCGTTCTCTTCCGGCGTGCCGCCTTTCAGTTCCTCCTTCGTGCCTCTTTCAAAGCCGAAATCCTCCGGCCTGACCGTCATCGTGCGGTAATAGCCTTCCTTCAGTTCACAGACCGCTGTTTCCCCGACGGCAGACATCTCATCGAGTTTTTCCCTGCCGTAGACGACGAACGCGCGCTTGACGCCGAGCTTGTTCAGGACCTTGGCGATCGGCTCCGCCAGGTATTCGTCATAGACACCGAGGATGAAGTATTCCGGACTGGCAGGATTCGTCAGCGGGCCGAGGATATTGAACACCGTCCGGAAGCCGAGCTCCCTGCGGATCGCACCGACATATTTCATGGCTGAATGATACTGCTGCGCAAAGAAGAAGCACATCCCGGTCTTCTCCAGCATGGAGAGCGCTTTTTCCGGATCCTGACGGATATTGACGCCGAGGGCTTCCTGGCAGTCTGCAGTCCCGCAGAAGGAGGACGCAGCCCGGTTCCCGTGCTTGGCGACCTTGACGCCTGCAGCAGCGATGATGAACGCAGCCGTCGTGGAGATATTGAAGGATCCCGCACCGTCGCCGCCTGTGCCTACGATCTCCAGCACTTCCATGCCCTCATGGGGTACTTTCTGCGCATGTTCACGCATCGCAAGCGCACAGCCGGAGATCTCGTCGATCGTTTCCGCTTTCGTGCTCTTTGTCGTTAAGGCCGCAAGAAACGCCGCATTCTGCGTCGCAGTCGTCTCGCCGGACATGATCTCATTCATGACCGTATATGCTTCGTCAAATGTCAGATCCCCCTTGTTTACGATTTTTTCAATTGCTTCCCTGATCATCTCATACTCCTTTCAGTTCATTCAGCATTCTTCTTTTATCTGCAGCGCGCATCAGCGTTTCACCGATCAGCACGGCATCGACATGTCCTTTTTCCAGCTCCGCAATATCTTCATGCGTGCGGATACCGCTTTCCGCGACCATCAGGATATCCGCAGGCACCTTTTCACGGAGCCGTATGCTGTTACGGATATCGACGGTAAAATCCCGGAGGTTCCTGTTGTTTACGCCGATGATGCGGGCCCCCGCATCCACGGCCTGTCCCACTTCGCTTTCATCATGGGCCTCCGCCAGTACGGACAGCCCGAGACGTTCGGCGATGCGGATCATCTCCCTGGTTTCCCCGTCTGTCAGCAGCGACATGATCAGGAGCACCGCATCCGCACCGAGCAGCTTCGCTTCACAGACCATATACGGGTCGACGGTGAAATCCTTCCGCAGCACAGGGATAGAGACATTCTCCGCGATCTCCTGCACATACCGGTCGCTGCCCAGGAACCACTTCGGCTCGCTCAGGCACGAGATCGCCGCTGCCCCGGCCGCTTCATATTCACGGGCGATCGCAAGATACGGGAAATCCTGCGCGATCACGCCTTTTGACGGGGATGCCTTCTTGCATTCGCAGATGAAGCTCATGCCTTCCGCCCGCAGCGCTTTTTCAAACGGGAACCCGGTATCGCAGTTCATATTTTCAGCTTTCCTTATGATCTCTTCATAAGGGATGACCTTTTTCTTTTCCATGACCCGGATGCGCGCATGAGCAGCGATCTTTTCAAGTATGTCTTCCATAAAATCCTCCAAAACAAAATCCCTGACGGAAAAACTTCCATCAGGGACGAATATACGATCGCGGTGCCACCCTGTTTCACACAACTGTGTGCTCTTTCTGCAGGATACTGTCATATCCCCGGACACTAACGCAGCCCTCTCGTCAGAGAATACTCGATCACTCTTTCACTCTGCCCTCAGCGGTCCATTTGACAGACTGTGCTTCTGCCCGGCTCTCACCTGCCCGGACTCTCTTTGAGATCATATCTGCCGTTATCTCCGCCTCATCGGTTTGTAATTCTTTTATACATCTTTTCAGAAAGTGCGTCAACAAATTTACATTATTTTTGGAATCGTTTTCATTCCCATGCGCGCATAAACATGCATGAAAAACGGACAGAGGGACCCGTCTGCAGATATGCAGATGGATCCCCCTGCCCTTCATGTATTACAATGATCGGAAAATTCAGATTAACGGGGCATATATCCCATAGGGATATCCAGCGCATTTTTGAAACCGGGCTCCGCATCCACGATCGACGGGATCAGGTTGACGGAGGGTGCTGCGCTTGTCAGGAAAGGATCTTCATCCGGGATGATGTTCTCCAGCCTGACAGTGATATCCGGCTCGCCCTTTACTTCGATGTATTTGTCCAGCGGAAGGTCCTTCAGGATCTCTGCCGATGCCTTGTGGATGAAATGGAAACCGGTGACTTCCTTTCCGTCCTTCTTCGTGCACATGATGAACTTATGCGCGCCGACCGTACCGGGCGTTACATGCGCGTACGGCGTCGTGACTTCCTCTTCGGAAAGGATCGTCTCTTCCTCGCAGCTGTATTCATCCCATTCGAGGCCTGCCCTTTCCGCCATCTCGATGACGGTCGGACCGTAATACGTGAACATGATGTTCTTTACGACAGCCAGGCGTTCCGGGGAGATCTCTTCGGGCTTTTTGCCGTAGCCGAACACCGCGATCCACGGTGCGCTGTTGACGGAGTCATCCTCGCCGCCGTAAACGATCGCTGTTTCGATCCTGCGCGAGAACATGCATGTGACCGAAGAGAAATACGGTGTGAAGAGGCCCGGGAAAATACCCTGCTGTGCAAATGTCGTGCCGTGTGCTTTGCCGGCTTCATCGATCCGTTTAAAGTATTCGGGTGCGTTCTTTTCGGAGAAATAAACGGGGAGGGTGGAGCTGCAGTTCTTTCCGTGCTCCAGGAATTTAACGATATCGTCGACATTTCCCGTAACAGATGTCGGGCTGGGAAGTTTCCCCGGATCCCATTTTGTGGGCGGATAGTAAAGCACCATATCCGCTTCGATATTCAGTACTTCCTCTTCATTGTCGGAAACGATGACGCCTGCTTTGGGAAGCCCGAACACTTCGCCGGCATCCTTGCCGACCTTTGCGGGATTGACGTCAAAAGCCCCGACGAGCTGAAGCGATTTTCTTGCGTTGATGATCTCGAGCGCCGATTTTCCAACGGAGCCGAGGCCCCAGATGATGATCCTGTAATTGTCTTTCATGATCTGTCCTCCTGCCCTCACAGTAGCACAGAAAAATACCGTTCCAAAGAACGATACGGCAGTTCCGTTATGAAAAGGGACGAATCTAGCGATCCGTCCCTTTTTCAATGATCTCACGGATATGTTCCCTGACAACATCGTCAAACCGGAGCCTGTACCTTCCCGACATCATCAGCGTCATCTCATGCGCGAACTGCTGTGTGGTGAACTGCGTAAAGGCTCTCCCCCGGACCCATTCCTGCAGCATCTTCGCACCGCCGGCACAGAAATACGCGATATGGAAATCTTCCGATTCGGTGACCTTCCGGTTCCAGACGGTCTCGATGATCCGCTTCCCCATCTCATAGGTATACCGGTATACGAACTCCCGGTAGGAATTGTGCCCTGTCGTCGAAAACATTGCATACTGGTCGTCATTCTCCTTTGCCTGTTCGATCAGGATCTCAAACAGATCCTGCAGGCTCTGGCAGTTCCTTTCGAGGATCGCTTCGTCATAGAGGCTCCGGAACCTGGCATCCATGACGTCGGCCTTGTCCCGGAAGTAACGGTAGAACGTCGTCTTGGAGACCTCCGCTTCCTTCAGGATCATCTCCACCGTGATATCGTCGTACCCGTATTTGTAGACCAGCATGGAGAACGCATCGATGATGCGCTTTTTCGTCCACTTATTCATGATCTTCTTCCGCGATATACTGGATGTATTCGTCTTTCAGGATCGACCGTATCTCTTTGATCACCGGCTCCAGCAGAGCCAGTGCCTTTTCCCTGTCTGCGGCCTGCGCCGTGACACGGATCAGGCAGCCGTCATCCTTCGCGTATGTCGCGACCGTCGGGTTCTCATTGTCCAGGAGTGCACCGAGCGCATCTGCGACCGGCGCTTCGCCGACGATGATCACGGGGGCGTGATCAAAGTCCTTCATCTTCACATTATAGGAAACGAGCACCTTATGGCTCAGCTTTTCGAGGTAATCCATGCAGTATTCCTCGAACATCGGCTCCATCTCCTTCGGCGGTCCGGGCAGGAGGATGCAGATCTTCCCGTCCTTTTCCATGATGATGCCGGGTGCCGTGCCGTGATGGTTGTACAGGATGAGGGAGTCCTCCGGCACGAGCGCCTGCTTCTTCAGGCTCTGCAGGAGCGATTCCTTCTGCACGCGCTTCAGCAGCCGCTCCATCATCTGCAGTGCTTTTTCGTCATAGACGAGCTTCCTGCCGAAATAATCCGCAAGCATCTCCTTGGTTATGTCGTCCTTTGTCGGTCCGAGGCCGCCGGTCATGATGACCAGGGAGGCCCGGGTATAGGCGATCTCCACTGCGCTCATGATGCGCGCGGGATTGTCGCCGACGACCGTCTGGAAATGCACTTCGATACCGGCCTGCGCCAGTTTCTGCGAAAGATACCTTGCATTGGTATTCACGATATTGCCGAGCAGGATCTCCGTCCCCACACTGATGATCTCAGCATCCATAATCCAGTCCTTTCTTACGCCTCGGGGAGGTCGAGGGAATCGATCCTCTCGTTCAGCGTCCTGTTCTTTTCATCAAAGAGCAGTGATTTATTGTATTCATAATACTTCGGACAGCCGTGCGCATAGATATACTTCGAGATATGCGGCCTTACTGTCAGTTCGCTGACGAGGATGACCATCTCCTGCTTTGCGCCGAAGCATCTCTCAAAGAAGCCGAACAGGTTCGCAAGCGCATCCTGCGCTGCATCGCTCCTTTCTTTGAGCTTCGCGACCATCCCCCTGAGTTCAGCGCGGATATCCTCTTTGCCCTTGAGCTGCTCGTAGACGAGCCGGATCCGGTATGCGAGGTCCGCATTGTCTTTCGTATCCGTCTTCAGCATGCGTTCGACATAGAAGCCGATCCTCTCATCGATGAATGCGTCCGCATCCCCGTTTATCTCTTTGATCTCTTTGATCACTGTGCGCAGCGCCTCTTCACGGATGACGATGTTGCCGGTCCTCTCTTCCAGGGTCGACAGGATCAGCGAGATCAGGGAGAGCCTCTCATCAAAGGATGCGTTCTGCGCCCTTTCCGTGATCGCTGCGGAAGCAGTCCCCTTCAGGATATCCTCCACCTGGTAGTCCGATTCGTATTTCTTGTACAGGTCGTAATAATTTGCGAAATCCTTTGCGATCTGTTCATCCTGCAGGTACTGTGCGATCAGGTCATGATCGACCCTGATGCCGTTGAATTCGTACAGTTTGATCATCTGGCTCATATCGTCCCAGGAACGCGCCGTTACGAAGCTCTTTCCGTCTACGGTCATACTGACGCGGTAGAAATGCTGGGGCCTGATCTGCAGATAGGAGAGGATCGCTTCGTGAACGCCTGTCTCCACGGCGAACTCGCGCCAGACTTCCAGGTCCGGCTCCACTTCGATCTTCTTCAGCCTGTCGAGCATCGCGATGTCGTATTCCCTTACGGAGTCGTTGTATTCGGCGGGGTTGCCTGCCGTTACGACGATCCAGCCGTCGGGCACGGTATGCCTGCCGAACGTCTTGTACTGCAGAAACTGCAGCATCGACGGGGCGAGCGTCTCGGAAACGCAGTTGATCTCATCGAGGAACAGGATGCCCTGCGTCTTGTGCGTTTTTTCCATCTCTTCATACACACTGGCGATGATCTCACTCATCGTATATTCCGATACGCTGTAGCTCCTGCCGCCGTATTCCTTCTCGACGATATACGGCAGACCCAGTGCGCTCTGCCTGGTATGGTGCGTCATCGCGTAGGAAACAAAAGCGAGATCCAGCTCCTGCGCGATCTGTTCGACGATCGCCGTTTTCCCGATGCCGGGCGCGCCGATCAGGAAGACCGGTCTCTGGTTCCTGGCAGGTATCATATATCTCCCTGTTTTGTCTTTTGTATTGTATGCGATCACTGCGTTTTTGATCTGTGTCTTAGCCTGCCTGATATGCATGAAGATCCTCCTCTTCCAGTATGTATCTGATCGCCCACGGGGGCACTGTGATTTCCCTGCTGTTGTTCGGGAGCAGGAATGCGGCGGGGTAGGACGGCCTTGTCTTCGGATAGACGCCGTCACCGTCCGTGAAGTACAGGATCCCGCCGAGATCCCGGAACGCGCCTGCTTTGACCTGCTCGTCCGCATAGGCGAACACAGGCCTGAAATCCGTCCCGCCGAGACCTTTTATCTCGAGATTCTTTATATAGGCATTGAACTGCTGCTGTGAGGTGAGCACAGCTGCTTCCCGGATCTCCATGTCGCACTGCACGATGTGGATCCGGAAGCGGGAGAAGAAGTTCTCCTTCTCGCAGAATATATTATACGTCCTGTTCAGGAATGCCTGCACGGTATCGCCCTGTACGGAACCTGACGTATCGATGGCGATGATCAGTTCCCGGACGCTGCTCTCCTCCCGGTATTCGAGCGGTTCGATCAGCGGCAGGTTCTTATACAGCTGCAGGCCGTACGTATAGAAGATCGTATCGAAGTCCTCATCGCTGATATGCAGTTTTTCCCCGGTACGCATAAAGCGCGACAGGAACTGCCGGTAGCTGTACTTCTCGCGGTGCAGCGCCTTCAGCGACTGTACGAGCGCATCCGGCACGCCGCCGTGTCTTTCCTTGAACAGTTCCAGGTCCGCTTCGATCTTTTCCGATATCTCCTTCCAGTCCTTCAGGGCATTCCGGATCAGTTCGATCTCGGCGTCATCCGCATCCTGCTGTGTGCTCTCGGACCGTTCGCCGGTATCGTGGGAAGCCTTGTCGAACCGGTTGCTGCCGGCATTTGCCTTGTCATCTTTCACCTCGTCGCCGAACAGGGTCTCGTGCGAGCCGCTGACATTGCGCAGCTCATACCAGCATTCGTGCTCATCGAATACGAACAGGTCCCTCAGCAGTCTGATGCGGTCCTTCTCCTTCTGTTCCAGCAGATGGTACAGGTTCTGGGCCGTGAAGGCTTCCATATCCTTTTTCAGGGCTGCGATCTCCCTTCTCTTCTCCTCATCCGACTCCTGCCGCATGATCGGCAGGTCCAGCTCGAGGATGACGTTCTCGACCGCCAGGTCGCATGCCAGGTCCCACAGGGACATCTTCCTGTCCTGCGCGAAATACTGGTGCGAGAAGACCGAATGCAGGACGATATGGAAATAGCCCCTGGTCAGCTTCTTCGCATCGTTGCGGTACATCTTGATGACTGCGATCGGGGAATAATGAAGGTATCTGCCGTCGCAGCGGAAGGAAAAGGAATCGGGCACAAGGATGAACCTTGTCAGCGCGATATCCATGAAACGCAGATGCAGTGTCAGCTGCGTGATGATATCCGTGAATATCTCTTCCGATAACTGTATCAGTTCATCATCCATAAGCACCTCACAGAAGGTCGAACAGGTCGTCAAAGGAAGACGTCTGTTCCCTTCTTTCATTCAGGAGTTCCGCGCGCACCGAAGGATCATTGATCCTGTCCAGATGCGGCTGCAGCCGGTCTGCACTTACCAGGTCCAGCCGGACGGATTCCAGGAGCGCTTTGTAACGCTTCCCTTCGAGCATCCTTTCAAGACACATCTGTTCATGTTCACGGATCCAGGCGTCATACATTGCGGATGGCCCCCTGTACGTCTCCAGATAATTGATGCACAGCGTGCACGCCGCTACGGGTTTCCATTCTTTCAGGTCGACATCGGGCATATAGGAATCCGAGAACAGGTAATTCTCCTCGTTGCGGCCGTTGTAACGCTTGTTGGCGCCGAAGTTCCAGTTCATGTTCCAGTTGTTGTCGAACATCACGGAACGCAGGTGCACGCCTTCCGCCTGCACGGATACGGGACCCCTTGTCTCGAATGCGCCTTTGCCGATGGTCTTCAGGGAAGCCGGGAGGACCAGCGACCGAAGCTTTCTGCAGTTGAAGAAAGCGTTGTCACCGATCGTGACAAGCGAAGCAGGCAGGTCGATCCGTTTCAGGGCTGTGCAGTCATCGAATGCGTTTTCGCCGATGTCCTTCACGGTTTCGGGGAGCTTCACTTCCCGCAGGCTGTGACACTGCTCGAAACACGCCCTGCCGAGCTGCCGCAGGTTCTTCGGCAGGATGACCTCTTCCAGCTTTTCACAGCAGAAGAACGTGATCTTCGGCAGTGAAGCCAGGCCGTTCGAAAGCACTGCCCTTTTCAGCGAGACGCATCTGGCAAACATTGCGGATCCGGCAAAGGTCACGGAATCCGGGATCACGGCTTCTTCCAGGGACTCGCAGTTATAGAAGACATTAGCCCCCATCTCCTTTACCGTATCCGGTATCTGTATCCCCTTCATGTGCACCGCGCCGTAAAAGGCATAGTCGTCTATGCCGGTTATGCCGTCGGGGACGATGACGTACGCATCATCCCCTTCGTATTTTTTCAGAATGCTGTTTTCGATCCGGAAAGCCATGACCACTCCAAAAAAGCCGGGGATCCCGGCTTATTGTCAACGTCCGTTTGCGAGCAGGTCCTGTACGACAGGATCGTTCGGATATACGCCTGCTGCCTTCAGGTCAGCGATCTTGTCTGCGAACTGGGGCATGTATTTCTCATGGGCAACGATCAGTTCATTTAGGACTTTCTGCGCGACTTTGCCGTGTTCG
>JAILQT010000077.1 GCA_024698805.1 Solobacterium sp.
CTATCAGAAAAGAGCTCCAGATTGCAGAATCCGGAGCTTTTCTTCTGAAAAATTCAATATTTTTTTAGTCCTTACTTGACATACGCTGATGAACCGGATGCGTTTCCCTTTAAGGACAATGAAGTCCTGTACGGCATCGCAGAGACTGCCTCCAAAGGCAGGACGATCTATCTTTCCGCCACCCCGGACAAGCGTCTGACAGACAGGGTCAATGAAGGAACACTGGCAGTCCTCAGTCTTCTGCAGCGGCCGCACGGGCATCCTGTGCCTGTGCCTGTGATCTTTACGGCACCGCTTCCTGTCCTGCTGGTCCGGATGGTCCTGTTTATCCGTCAGCACCGCACTGCCCCGCTGCTGGTCTTCGTTCCGTCAAAGCGCATGGCAGGGATCATGGGTGCGATCATCAATATGTTCATTCCCTGCGCTGTATGCACGTCCTCAAAAAAAGACAGGGACAGCGTCATCGAAGCTTTCCGGCAGGGGGAACAGCGCATCATGGTGACGACGACCGTCATGGAAAGGGGCGTCACGATCCCGGGAGCGGATATCATCGTCTTTGAAGCGGATCATCCGGTATTTGACAGGGCTTCCCTCACGCAGATGGCAGGCAGGGCGGGAAGGAGCTTTGAACATCCGGACGGATCCGTCCTGTTCCTTTGCCGGCAGAAGTGCACAGCCGCAGACCTGTGCAGGAAGGAGACTGTTGAAGCCAATGCATCGCTGTCTTCTGTGCGGGCGTGACCTGTCCCGTACATCTTTCCGTGATGCGCTGTATTCCGATGATCCCCTGTGTTCCTCCTGCCGTTCGGCATGGGTAAAAAAGACACTGAAGATGCGTTTCTGCGGCGTACCGCTGGAATCCCCGTATCTGTACAGCGATGCATTCTCTGCTGCGCTGATCCAGTACAAGGAATGCGGGGATGAAGCATTGAAAGACATATTCCTCTATCCCTTCCGTGACCGTATCCGTTTCCGCTACAGGGGATATACGCTCGTGCCGATGCCCAGCACACAGGCGAAAAGGGAAGAGAGGGGCTTTGACCATGTCCGGTGCATGTTTGCCTGTACCGGCCTGCCTGTGCAGGACCTGTTCGTCAGACAGGGACAGGGGGACCAGAAGAAAAGGACCAGGACCCAGAGGTCCCTTGTCCTGGAGGAGATAGCACTGATGCCGGATATGCAGATCCCGGATAAAGTACTGCTCATCGATGATACAGTTACGACAGGCAGCACGCTGAAGGCAGCCCTTGCGCTGCTGGCGGACAAAGGCGTAAAGCTTCGCATCTATACGGTTTCCGCCAACCGGCGATGGTACAAATTGCCTTTTGCGAAACGCAACGATATAATAGAGTAGCGTTTTTTGAGACAGGAGGTTTATATGGCAAATGTGATAGCAAAACTGTTTAATGAAGATGCCAGAAAACTCAAGGAAATAAAAAGAAAAATACAGCCTGTTCTTGATCTGGAAGAGAAATATGCGGCGATGTCCGACGACGAGCTCAGGAACCAGACCGTACTGTTTAAGGAAAGACTCGCAAACGGCGCTACACTGGATGATATCTTTACGGAAGCTTTCGCAACAGCGCGTGAAGCCTGCCGCAGGGTGATCGGTGAATTCCCGTACCCCGTGCAGCTGATGGGCGCTGCCGTCATGCAGGGCGGCGATATCGCCGAGATGAAGACCGGTGAAGGCAAAACGCTGACATCCGTCATGGCTGTTTATCTGAATGCCCTGGAAGGCAAGGGCGTCCATGTCGTTACCGTCAACGAATACCTCTCGCAGCGTGACTCGGAGTGGATGGGACAGATCCACCGCTTCCTGGGCCTGACCGTCGGCCTGAATCTCAGACAGCTGACCAAGGCGCAGAAACGTGCAGCCTACAACTGCGACATCACCTATACGACGAACAGTGAGCTCGGTTTCGATTACCTGCGCGACAATATGGTCACCCGCGTACAGGACAGGGTCCTGCGCGATCTGAACTTTGCGCTCGTCGACGAAGTTGACTCGATCCTGATCGATGAATCCAGGACCCCCCTGATCATCTCGGGCGGACAGAAACAGACAGCCAACCTCTATCTGCAGTCCGACCGTTTCGTCAAAAGGCTGAAGGCAGACGAAGACTACGAAGTCGACGTCAAATCCAGAACGGTGCAGCTGACGGAACAGGGCGTATCCAAGGCTGAAAGGGCGTTCCGCATCGACAACCTGTATGACCTGGCGCATACGCAGCTCCTGCACCATATCCACCAGGCCCTGAAGGCCAACTACATCATGATGCGGGATATCGAATACATCGTTGATGAAGAGGATGACGAGATCGTTATCGTCGACCCGAACACGGGACGTCTGATGAAGGGCAGACAGTGGTCCGACGGCCTGCACCAGGCAGTCGAAGCCAAGGAAGGCATCTCCATCAAACAGGAGACGACCACGCTCGCAACGATCACATACCAGAACTTCTTCCGTCTGTACAACAAGCTTGCCGGCATGACCGGTACAGCGAAGACAGAGGAAGAGGAATTCCTCGAGATCTACAACATGTATGTCTATGAGATCCCGACCAACAGGCCGGTCGCCAGGATCGATTATCCGGATGCCGTATACGGTACGAAGAAGGCAAAGTTCACAGCGCTCGTCAATGAAGTCATGGAAAGACACGCTGCCGGACAGCCAGTGCTCGTCGGCACGATCGCCGTCGAGACTTCGGAACTCATCTCGAAATACCTGAAGGAAAGAAAGATCCCCCACAATGTCCTGAACGCCAAGAACCATGCGCGTGAAGCGGACATCATTGCCCATGCCGGCAGGAAAGGCGCCGTTACGATTGCCACCAACATGGCGGGCCGCGGTACCGATATCAAACTCGGCGACGGCGTCAGGGAACTCGGCGGTCTGTGTGTGCTCGGTTCCGAAAGACATGAATCCAGACGTATCGACAACCAGCTGCGCGGACGAAGCGGACGTCAGGGAGATCCCGGCATGTCCAGGTTCTTCGTATCCGTACAGGATGACCTGATGGTGCGTTTCGGCTCGGAAAGACTGGAAGGCCTGTTCGCGTCACTGGGTGATACCGTCATTGAATCCAAGACAGTCACAAAGTCAATCTCCAGCGCGCAGAAACGCGTGGAAGGCGTCAACTACGATGCCCGCAAACAGCTGCTGCAGTACGATGATGTCATGCGCCAGCAGAGGGAGACGATGTACGAACAGAGGAATTTCATCCTTGAGAACGATGACGTCCATACCGTGATCCAGGATATGTTCCGCCGCGTCATCTCCGATGTCGTCGCATCCTATACCGACTTTGACACCAAGAACCACGACGTCGACTGCGACGGTCTCGTTGAAGGTCTCAACGGCATCGGCTTCAAGGACCTTGTGTCCGCAAACGAACTGCGCGGCAAGTCCAGGGAAGCGATCGCAGAGATCTGCCTGGATAAAGCGTGGACATATTATGAAGACAAGATCGAACCGGTCAGGACAAAGATCCGCTCGATCGAAAAAGAAGTATCGCTGCGTACGATCGACCGTGCATGGTCCAACCAGATCGACATGATGTCGAAGCTGAAGGACGGCATCGGCCTGCGCTCCTATGCCCAGCACAACCCGCTGCAGGCATATGTCAGCGAAGGCTACCAGATGTTCGAAGAGATGATGCGTACGATCTCCCAGGAGATCGTGGCCTTCTGCATGAACATCAAGGTCGTATCACGTACGGAGAATGCCGCATAAGAGGAGGAAAACATGGAATTATTTGAAATGAAACAGGGCGTTGCCCGCAGCCAGGCCAAATTGGAGTCGCTTGGCTACTCTCTTTGACCTCGCGTCTAAGCAGAAGAAGATCGAGGAAAACAATGAGCTGATGAACGCTGCCGATTTCTGGAACGACCAGAAGACCGCACAGCGCATCATCCGCGAGACCAATGCACTGAAGGCATTGACAGAAACACATGCAAGTCTGAAAAACGCGCTCGCTGACCTGTCGGAAAGCGTTGCGGAGCTTTCCGCTTCGTTCGATCCCGACATGGACGAGATCGTCCAGGAAGAATACAGCGAGACGATGAAAAAGTTTGATGAGTTCGAGATACAGGTCCTGCTTTCCGGACCGTATGACGACCATAACGCGATCCTGGAGATCCATCCCGGCGCCGGCGGCACCGAAGCGATGGACTGGGCTTCGATGCTGTACAGGATGTATACCAGATGGGCGGAAAAGAAAGGCTATAAGATGACCCTCCTGGATTACCAGGAAGGTGAAGAAGCCGGCATGAAGTCATGCTCGCTGCGTCTGGAAGGCCCGATGGCATACGGCTACCTGAAGGCGGAGAACGGCGTGCACAGGCTCGTGCGCATCTCGCCCTTCGATTCCAACGCGAGAAGGCATACCAGCTTCGCTTCCGTCGAAGTGATGCCGGAATTCGATGATGACATGGAGATCGAGATCGACGACAAAGATCTTGAAGTGATCACGATGCGCTCATCCGGTGCCGGCGGCCAGCATATCAACAAGACGGACAGTGCCGTCCGCATGATCCACAAGCCGACAGGCATCGTCGTCTTCTGCCAGACGCAGAGATCCCAGCTGCAGAACCGCGAGGCATGCATGAACATGCTGAAATCCAAGCTGCTCCAGCTGAAGATCCGCGAGAACGAGCAGAGGATGAAGGACATCAAGGGTGAAGTCAAGGCGAACGAATGGGGCTCCCAGATCCGTTCCTATGTCTTCTGCCCGTATACGATGGTCAAGGACCTGCGTACAGGGTATGAAGCAGGCAATATCCAGGGCGTCATGGACGGTGACCTTGACGGCTTCATCGACAGCTATCTGAGAAGCCAGATCACATCCGATGATTAAGAAGATCGTTATGACTGTAACGGCTGCAGAAGCCGGCAGGAGTATCGGGTCCGTCCTGCGTACGGAATACGGACTGAGCCGCAAAGAGATCTCGCGGCTGAAGTTCACGCAGGGCATATTCGTCAATGACGAACAGAAAAGAGTCAGCACGGTCCTTCATGAGGCGGATGTGCTGACTCTTGTTTTCCGGGAAAAAGAAGGGGAAGTGCCCGCATATTCCGGCTATGTGCCTGTGATCCTCTACGAGGATGAGGACATGGTTATTGCCGAAAAACCTGCAGGGATGCCGTGCCACCGCAGCCACGGCCATCTCGATGACGATCTCGGCACAGCGCTGCAGAGTTATTATGCGGATCAGCTGCTGACCGTCAGGCCTGTGGGAAGGCTGGATAAAGATGTGTCCGGCATCATGGTCTATGCGAAGAATACGGCGGCTGCCGCAAGGCTCAACAGGCAGCGGCAGGACGGCATCCTGCAGAAGACCTATACAGCGATCGCGCAGGGACACTTCGAAGAGGGGGAAGGAACGCTCCGCTTCTCGCTGCACAAAGAAGCCGGGAATTTCGCCAGACAGACCGGGGGTGCCGGGAAGGAATGCGTCACGGAATACCGGACGGTGAAAAACGGGCAGGAACTGTCCCTGCTTGAAGTCCGCATCCTGACAGGAAGGACGCACCAGATCCGTGCCGGCTTCGCTTCCGTCTCGCATCCGCTTGCCGGGGATAAACTGTACGGCGGCAGCACAGACAGGATCGGCAGACCTGCGCTGCACTGTTCAAAGATCACGCTGTGCAGCCCGTTCACAAAAAAGAAGATCAGCGTTTCCTCTGATCTTCCTGAAGACATGCGTTCACTTTTCGATATAGAACAGTGACGGGACCATATGCTTATGGTCACGCAGAACATTGTACGAGGCCTGCTCATACAGATTGAGCAGGTCTTTATATTCGCCGGGATCATCCTCATGGAAATAAGCCCCGTCCTTATCCAGACAGCCGAGAGCCGTGATGACAGGGACTTCCGGGTAGACCGCCTGCTGGTATTTCTGGTATTTCGTTAACGGCAGGCCTGTATTCTCCATCAGCAGCGTGCCCAGGTAATTCACGCTGATCTTATCGACCCATCCTTCCGGGATATCGTAATTCGCATACATCACGAAACGTGTGATATAGCGCTTCTGCGCCTGCGCGTCATCCATCGCGGACAGCTTCTTCCCCATGACTTCTTCATAGAAGCCGTTCTCGATGAACGGCTGGTGGTCGCCGAACATCAGCAGGATGACCGGACGTTCGCACTTTGCGAAGTATTCGACGAGGGTCCTGAACGCATTATCCGTCGTATTGATCAGGGACAGGTACTGGTCCGTCAGGGGATAATCCCTGCTGAGGCCTTCGAGATGTACGGTCTCCTGGAAATTCGCGTATTTCTTTTCATACGAGGAATGGTTCTGCATCGTGATATTGAACAGGAAGAAAGGCTTTGAGGGATCCCTTTCCTCATACATATCGATGATATGGTTGAAGTCCCACATATCCGAAACAAAGCGCCTGACCTTGACATAGGTCTTGAGATCCTCGATGGAGATGAAGTCCTCGAACCCCATATGCCCGTAGACGCTGACACGGTTCCAGCTGGATTCATAATACGGGTGGAACGTCAGTGCGGTATAGTCCTTATCTTTGACGGAGGATACCATGCCCGGCAGCGTATCATCGACATACAGCTGGTAGGCATTCGAACCGAGCGGCAGGAAAGCCATCGGGTTCCCGGTCAGGAACTCGTATTCGGTATTACTGGTGCCGGTGCCGATCGTTGAGACATAGACATTGCCTTGGATCACGTTCTCTTCATCCTTCAGGCTGTCGATATAAGGCATATATGCCTTGTTTGTCTGGAAATCCCCGATCACGGAGAGATCGCTGAAGCTCTCGTTCATGATGACGATGATATCCGGCTTTTGAGCGCTACCGGGTGTTTCCGACAGGGCTGTTTCCGTGATCGTGACCGTATCTTCCCCGACGGCTTCATCGATCTTTGCCTCGAGCGAAGCCGCGTCATAGCCGTCAGGCTTTTTCAGCGACAGGTATTTCGTATTCACAAAGAATTCCGCGAAGGCACCCATCATCTCATACCCGCGCGTCTGGTTGAAGAAATCCGGCGCAGCGCCGAATACTTTCGCAGGGACCTCCGTCAGATAGAAGACGCCCGACACTGCCAGGAACACGCACAGGCTGACAGCCCTGCACCACTTCCGGAACTTCAGTTCCCGTTTCTGGGCGATCAGGGCAAGGAATGCGATCAGCACGAACAGCGTCACGGAGAAGACCAGCTCGCTGTTTGCCGTATATTCGAACGAGGCAGCCACATTGCCGGCTGTGCGGATGCTGAGGACATCCCACGGAAGCAGGGGACTGCCCTTGTATTCCTTGACGAACATATTGACGATGCCGAAGACAGCGGAAATGGCTGTATCCGTTATGATGCTGAAGCGCACCGACCCGCTGAGGGCGTAGAAGATCAGCTCAAGCATCAGATAGACCGCATAGTTGAACCATATATTTGCGGGATTCGAGATATCCCACAGGAAGTTGCCGTTCAGCAGCTCGACGCCGGTCTCCATCAGCAGAGGTGCTGCGAAGAACAGTACTGCGCCGTAGACAGTTGTGACCCTGTCCGACCGTTTTTTGTGGATGAACCCGATCAGCACGACCAGGAAGCACATCGCCAGCGATACGGCGAACAGCTGTGTCCCGTATTCCTCACACGCAAAGAAGGTCTGCCGTTCCAGCAGGTTGAATACCAGCAGAAGTATTCCCGCAGCCGCAGACACATATTTGAACAGGTTTTTGCGTAATTTTTCCATGAGTTTCATTATAATACTGAATTAGAGAAGAAACACAGAAAATTAAGGAGTACTGACATGCTGGAAATCGGAACAAAAGCACCGGGCTTCACACTGCCCGACCAGGACGGCAATATGCATTCACTGCAGGATTACAGGGGCACAAAGGTCATCCTCTATTTCTATCCCAAGGACAGCACGGCAGGCTGTACAGCACAGGCATGCGGCTTCCGTGACCTGTATCCGCAGTTTACCGAAAAGGGCGCCGTCATCCTCGGCGTATCGAAGGATTCCGTAAAGTCACATAAAAAGTTCGAAGAGAAGAACGGCCTTCCGTTCACGCTGCTTTCCGATACGGAGCTGGATGCGATCCGGAAATACGACGTCTGGAAAGAGAAGAATATGTACGGAAAAAAGGTGATGGGCGTACTCAGGACCACATATCTGATCGATGAAGAAGGCTTTATCAGCCGTGCGTTCGCGAAAGTAAAGGCGTCGGACAATCCCGCCCAAATGCTGGAGCAGTTAGGATGAAGATCATCCTTTCTTCCGCAAAAACGATGCGGGAGGATCCGTCCCCTGCCTGTACGGACCTTCCTGTTTTTGCGGATGAGGCGGAACACCTCCTTGCGAAGCTGCGGGCACTGACGCCGCAGCAGAGGAAGAAGTTCTGGGGCTGCAGCGATAAACTGGCTGCCGCAAATGATGAGATCCTCTTTCAGACAGATCTCCGAAAAGACCTGACGCCCGCATATGCCTGCTTTGAGGGCACTGTGTTCAGACATGCGGACTTCCGCAGTCTCAGCGGGACCGCAAAGGAATACATGCAGGAACATGTGCGCATCCTCAGCGGCCTGTACGGCATACTGAAGCCGTATGACGGCATCCGCAGCTACCGCCTGGAGATGGGCTCATCCTTTTCGGACGGATCCATGTATGCGTACTGGCAGGACAGGATCTGCGCGCAGCTGCACGGGGAAATCATCGTCGACCTCGCTTCAAAGGAATATGCGCAGGCGGTGAGCCGGTATCTGCGTGAAGGCGACCGGTATATCACCGTAACTTTCAAACAGATGAAAAACGGCAGGCCCGTCGTGCAGGCGACAGCTTCAAAGGCAGCCAGGGGCGATATGGCCCGGTGGATCTGCGAGAGAGGGATCACGGACCCGGAGGAACTGAAAGAATTCCGGAACGGTTACACTTACGAGGAAAGTCTTTCCTCTGCGGACGAATTCGTATTCATGAAAGGACAGTTATGATAAAAGCAGTATTTTTTGATATCGACGGGACACTGATCAGCTTTACACGGAATATCATCCCGCCCGAGGCGATGGATGCGCTGCGCCAGCTGCAGCAGAAGGGCGTACTGCTGTTCATCGCCAGCGGCAGGCCGCCGATCCAGCTGCCGATCCTGCCGGAAAGCTTCCAGCAGATCCGCTGGGACGGTTATGTGCTGATGAACGGGCAGTACTGCATGGACGCGGACAAAAAGGAACTGCGCAGACACCCGATCTCCAAAGAAGCGCTTCATGCGGTCGTCCCGTGGCTGAAGGAAAACGCAAAATGGCCGTGCACGTTCATGGAACTGGATTATTCCTATGACCTGACTTTCAATCCGGGATACTATGAATACCTGGACCGGATCGGCAGGCTGGATATGATGCCGCCGGTGGATGATCCCGAAAGGTCATATACGCATGATACATACCAGATCTGCCCGTATATCCCGGAAGAGATGGATGCGGAGTTCCTCCGCCACGCCCCCGGCATGAAAAGCGCCAGATGGATCGATTCGTTTGCGGATATGATCCCGGAAGACGGCGGAAAGCCCGAAGGGCTGCGGTTCATGCTGGAGAGACACGGCATAAAAAGAGAGGAATGCATGGCGTTCGGCGACGGCGGCAACGACATCACAATGCTGGAGTATGCAGGCATCGGCGTCGCCATGGGGAATGCCGGTGAACATGTGAAAAAGGCAGCGGACTATGTGACCGATCATGTGGACGAAGCCGGTCTTTTAAACGCTTTTAAATATTTCGGCATGCTGTGACATGCTATAATGCTTGCGTGCAACAGGAGGGAACTATGCAGATATTTGTTATGATCGGGCTGTTTGCCCTGGGTTGGTTCGGGGGAACGCTCGCGATCGCACAGGCAATGGAAGGATTCAAACAGAAAAAGACAGGGACCGGCGTGTTCTATATCATCGCGATCGCAGCAGTCTGTCTGCTTGTTGTGCTGCTGTACCGCGAAGGAACACTCCCGCTTCTGGGCGGCCTGCTCGTTGCGTTCATGCTCGTCGTCGACCCGTTTGCGCTGACGCAGGCGAAGGCAGATGAGATCGGGGCAGCCGCAAGGAAGAAGGAAGAGGAAGAAAAGAAGAGAAAAGAAGCAGAAGACGAAGAGAGACGGAAAAAGGAAGAGGAACTGAAGAAATACAAGGATGCAGTTGAACATGAATCAAAGAGGAAATAAGAAACTGCTCTGCCTGTTCCTGGCAGCGGCTGTGATGACTGCAGCCGGATGCAGGAAAAAGGATGAGCCTTCCGAACTGCCTGAAGAAACGGAGATCCCGTATGAGGATACGGTATGGGCAGTGAAGCCGGGGCTTGAACTGGATGACGTCCGTCCCCTGGAAGGCTTCCGCAGCGGCCAGATGATCTATACGACAGGCAGCGGCAGCACGCAGCTGATCATTACCGAACATGAGAATGTCGGCTATCCGCAGACCTGGGGCGATACCGGTTATACGACGGATGCGGTCATCGTCGAAAAAGGCGGCTATACCGGCATCTATGATTATGCGGGCAACGAGCTCTATCCGGTCTCGATCCGCGTTAATACGACACCTTTCTCTGCGGGCATCACTTCCGCATACAGGCTTTACCAGGATACAGGCAGCTCCGACTTTGTCTTCGGCGCTGCGGATACGTCCTCCTCAAAGGCGTATGTATTCTCCTATGATTTCCGGGAAGCGGAGGAGATCCCGTACAGTGATTTCATCAGCGACCCGATGCGCAATGTGAAAACGACCGCACAGGTCTGCACGCAGGCAGGCGTCCTGGGCATTCTTTACCGGGAATCCGCAAACAGCGCCCAGCAGCTGTTCGAACGCTACAACGGCACAAAGCTGACAGGCAATACGGTCGCTTATGAGATCAGCAGTTCCTTTGCGAAAACAGGTGCAGGCTCGATCGTGGATGAAGACGGCAGCTATTATGCAGCCCTGGTCAACGGCAGGGGCTCCTACAGGGAAGGCAGCTATGTCAACGGCTTCTATCTTGCCGGTACAAAGAATGAGATCGCATTCTTCAACGCCGCGTATGCAAGCCAGATCTCGTATGACTATCATGACGCCATGTATTTCGAAGACGGCTACGCACCCGTAAAGCTTTACGGCAAATGGGGCTTCATCGATACGCAGGGGAACGAAGTAACGGATTTCATCTTCGATGACGTGACCCCTCTCTACCAGGGAAGGGCCTATGTCAAATTCGGGGATACCTGGGGCATCCTGAATATCAAAAAGTCCCTGGAAGACGGCAAGCAGCTGAATCTGGCGACATGTTATTCGCAGGAGGATGAATCCAGAGCCAAAGGAACGGTCACCGTGAATATCCGGAATCTGAATTTCCGCGAGAACGCCGGCACTGGCGGCATCAACGTCGGCATCGCCAATAAAGGCTCGGTCTATCCGGTATACGAGATCGTCGAAAATGACGGCTATACATGGTACAGGATCGACGGCGGACACTGGCTCGCTGACAGCAACGGCGAATGGCTGACCTATACCAAGTGAAAAATCTGAGGAGGACTGCAGGGTCTTCCTTTTTTATGCGCCATTTTAAATATTCTTAAACCGGGGCTCGTTGTATGTGCCCGTTTCCAAGCGTATAATTAGATTCGCTTGGAGAGTTCTCTTATGAAAAAATCAGGAAAAAAAGCGGTCATCACCGCAGTTATACTGGCACTTCTGCTCGCGGCAGGTGCCGGGGTCTGGTATTTCTTCCTGCGCGGGGAGTCAAACAGCGCGAATGCAGTCTATGTTGAGTCCGTCGCGTCGCTGACAGGGGGATACAGCGAATCAACAAGGTATTCCGGTATCGTTGAAGCCCAGGACACCCTGACGATCAAAAATGACAGTTCCAAAAAGATCGATACGATCTTCGTCAAGGAAGGACAGTCCGTCGTCATCGGCACGCCGCTCTTTTCGTATGACGTGACCGAAGCGCAGAACAATATCCTGTCTTCCAATCTGGAGATCGAAGGCATCGACAACGAGATCGCCGCCCTGAACGCGGAGATCACGGAACTGGACCAGCAGAGGAGCAGCGCCCCCGAATCGGAGAAGCTGGAATATACGACAGAGATCCAGAAGCGGCAGATGAGCATCCGTCAGAACCAGTATGACCGCGAAACGAAAGTCGCAGCCATTGCCGGTTATCAGAAAGAGATCGACACCGCCACAGTGCTCTCCTCGATCGCAGGCACTGTCAAGACGATCAACGATACCGACGATTCCGATATGGGCGCATCCGACCCTGTCTTTATGGTGATCACGCAGACAGGCGAATTCCGCGTAAAGGGAACGCTTGATGAGATGTCGGTCATGGCCATATCCACAGGTACGGATGTGATCATCCGCTCCCGCGTTGATGAAGAAAAGACCTGGAAGGGAACGGTCACCAAGATCGACCTGGAACCCCAGACCGAAGAGGAGAATGATTATTACATGGATTCCCAGGGCGACAAAGCCAGCAAATATCCGTTCTATGTCCAGCTTGAGTCCATGGACGGCCTGATCCTCGGACAGCATGTCTTCATCGAGATGGATTACGGCCAGTCTGACAGGAGCGGCATATGGCTGAATCAGGAATATATCTTCTATGATGAAGAAGGCAACCCGTTCATCTGGGCTGCGGACAGCCGCGGCAGGATCGAGAAGCGTGAAGTCGTTCTCGGCGAATCCGACGATGAGACATATACGACGGAGATCGTCTCCGGCATCAGCACGTCTGACAGGATCGCATGGCCTGAAGAATCGATCAGGGAAGGCATGCCGGTAACGGAAACGATGCCCGAATATGAGGAACCGGAAGGCGGCATGGATTATCCCGAAGGAGAGATGGAGTATCCGGAAGGGGAGATGGAATATCCGGAAGGCGGTATGGACTTCCCTGAGGGAGAGATGGATCATCCCGCGGAAGGACCGGAAGGTGAATACCCCGGTGCGGAAGAGGAATTCCCCGAGGCTGAAACAGAGACCGAAGGAGATTGAGCATGATTCTTGATCTGCAGAACATCTATAAGAATTACGGCAACGGCGACGTGGAAGTGCCTGCGCTGAAGAATGTGACGTTCCGTGTGGAAGAGGGGGAATATGTCGCAATCATGGGGCCGAGCGGCTCCGGCAAGACGACGCTGATGAATATCATCGGCTGTCTGGACAGACAGACGAGCGGCACATATATCCTCGACGGCACGAACATCGCCGATGTCAGCGAAAAGGACCTTTCCGGCATCCGTCTGAACAAGATCGGTTTTGTCTTCCAGACGTTCCAGCTGCTGCCGGGAGAGACCGCACTGGAGAACGTTGCGCTGCCCCTGATCTATGCAGGCGTCAAAAAGCAGGACAGGGAAGAACGCGCGATGCAGGCACTGAAAGACGTCGGTCTGGAAGACCGTGCCTCTTTCCGGCCTTCGCAGCTCTCCGGCGGCCAGAAACAGAGAACAGCCATCGCCAGAGCGATGATCAACAACCCGAAGATCCTGCTTGCGGATGAACCGACAGGCGCGCTTGACCAGGCCAGCGGCAGACAGGTCATGGCACTTTTCAAGAGCCTCAACGACGCCGGCGTAACGATCGTCATGATCACGCATGACGCCAATGTCGCGGCGAATGCCAAGCGTATCCTGCATATCATCGACGGCGAGATCTCGGAAGTGCCGGGAGGTGAGCTATGAAAAAACTGATCGCGGCTGTCGTCGCCCTTGCCCTGGCAGCCGGCGGGTTCTTCGGACTCCGCTGGTGGCGCAACAGCCGGAAAGTCGTCAAGGTCATGCCTGTCGGCAACCTCAGTATGGGTTACTGGGGCGATGAGACATCCTATGAAGGCATGGTCATCGACGCGGAAACACAGTATATCTATGCAGACCCGGACAAGAGGATCGACCAGGTCTATGTAACGGCCGGTCAGACTGTCAAAGCCGGCGACCCGCTGCTTTCCTATGATATGACGAGCCTTGAGATCGCGCTGGAGATGCAGAAACTGGATATCCAGACCTACGTGACCGACATTGCCAAGGCGCAGAGGGAACTTGAAAAACTCCGGAATACGACGCCGGTCGAACCGACACCGGATCCGGTAGACCCGGTAGATCCGGATGACCCGGATGATCCGGAAGAAAACAAGCCGAAGAAAAAAGGGGAAGCGTGGGATAAGCTCCTCGGCCTCGACCAGGCACAGATCGTCGAAGATATCTACCTCGGCGCGGATCCTGCATGCGATGCGACGGAACCGGACTGCATGGATGACCAGGAAGCCGTTGATGATTCCGAGGGACCGATCGGAAAACGCTACAGGTTCCTTGTGACGGAGGATGCGGCGATCTACGGCTCCTTCTTCAATGAGACGGCCGGTCTGGAACCTTCGGATATGGTCCTGATCGAGACCAGTAAGGACAACAGTTTCAAAACGTCGTCCGCGGTATGGGAATTCCATCCGTCCAGGATGCCTGTCCTGAATGAGACCGAGTCATGGGATATCCACGGTGATCCGTATGTACCGGCGGAAGAACCTTCCGAAGAAGAAGACATTCCTGAAGACGAAGAGTTCCCGGGTGAAGAAGAATTCCAGCCGACCTATACGGCAGAAGAACTGAAGCGGGCGATCGAATACCAGGAAAGGCTCCTGCGCGACCTCGATCTTGACCGCCGCAAGGCGGAACTTGATCTGAAGGAACTCGAAGACGAGATGTCCGACGGCATCGTCCGGGCAAAGCGCGACGGCGTCGTCGTGACTGCGCACGGTGCGGATGAGATCATGACCGACGGGGAAGAATTCCTGCAGGTCAGCAGCGGCACGGGCGTCTATATCCAGGGAACGGTCTCCGAACTGCAGCTTGACCGGATCACGCCCGGACAGACGGTCTATGCGAGAAGCTGGATGACCGATGCAAACCTGACGGCAGTCATACAGTCCATCGATTCCTGGCCGGTCACCCAGCAGGTATGGGGGCAGGGCAACCCGAACGTATCCTATTACTACTTCACGGCCTACGCGGAAGATGCGGAGAACATGAATGCCGGCGACTACCTGTCCCTGACATTCGACAGTGCGAATATGGATTACGCAAACAAGATCACGCTGTCCACCGGCTATGTACGCAATGAAGGCGGAAGGAAGTATGTCATGATGGATGACAACGGCATTCTTAGAAAGCAGTATGTCACGACCGGCAAGATCTATTACGGTGAAGTCATTGAAATAACAGGCGGTCTTACCATGGAGAACTGCATCGCATTCCCTTACGGGGACGGTGCGATCGAAGGCGTAAAGACTGAAGTCACGGAAGATTACGGAGGATTCTACTGATGCTTGAGAATATCCGGTTATCTTTCCGCGGCATCTTCTCGCACAAGATGCGTTCCTTCCTGACGATGCTCGGCATCATCATCGGCATCGCGGCGATCATCGCGATCGTATCTACGATCAAGGGCACGAACGACCAGATCCAGAAGAACCTGATCGGCGCCGGGAAAAACAATGTGACGATCCGGATCGTGCAGGGCGACTGGGACTATGATTTCACCAGCGGGATACCCTCCGGCATCCCGGTCATAACGGAAGACACGGCCGAATCGCTGAAGAATATCAAAAACGTGAATGCAGTATCGCTGTACCGCCGCAGGAACGAATACGAAGGCGTCTACCATATCTCGAACTCGCTTTCCGGCGGTTATGTCTACGGCGTGGACAATGGTTATTTCGCAGCGACAGGCCTCGTCAGCATGCGCGGCAGGACCTTCAGCAGACATGACCAGGAATCCTATGCCAGGGTATGCATCCTCGACCAGGACAGCGTGCAGTCGCTGTTCCAGAGCGAGGATCCCATCGGTAAAACGATCGAGATCAAAAAGGAACCGTTCACGGTCATCGGCGTCGTGACGGAAGCGGAGGCGTTTGAACCCGCGATCTCCTCACTGGAAGACTATTACATGTATCATCAGAGCAATGCCGGAAAGGTCTATATACCGGAAAATATCTGGCCCCTGATCTACCAGTATGACGAACCGCAGAACGTCGTCCTGCAGGCAGCTTCCACCGAAGCGATGACCCAGGTCGGCAAAGACGCGGAAAAATTATTGAATGACAGGCTGTCCGTACAGGATGATTCCTATTCCTACAAGGCAGAGGACCTGCTTACACAGGCAAGGGAATACCAGCAGCTCAGCCAGTCCACCAACGCGATGCTGATATGGATCGCAGGCATCTCCCTGCTTGTCGGCGGCATCGGCGTCATGAACATCATGCTTGTAAGCGTAACGGAAAGAACAAGCGAGATCGGTCTGAAAAAGGCGATCGGCGCAGGCAAGAACGTCATCCTCGGACAGTTCCTGACGGAAGCTGTCGTACTGACTTCTACAGGAGGCCTGCTCGGCGTCATATCCGGCATCGTGCTGGCGGAGCTGATCTCCAGGTTCAACGGCACGCCGGTCGCGATCAGTGTCGAAGCAGCTGTATTCGCAGTCCTGTTCTCGATGGCGATCGGCATCATCTTCGGCCTTCTGCCGTCGTATAAAGCCGCAAATCTCGATCCGATCGAAGCGCTGCGTCACGAATAGGAACCTCAGGGTTCCTTTTGTGTTAATATGGACACGGAGAGTAACTATGAATATTACGGTATATCTCGGTTCGGTGAGCGGCTGTGATGCGAAGTATGACAAAGCAGCTGCCGAACTCGGCGCATGGATCGCGGACAACGGGCATACGCTTGTTTACGGCGGCGCAAAACGGGGGATGATGGGGGCGCTGTCATCCGCTGCACTTGCCCGCGGCGGCAAAGTTATCGGCGTCATCCCGGCAGTCGCATCGATCCGCGCACGCATCAAAAAAGACATCACGCAGCTGATCGAGACGGATTCGATGGCGGAAAGAAGGGCGGAGATGATACGTCTGGGTGACGCGTTCATCGCCATGCCCGGCGGTCCCGGCACGCTGGAAGAGATCACGGAAGTCATCTCGTGCTGCCGTCTGGGACTGGTCGACGCACCGTGCATCCTGTACGATCTCGACGGCTACTACGATCACCTGAAAGCGCACTTTGTGAAGATGCGCAGGGAAGGGTTCCTGGAACAGGGTCTGGACCGTGTATGTTTCCTGCAGACAGCAGAGGAGCTCTTCGCAAAACTGCAGGAACGTGCGGATGAACTGGCAGACAACGGGGCTGGGCGCATAAACAGCCCTCTGTGAGAATGAAGGAGGAATGAATATGGCAGAAAAGAAATGCGTACTGGTAGGCGTCAGCGGCGGTATAGCCGCATATAAGATCTGCACGCTTGTGTCCTCGCTGATGAAAAAGGACTATGAAGTACATGTGCTGATGACGAAGGGGGCGGAGAAATTCGTCGGCGTGCTGACGTTCGAGACACTCAGCAAGCAGCGTGTCATCACGGATATTTTTGAAACGGGCATGGATACGGAAGTACCGCATATCTCGCTTGCGAAAAAGGCGGACTGTTTCGTGATCGCACCGGCAACAGCCAACGTCATCGCCAAGATCGCCAACGGCATCGCGGACGATATGCTGACGACGACATTCCTCGCCGCAACATGCGAAAAGCTGGTCGTGCCGGCAATGAATACGGCGATGCTGGAAAACCCCGTCACGCAGAACAATATCGAAAAATGCAGGCAGCTGGGCATGCATATCCTCGAGAGCGGCAGCGGCTGGCTTGCCTGCGGCGATACCGGGAAGGGAAGGCTCCCCGAAGCCCCTGTGATCCTTGACGCTGTTGAATCCCTGCTGCAGGAAGACAGGTTCCTTACCGGCAAAAAGGTGCTCGTAACAGCAGGCCCGACGCAGGAAGCGATCGACCCTGTCCGTTATATCACGAACCATTCCAGCGGGAAGATGGGCTATGCGCTCGCAAGGGCTGCCAGGGATCTGGGTGCGGAAGTCACGCTCGTCTCGGGAAAGACAGCACTGGAAGCGCCTGTCAACGTGGAGATGGTCAATGTCACCAGTGCAGCCGATATGGCGGATGCCGTACTGTCCCGGTTTGAGCAGATGGATGCGGTGATCATGTCCGCTGCTGTCGCGGATTACACGCCTGCTGTCAAGGCAGACCGGAAGCTGAAAAAGAAGGACGAGGATCTCTACATCAGCCTGGAAAGGACGACAGACATCCTGAAGGCGATGGGTGAGAGGAAGAAGGATTCACAGGTCCTTATCGGCTTTGCGATGGAGACCGAAGACCTGATGAAGAATGCCCGTGAAAAGCTGGTCAAAAAGAATACCGACTATATCATCGCCAACAGCATCGCCGAAAGCGGTGCAGGCTTTGCGGTCGATACGAACAGGGTGACGATCATCGGCAGGGATGCTGAGAAGGATCTGGGCCTGCTGTCCAAGGAAGAGACAGCCAGACAGATCCTGCAGTACTGCCTGAAAGGAGGGGACTGATGAAGGTATTTGACCTGCACGCGGACCTTGCGATCGCCATCGGCAAAGGCAGTGCGGACAGCGTCCTGAAAGAACAGTGGCATGAACGCTTCAAACAGGGCGAAGTCGTCTATACGTCTGCAGCTTCCTTTTTCCGGGGTGACGAATCCTGGGAGGATATGCAGCAGACTGTCCGCAGGGTAAAAAAAGATATCGAACTGTCCGGCGCACAGCGTATCCTGGACCGGGAAGACCTGAAGGATGACCAGAAGGATATCATCTACCTGATGACGGCCGAAGGCATGTGCGGCATCAAGGACGATCCCGAAGAAAAGATCCAGTGGCTCTACGATCAGGGCAACCGGATCGGCTCACTGGAATGGAACGATGAGAATGCGCTGGCGACAGGGAACTGGGGCGATCCTGCAAGGGGTCTGACCGGCCTCGGCAGAAGGGCAGTGAAAAAGATGAACGAACTGCATATGATCGTCGATGTTTCCCATGCGAATGAAAAGACGTTCTGGGATATCCTCGATGCCTCCGAACTGCCTGTGATCGCGACGCATTCCAACGCCAAGAAGCTGTGCTTCGTCGAAAGGAACCTGACCGACCAGCAGATGCGCGCACTGGCTTCAAAGGGCGGCCTGATCGGCATGAACGCATGCGCTTCCTTCATCCATGAAGAGAAAGAAAAGCGCACGGCGGAGAACCTCGCAGCCCATGCGCGCTATATCGCGGATCTCGTCGGCGTCAGCCATGTGGCGTGCGGCTTTGACTTCGGCGCATATTATAAAGACGAAGAAGAAGACTATGACATCTACGGTCCCGAGCAGACGCAGAATTTCATAAACGGTCTGCGGAAACACGGGTTCAGTGAAGAAGAGATCGAAATGATCGCCTGGAAGAACGTGCTGCGGTTCCTGAGGGAATACATGTTATGAGCATCCCCGTGATCCTTGCCAGCAAGAGCCCGCGGCGTAAGGAACTGCTGGAAAAGTGCGGCATATTCTTCTCCTGCGTACCGGCGGAGATCGAGGAAACACTGAAGGATCCTTCCGACCTTGCCGGGTCCCTCAAAGACCTTTCGTACAGGAAAGCCCGGTCTGTCCTGCAGGAACATCCCGGTTCGCTTGTCATCGGCAGCGACACGATCGTCGTGTGCGACGGCGAAGTGCTCGGAAAACCCCATGATGAACAGGAAGCGTATGAAATGCTGAGGAAGCTTTCCGGCAGACAGCACCAGGTCATGACAGGTCTCTGCTTTATCAGCAGTGAGAGGACGTATACAGATGTGACCGTATCGGATGTATACTTCCAGGAACTGACAGATGAAGAGATATGGGATTATATTCGCAGCGGCGAATGCATGGACAAGGCGGGAGCCTACGGCATCCAGGGCCTCGGCGGAAGGTTCATCACATCGATCCGTGGTGATTTCTATTCGATCATGGGTCTGCCTGTGAACCTTGTCTATAATGAACTGAAGAATATCGCATTGTACGAAAAATAGCTGTCATCAGACAGCCATTTTTACTTCCTGTTTTTCCAGAAGGATCTTTTTCGCACTGGAGATGCGCACGCACAGTGTAAAGATATCCATCGCGCTCTGCAGGTCCTCGCAGGACGGGAACGTCGGCGCGATACGGATGTTGGAATCGTTGGGGTCCTTTTTGTAAGGCCATGTAGCACCGGCACCTGTCATGACGACGCCTGCCTTCTTGGCGCGGGAGACGATATCCTTCGCACAGCCGGGCAGTGAATCGAACATGATGAAGTATCCGCCGAGCGGCTTTGTCCATGTGCCGATCTGCAGGTCGCCGATATCACGTGCAAGTGTATTCTCAACGATCTCGAATTTCGGACGGATGATATCCGCATGCCTGCGCATATGTTCGACGATACCGTGGATATCATGGAAGAAGCGTACATGACGCAGCTGGTTGACCTTGTCATGGCCGATCGTCTGGTAACGCAGGTGGTGCAGGAAGTCTTCCATGTTGTTGGGGCTCGTTGCCAATGCGGCGATACCGCTTCCCGGGAACGTGATCTTCGATGTCGAAGAGAATTTATAAACGAGGTCGGGGTTGCCTGCGCGCTTGCATTCCGCGAGGATCTCGATCAGGTAATCCTGCTTGTCATCATACAGATGATGGACGCCGTATGCGTTGTCCCAGAAGATACGGAAATCAGGCGCAGCCGGCTTCAGGCGTGCAAACCTGCGCACGGTATTGTCAGAGTAGGAGATACCCTGCGGGTTGGAATACTTGGGTACGCACCAGATGCCTTTGATCGTCTCGTCTTCACTGACGAGTTTTTCAACGATATCCATGTCCGGACCTGTCTCAGTCATCGGTACCGGTATCATTTTGATGCCGAAATACTCTGTCATTGCGAAATGGCGGTCATAACCCGGCACGGGGCACAGGAACTTGACTTCCGGCAGTTTGCACCAGGGGGTATTGCCCATGACGCCGTGCGTCCATGCGCGGCTGATCGTATCAAACATGACATTCAGGGAGGAGTTTCCGTAAATGATGATATCCTTGGGATTGTTCTCCATCATGTCGCCGAGGAGTTCCCTGGCTTCCTGGATGCCGGTCAGCTGGCCGTAGTTGCGGCAGTCTGTACCGTCTTCACAGGTCAGGTCGGAGTTGGAATCCAGAACATCCATCATTCCCATAGACAGGTCCAGCTGTTCCTGACAGGGTTTCCCGCGGCTCATATCCAGGTGCATGCCTTTGGCCTGCACTTTCTTATACTGCGCCTTCAGATTGGCAAGTTCGGCGATCAGCTCATCGATACTCATTTCAATATACGGTTTCATAAGGTCCCTTTCTATGCATCATGCATGTCAGCGGATGCTTTATAGGTATATATCATACACGGGTTAACTGTTTTTTTGCAAGAAAGGGAGATTTAATCTGACAGCGTGTGCATAAACAAACTGTATGATCCATGAAACCGCAGGGAAGGAATTGACGGCTTATAATGTGAAGGGAGGAAGGCAATGGAAGACAGACAGATCATCGACCTGTACTGGGCCCGCGATGAAGATGCGGTCAGACAGACAGATATCAAATACGGCAGGTATCTGAAAAAAGTAGCGCGGAATATCATCAATGACCGGGAATACAGCCGTGAGATCGTCAGTGATACATATGTCCGGACATGGAGTTCCATACCGCCGGAAAGACCGGACAAATTCCTGATATGGCTCAGCAGGATCACCCGTGCCATTGCGGCTGACCGTCTGCGGTTTCTGAAAAGGAAGAAGAGGAGCACAGGGCAGTCAGACCTTCCTTTGGATGAACTGGAAGAATGCATCGGTGATGATTCCTCGCGGCGTGAATATGAACTGTCGGTACTGAAGGATATACTGGATTCTTTTCTGCGTTCGTATCCGGAAAGATCCAGGAACCTGTTCCTCTGCAGGTATTTCTACTGTGATTCACTGAAAGAAGCGGCAGGGATCTGCGGCTTTACGGAATCTGCCGCAAAGACGCAGCTGTTCCGTATGAGGGCAGCCCTGCGTGAACGCCTCGGACAGGAGGGGTATACGGTATGAAAAAGGAAGACCTCATCCATGCGGTGAATGAGACGGGTGATGACCTGCTCGAAGCCGCACAGAATGCCAGACTGGCATATATGGCATCCGGACGCACAAAGAGGATCACTGCCGGCATCCTGTCCGCAGCAGCTGTATCCGTATGTTTCCTGTATTTCCTAAGACCGGCAGCCGGACCGGAACCAGTACCTGATCCTGTTTTGGATGAAACACCTGCAGCGGTGCCGGAAGAGCACCATGAACCCATCACCGTCAGCAGGAGTATTAACTCCGGCATGGGCATGTCGGCAGTCATGTATTACGATCCGGCAGATGAACCGGATTACAACCCGTGGACAGAGGACATGGATTTGAAGCGCCTGCCCGTGTATATAAGGCCGTCCCATCCGGCAGGAGTGCCGTACGGACTGCCGGAAGAAACGATGCGCGCAAAGCTTGCGGAAGTGCTGGATAAACTGGATATGACGGCTCTTTCCTGGGCGGCGGAAACAGCAGGTGAAACAGGACCGGATGATATCGATGCGGATGCTGTGCTGAATATCCGTACCGAGACCGAGGAAGCTTATGTATACTGCGACGGATACGGCACCGTGACCGTTTTCCTGAAACAGGGGTCCCATATCACGCTGCCGGATGAATACAGGCTCCGGTTCGACGCGGATGCAGAGACTGCGCGCAGATCAGCCGAATGGCTGACGGAAAACTTTCCGCAGTTCTTCGGCGGGAAGGATTGGGGCTGTGACCTGGGAGGGGATCGTACATTTTCCGGGGAGATCAGCAGACAGTATCAGGTCTATCCCGTTTCCGATGACGATGTGCAGACCATACTTGATTACGCTTACAGCAGGACTTCATTCCTGCCGGATGATGCAGGGGATCTGACCGGTTTCCGGTTTGCGGATGAACTTGCGGCAGCTGAAAAAGCCGATGAGTATCCCGTCATCAGCGTCGAGGATGCTTACTCCCAGCTGTATGCAGGGAACTGCAGGTATAATACGGGGATCATGCCCCGCAAAGACCATATGATCGGGGATGTACAGCTCATCTATTTCAATGACCGTACTTCAGAATGCCAGATGCCGTATTACCGTTTCCTGATCGATATAACAGATGACCTGGATATAATGACTGCAGAAGGCCTGAAGACCTACGGCATATACCTGGTCCCTGCGGTCGATCCGCAGTATATCCTGTGGGAGGAATGATCCCGTAAAGGCCGGTGCTGTGCCGGTCTTTTTTATCCGCATGCGCTATAATATCACCATACAAAGCGAGGAGTCCGTATGACAGACAGGGAAACAGGGAAGAGAAGAGGCACAGCCATGAACAACAGGATCATCTGGATCGTACCGGTCTTTTTCGCATTATTCCTGTTTGGCGGGGGATTCCTGGTGATTGCCCTGGAAACACTGCCGCTCCCGTACGACAAGCTTTCCGGCAGTATGTATTTCATCATCTCGTATTATGTGATCCCGTTCCTGCCGCTGTTCCTGCTTGCACTGCTCATTCTCGCAGGCATAAAGAAAAACAGGTTTATTTTTGCGAAGCTTCTGCCTTCGTACAAAGGGAACAAATTTAAGAAATTCCTTGCGGGACTGGCAATTGGTTTTCTGATGAATACGGTCTGCGTCACGGCTGCTGTCATCCACCAGGATATCCGTCTGAGTTATGATTTTTCATTAACAGAGATCCCCTTTATGGTCTTTGCGTTCATCTGTATATGCCTGCAGAGCTCAACAGAGGAGATCTGGTGCAGGGGTTTCCTGCAGGAAAGGATCAATATCCATTATTCCTTCCCTGCAGCAGCGATCGTCAGCAGCCTGGCCTTCGGCCTTCTGCACGCTTTCAATCCCGGCATCACGCCGCTTGCACTCGTCAATCTGATACTGACAGGTATATCCTATTCCCTTGCATACAGGGTCACAGACAGCCTGTGGGTGCCTGCCGGCATCCATACCGCATGGAATTTTACGCAGAACCTGGTCTTCGGCCTGCCCAACAGCGGGCTTGTATCAGAGACCTCTGTCTTCCGGCTGGAAGCCGCAGCAGGCACCAGGAACCTGGTCTATGATCCTCTTTTCGGTGTCGAAGGTGCTGTTCCCTGCATGGCCGTGACGGTAATGCTCGGCGTACTGTGCATTTACAGAGCGCATGTGCAGGACAGCACAGGGGAATGGCTGCTGAGTTATGAAGCACAAAGAAGGGAAACAATATAGGTTTGCAGAGGGTAGGAATCCAGTCGGTCGTCAAACCCGATTATTATCAAGGGATTCATATATCCTCCAAAAGAAAAGCACTCAGGTGAGTGCTATTCAAACCATTTATCTGTTTCAATTAACCTCGTTATTTCTTGAAGATTGCCTGAATATGTATAATTTCCAAGTTTTACAAGTGCAGCTATTGCAAAATCAGCTAATCTATAGCCGATAATTCTATCTTCGTTTGTTTGTAACT
>JAILQT010000082.1 GCA_024698805.1 Solobacterium sp.
CGCGAGCAGCGTTGATTTGCCGTTGCCGTTGGGCCCCATCAGGGCATGTACTTCATTTTCGCCGATCACAAGGTCGACGCCTTTTAAAATTTCCTTATCTTCAACGGATACGTGAAGATTTTTGATTTCCAATGTTTTCACGTTTTCACCTTCATTCATACCTGCGCATTATATCACCAAACCATTGCCGTGTGTTGAAATACAATCACTGCAGGTTCAGCACGACAAGCAGGAGCACGCACGCCGCAAACAGCACCATTCCCGGGCTTGTGAAGTATCTTCTGAGCGTATGTTCCGGGTCTGTCTGTCTCTCTGCCTGTACAAAGCTGAAATTCTTTTTTTCATAGGCATAGAAGACGATGCCCGCAAGGCACATCAGGATCAGTGCCGATATATAGAGCAGGAATATCACGACCTGCGGTGCGGAAAGCACCTCATTGAACGTCATGCCTGTCAGGCCGTCCAGGTTAGACAGGTTCTTAAGCAGATGCGGTGCGAGTACGGCCCCCATGAAATTGATGGCCATGTGCAGGATCACCGTATAGCGCAGTTTCCCTGTACGGACATAGATGACGCCGAACAGGATGCCGAGCCCCGCAGCGTAGAACATCTGCGAGAAGTTCCCGTGGAACAGACCGAACAGGATGCCGGAAAGGAGCACGGCGGAACGTTCGTCATAGACAGCCGTCCGGTCAATCAGCTGTTTCCGGAAGATATATTCCTCGATCAGCGGCGCCAGAATCACAAGGAACAGGATGCGCAGCCATACATTATCGCTTAAGACATACGCATTCATCGGATTGGATATGCCTGAATGCAGGAAGCGGGAGACTGCCGCATTCACGACGGTGCCGACGAGATTGCCTGTATACATAATAAATATTGCGATCAGCGGCAGTACGAACCAGTATCTGAGCGGCAGCGACCGCTTCGGCAGCGTGTGTCTGCGGTATCTGCGCATCAGCAGGATGCCTGCCGGTATCGCGATGCCGTACAGCGGCAGGAACGTCACGAGGTACATGACGATCGGATCGCTCATTTTATCTTTGAGCAGGTTGCCGACGCCGATCTGCACAGCCCCTGTCACAACGAGGATGATGCTCAGGCAGATGCCCAGCCAGGACCAGATCTTCCTAAGGGGATCGCCCTCTTCGATGATCCGGATCACATTCTTCCCTTCTGCCGGATCGGCGCATACGCCTGCCAGGCCGAAGAACAGGAAGCCGAGGAATGCATTCACAAAGGAGACCGAAGCGGCAGCGAAGAATTCACTGCCCTGCACGAAGCCGATGGCGATCAGCGCGATATCCGGCAGAAGGCCGAAATAGATGAACATGATCTGGATGACCTGCTTGACGGTCTTGCCGATGGATTCGGGTATCGAAAGATCCAGGAACGTGCCGACGCATGTCGCGTAGAAATCGACCGTCATGACGGGGATCATCCACAGCAGCGCGCTGAGCAGGCTTCCGCCCGTGATCAGTGTGCCGATGAGAACGGCCGGCAATACATCCAGGAAACACGAGACCGTGCCGCCCGCAAGCGAGAAGAACAGCTTTTTGAACGTGCTCTCCGGGATCAGCGCAAAGTACGGCTGCTGCACGTCTTCGTTCATCGGGTTGCCCAGGGAACGGAAGAAAACCATCGCCGCGAGCAGGAACATCATCGGCAGGACCGAATCCGACTGTACGACGACGCGCATCACGACCCCGAGCGCTGCACAGGCAAGGATATAGGTGATCATCGTCTTGGTAAAGAACCGGAACTTCGCAAAGCGGAAGCGGTTGTACAGTGTCTTGAAGAAATAGACATTCGGACCGCTGCCCCTTGTGAAGCCTCCCCTGTCCAGGTTAGAATCGAATTTTCTCTTCCCGGCGAATGTGATGCCCTGTCTGGAGTTCTGCACCTTCTCGATCAGCTGCGCCGTTTCTTCGGAGCTCTTCATGGCGTCTTCATAGAAGTCGACGTCCATCCGCGAGATCACCCACAGGATGATGCCTGCCGAAGCCAGCAGGAGCACGCCGTAGAGCAGTGCATAAAGGGGTCTGTTCTCAAATACGGAAAGGCTGAAGCCCTTGATCCAGCCGATCACGGGGATCCATCTGGTCACAGGCGCATTAAAATAGGATACCGCTTTCTCAATGAGGGAAGCGTCCGACCGTAAGGAGTAAAGGATGAATCCGGCAGTCACGATGCCGAAGACGGCATAGAGGCCGGTGCGGATCACATTTTTCAGACTGCCGTGCTCCGCTTCGAGCAGGTACAGCAGCATCTGCACCAGCTTGCCGAAGATCATGATGAAGAACCATACGGCAAACAGCGATAAAGCGCACCAGAGGCTCAGTCCCATATTCAGCATCAGGTTCGGCAGCTGGAACAGCAGGTAGATGGAGCCTGCCAGCGCCGTGGACAGCTGTGTCGCCAGACGGAACATCAGTACGGACTGCGGCTTCATCGGCGAAGCGAACAGCAGCGTCACGTCTGCGGGAAGGAACAGCTTCGTACCGTTCTTTTCCGCATTGAGGATACTGACGGAAAGGACTACAGTACTGATCGCGAGCAGGCCCAGTTCCAGGGCTTCCTGCCCGCTGATGCCGAGATCCGCGGTGATCTCTGCCTGGTAAACAGGTTCTTCATATTCCTCTGTCTCCTGGGCATTTTCTTCCGCCATCTCTTCAAGCGACGCGGCACCGTAGCCGATCAGGCCGCCGATCAGGCCGCAGACGAGGATGAATACGAGCACCCAGGTCTTGAAGATCTTTTTGAGCTGGTTCTTCAGGGAATGCCATGCGTAATAGAAAAACAGTCCCATGTCATTCCTCCGCTTCTTCTTCACGCATCGCGGAAGCGTCCAGGCCTTCCGTGACGTCGAAGAACAGTTCTTCCAGCGTCCTGCCGTCAGCTTCCAGTTCCTCACGGGTGATATCCGCCCGGATCCTGCCCCTCTGCATGATCAGTGTCCTGTCCCACAGCATATCGACGCTGTCGATGATATGCGTGGAGATCAGAAGCGTCTTTCCTTCTGCCCGCAGTTCCTCGATCGTATTCTTCAGTTCCTTGATCGCATGCGGGTCAAGGCCGATCATCGGCTCGTCCAGCAGCAGGATCGAAGGGTCATTTAAAAGCCCGAGGCAGATGTTCAGCTTCTGCTGCATGCCCTTCGAGAGCTCGTCGCCGAACTTCTTTCCTTTGTCATCCAGTTCGAACTTTTTGAACAGTTCGTTCATTTTATCCTTATAATCCTTATTCCTGTATGCCCTGGCGAGGAACTCCATATGTTCTTCCGCCGTCAGGTTCGGATACAGCGCAGGCATCTCCGGGATATAACCGAGCATCCTTCTCGCCTGCTGCGACTTTGCGGGATATCCCCCGGCCGTGATCTTCCCTTCATACTTCAGAAAGCCGATGATCGATTTCATGATCGTGCTCTTGCCGGCGCCGTTGGGGCCGAGAAGGACCGTCACCGATCCGTCCTGCAGTTCAAACGATACGTCATCGCATGCGAGCGTCTTCCCGTACCGCTTCGTCACATGATCCACTTTTAACATATATCCACCTCCATGTAAAAACGGATACACACGAACTGTATCCGGCATTCATACATCGCCCATGCACAGTCCATGTGTGCATGAGTCTCACCTTTCATGACGGACCGGGCTTTCGCCGTGCTGACGGTCCGCCCGGCATTTCCTGCCGGTTACTCCCTCATAGTTGTATTTACTATATCAAAACTAATGGGATTGTAAAGCAATTGAATCTTGAAACAATTGCAGGGAGTTGCGCTATAATAGGATTATGGAAAAAGCATATTATATCGAATTTGATGAATCCGTATTCGCTGCGCGGATCCCCTTCAAACTCATTGCAGGTGAAGGTATCTGTTCACGGGAAAGCAGCCATCTGTTCACACTCCGGACGGAAAAGAGCATTGATGAGCTTAACGACCTGCTCACATCAGCCGGTTTTGAAAGGCGTGAATTCAATGTTTACAAGGAGGAGGAGGCTGTTCTTCTGACCAGATAACAGAAAAATTCACACAGGATTCAGATTGTTAAATTGCAAATAAGAAGCGCTTATCCTATAATGAATAAGCGTTTTTTTATTGGGAGGCAATATGAATACATTCTTAAAAAAGAACTGGTTCGTAGTACTTGTAGCAGCAGCCTTCGCCTGTATCAGTATCTTCTATATATATGATACGAACAAAGGCAAGCTGAAAGGCAAGACAGTAAACGGCGAAGGCGTCATCTATTCCATCGGCGATAAAGATGTTACAGCATCCGGATTCTATGACGATCTGTACAAACAGGGCGGCAGCAGCGCCGTGGTCACGATGTTCACGAACGCGGTCGCGGAAGCCGGCGTCGAGGCTACAGACCAGATGAAGGAAGATGCCGCAGCACAGGCGGAATACATCATCTCCAACTACAAGAACAACTACGGCAGCGAATACGAGTCCAAGCTGGCAGCGGACCTCGCAAGCACCGGGTATACAAGCGTTGAGGATTACCTGCTTATGGATCTCAAGCGCACGAAGCTCGTCGCAGACTATGCGAAAGCACATTTTGATGAACTGAAGATCAGGAGCATCTCCTATATCCTCATCAAGTTTGAGGATTCCGCAAACAAGAGCGCGGAAGGCAGTCCGACCGAAGACGAAAGCAAGAGGATGGCTGCTGTTGATGAAGCACTCAAGAACGGCACATTCGAAGACGCCGCGAAGGAATTCAGCGAAGACGATTCCACAAAGAGCAGCGGCGGCGCCCTCGGCATCATCGATGCGAACACGACTTCACTGGACACTGCATTCCTGAATGCGGCCCTTGCGCTCAATGAAGGCGAAGTCAGCGACTGGGTCTACTCCGGGAACTTCGGTTACTTCCGCATCATGGCTACAGCGACGACACCGGAAAAGCTTGAAGCGGACAGCCTGGATGTCGATCCGTACGAGTCCCTGACAAGCAACTACGACACAACACTCGCAAATACTGCGATCTGGGAAAAAGCCCAGGAGATCGGCTTCGATTTCAAAGGCAACGAAGACCTGGAAAAGGCAGTTACATCTGCCCTTGCGCCGTCTGAAGACAAGCCGGAAGAAGAAGCCTCTGACATCCCAGTTGAAGAAGTCACGGAAGAAGAAGGCGAAGAAGAAGTCTACGACGTCGAGCCTGTAGACAGCGAAGAGCCGGAAAGCGAGGATGACAACTGATGAAGAAACAGTTTACAGCAGCGATCGCGGGCATGATGCTCGTAACCCTTGCAGGCTGCACGGACGCATCCGCAAAACTGAAGGACGCGGATACAGTCCTGTTCACCGTAGGAAACACGACCGTTACAAAAGGAACTGTCTACAGCATGATGAAGAGTTCCGACACGGCAGGTGTCATCACCACATCTGCTTCACACTACATCGCCGACCAGGAGATCGAAGTCACCGATGAGATGCGGACATCCGCCGAGGAGACACTTGCATCCTACAAGGAGATCTACGGCGATTCCTTCACATCCTACCTCGAAAGTTCCGGCATGACCGAAGAAGACTATATCAATGAGTATCTGCTCGCCTATGAAAAGGAAGACAAGCTCACAGAGAAGTACATCGAGGAGAATTACGACAAGCTCATCGAGGAATACAAACCCCTCAAAGCTACGATCCTGACATTCAAAAGCGAAGACGATGCCAACGCTGCCCTCTCCGAACTGAAAGACGGGAAAGCAGACGCATCAGAAGCAGCCAAGAACCACAATTCCGATTCAACAGGCAGCTCCTCGATCTATACGCTCGAATCCACGGAACTCGACGCAATGGTCAGGACAGTCCTCTTCTCCCTCGGTGCGGATGACGGCTGGCAGAACATCATCTCATCCGACGGTTCCGAGTTCTACCTTGTCCACGCGGACGAGACCGATACGGAAACGCTGCATGACGACATCGTCAGCTATTTCTCTTCGAACTCCGATTTCGCCAAAAAGATCAAGACATTCTACCTGAACAAATACAATTTCCGCCTTTACGATATCGATGCATACAATGCCGTAAAGGAAAGCTATCCGGAATATGTCGTCCAGGACGGAACAGCATCCGAATAAACCAAAGCCCTGCGGGGCTTTTTCATATCCCATGGAAGCTTACAGGTGGTATAATTTGCCGAGGAGGAAACAATTATGTGCATTTTCTGCAGCATCATCGAAAATAAGATCCCTTCAAAACGTGTCTATGAGGATGAGAACGTCCTGGCGATCCTGGACATCTCCCAGGTCACATACGGTCATACGCTCGTCATGCCGAAAAAGCATGTGCGCAATATCATTGAAGCCGACAGTGAGACCGTTTCCCAGGTCATGGAAGCTGTCCGTGTCCTCAGCAGGCAGATCGTCGAGAATACAAAAGCTGCCGGCTGCAACGTCCTGAGCAACTGCGGCGGGATCGCGGGACAGAGCGTTGACCATCTCCATTTCCACATCATCCCCCGCTATGATGAAAACGATTCGATCACGATCGCTTTCAATGAATCCAAAGAACAGGATCTGGATGAGGTACTGAAAACAGTCCGGGGTGAATAATGCCTTTTGCGAGATACTATATCAAAGGGCAGCCCGCTCCCGAATTAAATGCAGGACCCTGCCTTGAGGCGGCAGTCATCGTCACATGCGGGTCGAAGATCCTTCTTGAACACCGCATCGATACGTTCCAGTGGGGCGTCCTTTCCGGTGTCCTGGAACAGACAGAGAGTTTCCGCAACTGTGCCGTACGTACGCTGACAGACGCAGGACTGCGCATGAAAGGCGCGCAGCTCAAGGAGATCGGCCTGTTCGACGACCCGCACCGCATTGCCTCGATGCTGGACGGCTCCGTCTTCCGGATCATCACGGATGCTTTTTCCATCACATTTGAATCGGAAGAAAAAACGCTTCCCGGCTCCAGCGGCCTGCATCACAGGTGGGTCGATATCAAAGATCTCAGCCAGTACAGGATCATACCTATTCACAAGGAGATCATTGACAGACTGCTGAATACACAGAATACAAAATAACCGTATGAAAAGGACTGCAGCCAGTCCGGATGAACCTGATCATCCGTGAACTGAAGC
>JAILQT010000125.1 GCA_024698805.1 Solobacterium sp.
CGGGGACCGGCCGGATCGCTTCTGTATAGTTGTCTTCTGCGACGACCTCGCCGGTCCATGTATTGATGCCGCCGAATTCATAGACGTTCGTATAACCGATCCGTGCCAGCTTTTCGGAGGCATCCTTGGAGCGGTTGCCGCTCCTGCAGTAAACAAGGATGACCTGGTCTGTATCCGGAAGCTGAGAAGGCATGGATGTCCCGATCCGTTCATTGGGGATATTGACTGCGCCTGGGATATGCCCTTCGGCGTATTCATCCTCCCTGCGCACGTCGACGATGATATGGCCGTCGTCTTTCTGCATCATCTCTTTCGCTTCATCCTGCGAGATCTGTGTATAACTGTAGGTTTTCTTCATACTGCCCTCATCTGAAGCTGTGCATCCGGCGGTGAAGAACACCGCGCACAGCAGTAATAATGCCAATCTTTTCATAATTTATTTGCTGTATCTCTCATAACTGTACTGTGCGATCTCACGGATCAGGTCCAGCGGCAGCTCCCTGCTGTCGGGCAGCTGCAGCGCGCCTTTCGAGGTCTTATACCCCTTCAGCCTGTCTGCGAACGCTTCGATCGTTTCCGGTCCCGGATAGATGCCGATATGATTCTTTGCCGCAGCGAAATGGATGATATTACGGCCTTTGCGGTATGTCGGCATCTTATAGGAGATGCACTCTTCCGCTTCGGGAATCGCCTCGCGGATCGCATTCCTTACCAGGTGCAGTCTTTCCCGGATGCCTTCATCCTGCGCATTGATATATCCATCGATGACACTGTCTGTCATTTGACCTCCTCCATGTAATGCACAGGCTTGCCCGCAGCCTCTGCGTATTCGATCTCAGACCTGGTGCTGGAGCCGATATAGCCGCCCTTATTGATCACATAGATCTCGTCTGCCATGTCGATCTTCCTTTTGTGCATGTCATCCAGCATCTCCTTGGTCTTTGTCAGCGTATCTTCAGGCATTCCTTCCCAGACTTCATTATCCCCGGAATGACCGAAGAGCCCGACACTGATGACGATATTGCCCTGCAGCGTCAGCTGCTTGGATGCCTCCATGAATTCATCCTTAAAGCGGGTGCTGCCGCAGAGGGTGATGACTTTATACTTCCCAACCATCTCATACTCCTTCAGAACTGATCGTATTTGGTATTATTGCCTTTTGCTTTGGAAACAGGATACTTCCGTTCATTCTGATCCATCTTTTTGTTTACGATCTCATCCGCATCGAGCTGCAGCCTGTCCAGCATGTCCTGACAGTATACGATGACATCCGCCAGTTCTTCCTTTACATGTTCAAGGTCATATTCCTCGTCGCTCCACTGAAAGCATTCCAGCAGTTCATTGGCTTCAATGGAAATGGATTTCGCGAGATTCGCGGGCGTATGGAACTGTTCCCAGTCGCGCTCAGCTGTAAATCTCCGGATTCTTTCGATCGTTTCTTTGTTCATGATGTATCTCCGTAAATATGCGCATGGTGCCTGCAGGAATAATCATACCAGTTATCGGCGGGAAGTACGCTGTTTTTTGTCAGGCAGACCGCTCCGTGCAGTTCCCCTGTATAATGGTAATACAAGGAGATAGGATCATGAATTATTTTAACCATGAGATCATAGATGAAGGCCTGTACAGGCTCATCCTGCCGGGCAGGGTCTTCGCATATCTGGCTGTCGGGAAAGAGAAAGCAGCGCTGATCGATACCGGCTTCGGCATCGGCAGCCTTAAGGAATACGTCCATACCATAATGGACAGACCCCTGACCGTAATTCTTACGCACGGGCATTATGACCATGCCGGCGGCGCGGGGGAATTCAGCCATGTCTGTATCCATAAAGACGATATCGCCCTGGCGCTACGCGGCGCAAAAAGGGAAGTGCGCATCAGTGCCCTGCAGGGTATGTCATTTGAAGAAAAGGACATCGTTCCCGACCTGGAAGAAGGACAGATCCGTACATTTGTGCCGGACCAGGTATTCGACCTCGGCGGAAGCAGTATCGTGATGCTGGCGATGCCGGGACATACACGCGGCTCGCACGCTGTCCTGTTCCGTGAAAAGAGGATCGTACTGTTCGGGGATGCCTGCAATTCCGCCGCATTCATGCAGCTGAATGAGTGTACGACGATCCGGGAATACCGGGAATCCCTCATCCGGTTCAAAAATAAATATGAAGATGAATACGATTCCGTACTGTATTCGCATCCGCATAACTACGGTGACAAAACGATCCTCGATGAGTCGATCGCCCTGTGTGAAGATATTATCGAAGGCAGGGATGATTCCCTGCTGAACGGGGAACGGGACGGTCATCCCGTCTTCATCGCAAAAGCAGTTGATGAAACAATGAAGCGGAAGGACGGGGGAACAGCCAATATCCTTTACAGAAAAGATAAGATCAGATGATGCAGACAAGCCGGGTTTCCGGCTTTTTTCATTTTTCGTGGAATGAATTATACAGAGGAGGTCAGAGATCACATGGCAAAAATGATACAGATGCCTCAAAGTATCCAGGCCCCGACAGGTGAACAGAGATGGATGTATGCCAATTTCACGGACAGTTTTGTCTTCACATATATCATGACGACCCGCATGGATATCGCGAAACAGATCCTGGTCAGGATCATGCCCGAGCTGGAAAACGACGAGATCCGGTCCATCCGGCAGGAATACAGACTGGGCAATGCAAAACCGGAAAAGCATATCATTTCCGATATCATGATCCGTACAGAAAGCGGCAGGATCATCGTGATCGAGATGCAGAACAGACCGCTGCCTTATCTGAAAAAAAGAGCCCGCGGATATACGGCGGTGATCGATTCCGTACTGCTGAAAAAAGGTGACGAAAAGTATGATCTTCCTGATGTTACACTCATCATCATCTGCGGATTCGATCCTGCTGACAGGCAGAGATATGTTAATGATCAGGTGTCATATTACAGAACGGATCCGGACATTGAAACAGACGACGGGAGAAAGGTCATATGGCTCAATCCGAAAGGCAGAAAAGGTCCCGTCACACCTGAACTGAAAGCATTCCTTGATTATGTCAATGGCATTGAAGTGGATGACGAACTATGCGATAATATTGACAGAGCAGTACTGGAAATGAAAAGAAGTTATATCATCAGGAGGGAATATATGTTTTTTACAGACTA
>JAILQT010000133.1 GCA_024698805.1 Solobacterium sp.
TAATGCTCAACAGCGGTCCGGGGAACAGCACTGCAGAAGTTCCACGTATGATGAGGGACAGTTACCCGGATATCAAGGTGATCGTGATGACCGATTCAGAAGACGATGAATGCATTATCGGCGCACTGAAAAACGGTGCCAGCGGCTGTATACCGAAGGACAGTACAAAAGCACAGTTTATCGAAGCAGTAAATATCGCAGTCAGCGGCGGGACATTGATCCCTCCAAAGATCGCAACGGAAGTTATGCGTGATCTTGCCGAGATGGGCAGGAAATCGGAGGATACGGAAATCGATGAAAAAGCGGCGGCACAGTTCAACGACAGTGAGCTCAAGATCATCCGTGCTGTCGGACAGGGGCTGTCCAACAAGGAGATCGCTTCATCGCTTTTCCTGTCAGAGGGGACGATCCGCAATTATATCAGCGGGATCCTTCTGAAACTGAAGCTCCGCGATAAAACACAGCTTGCGATCTGGGCTGTCCGGAAGGGAATGAACATATAAAAGACACAGTCGGCTCCTGCGGGCAAACCGTGTCTTTTTATATTGTTTCTGTTCGTTATTCTTTATGAAGTCCCAGACGGTCCATAGCGTATACCGTATCCGCACATTCACGCAGATATTTCCGATCATGCGAGACGGCAATGACTGTGCCCCCGAAACGGCGGATCACCTGCCGGAAGACCGGGGCGGAAAGCGGTGAGAAATTCCGTGTCGGCTCATCCAGCACCAATACATTGCATTCATCCAGGATCATTTTCAGGATCAGCAGTTTGGCCTTCTGTCCGCCGGACAGCTCGGCGCATGCATGTGTCATCTCATCTGTTGTATAACGCATGGAACCGAGATACTGTCTGACTTTCGTGACGGTATCCCTGTCCCTGTCTTTCGCAAGGAAAGCGACGGGATCCAGATCCGGATCCAGGAGGTCTTCATAATCCTGCGGCATCCATCCCGTCCGGATGTCGGTCCGCTGCGAAAGCTCTTCGTATATCTTTTTCAGCAGTGTCGTCTTCCCGCACCCGTTGCGGCCTGTGATGCATATCTTCCCGCTTCCAGGGACATAAAGCCGGATGTCCCGGGAGAGCAGTGTCCCGTCAGGCGAATACAGTACGGGGATATCCAGATCCAGTATCCTCTTTCCCGGCGGTACTGCACAGGATCCCGGAAAATCAAAGAATACAGCTTCTTCAACAACAGGGAAGTCCGTCATGTCCTCCCTTTGTTTTTCAAATCGCTTCTCCATGGACTTCACGGATTTCATCTTTTTCTTGAGAAGCCGGCCGCTGTGCGGGTCCTGTCTGGAGACCGTTCTCTGTTCATGTTCGACCCTGGACCGGATGCGCCGGAATTTCTCCATGCGGATCCTGTCCTGCCTCCTGTCGCTCTCAGCCATCTGTTCCTGATGGCTGAGTGCAGCATTCCTTCTCTTTATATATTCGCTGTAGGAAATATCGGAAGCAGTCCACCTGCTTTCCGTCTTCCTTTTGACAAGCTCTATGTGGATGATCCGGTCTGCTGTATTCTCAATGAATGTTTCATCGTGGGAGATATACAGCACGCCTGCATCCGTTTTCTTTATGAAGGATTCCAGCCATTCCAGCGTTTCGATATCCAGGTCATTGGTCGGCTCATCCAGCAGCAGGATGCCGGGATCTGCCGTCAGGAGCCTTGCCAGCTGGATACGGACTTTCTCACCGCCCGAGAGCGTATGCATGATCTGGTCCGAATAAAAGCGGTCCAGCGGGATGCCTGTGTCGGCGGCGATCCGGGAAAGGTCTGCCGGCGTGCGCATGAAAAAGCAGGGCTCATCACAGAAGAACTCATAGACAGTTTTGGAATGATATGTTTTGTCCAGTTCCTGGGGGAGATAGCGTATGATCTCGTTCTGCCTGCTGATAGTGCCGGATGCCTCGGCATAGGATGAGATCAGGGAAGGATCAAAGATCCACTTCAGCAAAGTGGATTTCCCGTTGCCTTCCTCGCCGATGATCACGGTTTTATCCGAATGATTGAGTGTGTAACTGAAATGATCGAGAAGGATCCTCTGATCCTTCAGACAGGTGATCGTAAGGTCCTGTATCTGCAGCATATCCTGTGTCCTCCGTAAACCAGTTGATACATAAGACTGCGCATGAAAAAAACATGCCGGTGAATCGAATCTCTTTCTGTTTTGCGGATCAAAGCTTCATCTTATCTCTCAGTCCCTTCCCGGGATTATCGTATCACCGGGAAGGAGAATTTCAAAGATATCCGTGTTTTCTTCGTACATGCCGGCAAAAAACTGACCGGCGTTCAAATTTTAAAGAAAACGTAATAAACACCATTTGAAAATCCTGTAAAAAGTATTCAGAATAGAGTTGTAGATCGGAGGTAATTGAAAATGAAGATCACACTTGAAGAACTTGAAAAGGTAATGGAAGAGACAGGTCTTGATTACAAGGCTGCAAAAGAAGCTCTCGAAAAGGTCGGCGGAGATGCCGAAGCTGCGATCAGATCCATGAATACAAACGGAAGTGAAGAGATCAGCAAACTGATCGACAAAGTCAAGGCACTTGTTAAGGAAGGCAATGTCGACCGTGTACAGATCACAAGGAAGGATGAGGTCATCCTCAGTCTCCCCGTCAACGTCGGCATCGGCGCAGGCCTTGTCGGACTGCTTGCATTCCCCTGGGCTATGATCGCAGGCGTTATCGCTGCGTACGGTCTTGAATGCAGGATCGAAGTCATCAAGAACGACGGCTCCAAGGACGAGATCAACTGATTTCAAAAAGGCACAGATCTCAGTGACCTGTGTCTTTTACTTTTCATTGATGAACAAATTCATGGAACTGTCGATCAGTTCCTTCTGTTTCTCAGTCAGCAGATGGTATTTCTGCATGTGCCGGATATCTTCCGGTTCCGTGATCATGATATCGCTGCAGGCGTTGAAGAACTCGGGGATCGTTATATCCAGCGCTTTGCAGATCTTCAGAAGGTATTCATTTCCCGGGAATTCACCTTTTTCCAGCCAGGTGTATATGGTCGCATGCGGGATACTGCTGATCTGGCCGAGCTTATACGGTGTAATGTCCCTTGCCTTCAGCAGTTCTTCCAGCCTTTTTACGATGTTAAATTCCCCGGATTTCATCATATGTGATGATATTTCAGGAACTGTACGATAAATAAGACAAAAAAGGCGGTGCACTATTACGAAATTACGACGGAATATTCAATTGGAATATTGCATGCATTAGCCTTATCATGCGGGGAAAAACAAGTTACAATATCATTAACTGAAAGGAGTGCGCCATGGACAGGATCACATTCGATTTTGAAAAAGACATATACATAATGGAAGACAACGGCAGGGAACATAAAGGCTTCCTTCCGGGACTGCACGATAAAAAACAGTCGATCCTCCTTTCAGCGGGAATCATCCAGCTTGACCTCTCCGAGATCCAGGAGCTGTTTGAAGAATTCAATGAAGGAATGATCGACCAGGACGAGCTCCTGGAAAAAACAAAGGGAATCTTTGAGGATTCCCTGAAATCAGTATTTCATGACAATCTGAACTGAAGATGGAAACATCTTCTTTTTTTATATGCGGACATTGATCCATGCCCCCTGTCTGAAACGGTGCGACAGGAAGAGGAAGCGTGAGATCTGGTCGGCAAGGATACCGATCCAGATGCCGTGGAGCCCGAAGTTCAGGACCGATGTCAGTACCCAGGTAACGATGGTCCTGATCAGTGTTACGGAGATCAGTGCTGCGAACAGCGTATATTTGACGTCTCCTGCACCGCGCAGGCAGCCGCCGTAGATGATCTGGGAGATCTGGAACAGGACGATCACGATGATGTAGTTCCGGATGATCATGCCCATATCCAGGACGTGCGCATCTGCGAAGAACAGGGAGAACAGGTTCCTGCCGAACAGGAAGAGTATGATCGCAAGAATAAACGATATGCCGAGGCCTGTTCTCTGGCAGAAGGCACCGTAGCGCTTTGCTTTTTCCGGATCCTGTTCGCCCAGGCTCCGGCCGATGAGTGCGACTGCAGCTACCTGCATGCCGTCACCGAACGAGAAGCCTAATGACAGGAAGTTCATGCCGACCTGGTGCGCCGCGAAGGCGTCCGTACCGAGCTTGGCTGCGAGGATCGCTGTCGTCAGGAAGCCGACCCTCATCGCGATATTCTCAACGAACATATTCGATCCGAGGCGCAGGATGGAGCCCATCGTGTCCCAGGCAGGCCGGATCTTCTCGCTCATGATGTAGGGGATGGAAAGATAGCTGTTTTTGTCAAACAGGGACATGATGCTCATGGCGCAGGCGGCTACCGTACCGAGCACAGTTGCGAACGCGGCACCGAACAGTTCCCATCTCGGGAAACCGAAATGACCGCCGATGAGCAGATAGTTGAATACGATATTGACGATCGAGGAGACGACGTTGGTGCGCATCGCGATCTTCGTGTTCCCGCTGCCGCGCTGCGCCGCATTGATGACGAGTGAGAGGACATTGAAGATCATGCCTCCCTGGATCACGCGGAAGTAGAGGACCGCAGAGCTGTGCGTATCGGCATTCGATCCGGCAAAATTAATGATCGGATGTGCGCCGAATATGGACGCAAGCGTGATGATCACACAGGCGATCACGGTGAATGTCAGTGCTGTCACAAGGATCTCGTTTGCATTCCTCCGGTTGCCCTGTCCCTTCCTTCTAGCGACCAGTGCGGATACCGCGATATTGCAGGAAAGGAAGATGGCGAGGGTAATGAATTTCGGCTGGGTCGTCAGTCCGACAGATGCGACTGCATAGGTACCGAGCGCGGATACCATCATGGTATCGATCATGCCCGCGAGGGAAACGAAAAAGCTTTCAAGGACCGCGGGCCATGCGACCGACAGGGTCTCTTTCAGCAGGCTTTTATTCTCCGTTGCTTCACTCATAATGCGACTCCTTACGATATCTATAATTATAGTACATTTTCAGTGTTATGCATTTTTCCTGCATACAGGAAAAACGGTTTTGCAGGGGGACGTACGCTTACGGGGACAGTATGAAGCTGTCATATACCGGACTGTCACGCGTATATGGTACCTGCTTCTTTTTTTTCGGCTGTTCTGATTATTCATTCCGCAATTTACCGGCTAATGTTTTACAATGAATAAAAAGGAAAAAAAACATATGAAAGTTGTATTGCAGAATTTGACTAAACGGTACCCTTCCAGAGAAAAAGGAGGAGCTGATGTCTACGCGGTAAATGACTTCACCTTCGAGATCCCTGACGGGCAGCTGATCGGCCTGCTCGGCCCTTCCGGATGCGGGAAGAGCACGACGCTCAACCTGATCAGCGGACTTGAAACGCCGACTTCCGGCAAGATCTTTTTCGGTGACGATGACGTAACGAATCTCGCGCCGGAAAACAGGGGCGTCGGACTTGTATTCCAGAGCTATGCGCTGTATCCGCATATGACAGTCCTGCAGAATATCATGTTCCCGCTGCAGAACTTCAAAGGCGACGCAAAGCTTTCCAAGGAAGAAATGGTGAAACGCTGTGAGGAAGCCGCAAAGCTCGTGCAGATCGACCACCTGCTTGCCCGCAAGCCGAAACAGATGTCCGGTGGCCAGCAGCAGCGCGTCGCGATCGCGCGTGCGCTTGTCAAGATGCCGCGTGTCCTCCTGCTCGACGAGCCTCTGTCAAACCTGGATGCGAGACTCCGCCTGCAGACGCGTGAAGAGATCCGGAGGATCCAGAGGGAAACAGGCATCACGACCGTATTCGTAACGCATGACCAGGAAGAGGCGATGAGCATCTCGGATATGATCGTCGTCATGAAGGACGGTGTTATCCAGCAGATCGGCAAACCGCAGACTGTCTATGACTTCCCGGTCAACCTGTTCGTTGCCAAGTTCCTTGGCACACCCCCGATCAATGTGTTCGACGGCTGCGTAAAAGACGGCGGACTGTATGTCGGCGAAGACAGGATCCTTGAGGTAACAGGCCTGGAAGACCAGGATGTCTATGTCGGCATCCGCCCGGAAGGATTCATACTCGATCAGGACGGACCGATGAAATGCAGGCTTATCGGCGTTGAGGTCATGGGCAGGGATACCAGCATCGTATCTTCGCATGATGCCATGACCGGAACACAGATCCGTTCGATCATCAGTGCTGAGAATAAAGTGGATCCTGCAAGTGAATTCGTACGCTTCTCCGTCAAGCCGTTCAAGACGCTCGTTTTTTCGAAAGATACCGAAGAAGCCCTGTCTTACGAGGTCAGATAAATGAAGAGCAGCTGGAAGGGTTGGATATATCTTCTGCCTGCTCTCGCGTTCCTGGGCGTATTCATGATCTATCCGCTGTTCGACGTACTGGTATATTCCGTTGAGGAAGGATACAATTCCGCTTCCCAGACATCGTACGGCATAGGTCTGTATAATTACTCCTATGTTCTGCATGACCCGTATTTTATTCAGGCACTGAAGAATACATTTATTCTTGTCATCATCACAGTCCCGCTGTCCACCGGCATTGCGCTCCTGATCAGCGTCGGGCTGAATTCGATCAAAAAACTGAAGGAACTGTTCCAGACGCTGTACTTCCTGCCCTATGTCACAAATACGCTGGCAGTCGGTCTGGTATTCATGATCCTGTTTAAAAAGACGCCGTACTCGGACGGCCTGGTCAATCTGCTGATCCAGTGGTTCGGCGGCTCGTCCGTAGACTTTATCGACGGACCGTACTGGGCGAAGATGTTTGTCCTGTGCTTTTACACGGTATGGATCGTCATGCCTTTCAAGATCCTGATCCTGACGAGCGCGCTCGCATCGGTCAATGAGGATTATTACAAGGCTGCCAAGGTCGACGGCACATCCGGCTGGAGGATCTTTACGAAGATCACGCTGCCGATGATCTCGCCGATGATCTTCTACCTGATCATCACCGGCTTTATCGGCGCGTTCAAGGCATACTCCGACGCGGTCGCACTGTTCGGCACGGACCTGAACGCCGCAGGCATGAACACGATCGTCGGCTATGTCTACGATATGCTGTACGGAAACGGGGGCGGTTATCCTTCCTACGCTTCTTCAGCTGCGCTGATCCTGTTTGCGATCGTCCTGACGATCACGACCATCAACCTTCTGATCTCTGACAGAAGCAGCACGTTCTGAGAGGTGTACTATGAGTGAAATCAACAGTTACGCTGAGATAGAGAAGAGATCCAGACGGAATAAAAAGATCCTGAAGACGGTGACATATGTGATGCTCGTCATCTGGGCGGTCATCGTCCTGTTCCCGTTCTACTGGATGCTGCTGACATCGATCAAGAGCTACAGTTCCTACAATTCTGAATACATCCCCCGCTTTTACGCATCGGACCCCACGTTCGACAACTATAAAACAGCTTTCACGGCAGTCCCGCTGGCAAGGTATTTCACGAATACCCTGATCTTCACGCTTGCGACGACAGCGATCATGCTGGTGGTGATCGTGCTTGCGGCATTCGCATTCGCAAGGCTGGAATTCAAAGGCAAGAACCTGACATTCACGGCATTCCTGTCCCTGATGATGATCCCGAACGAACTCGTTATCATCACGAACTTCGTTACGATCACGAGCCTGGGCATGAGGAATACCTTCTGGGGCCTGATCCTGCCTTCCGTCACGTCGATCTTCTATATCTACCTGCTGAAGGAGAATTTCGAGCAGATACCGGATGAGCTCTACAAAGCCGCCAAAGTCGACGGCACGAGTGATCTGAAATATCTGTGGAAAGTCATGCTGCCGATCTCGTCACCGACGATCGTTACGATCATGATCCTGAAAGTCATCGAATGCTGGAACTCCTATGTATGGCCGAGACTGATCACGGATAAGGAAGCGTACTTCCTTGTTTCAAACGGTATCCAGGCGATCCGTGAGAGCGGCTTCGGGCGTGAGAACATCCCGGCTATGATGGCTGCTGTCGTCGTCATCTCCGTACCGCTGATCGTACTGTTCCTGGTCTTCCATAAGAAGATCATGGCAGGTGTTTCCAGAGGAGGTACAAAAGGATGAGAAAGAAGCTTATCACGCTGCTTGCAGCGGCCATGCTTGTGCTTCCGCTCACCGCATGCCACGGTTCCGTGAAATCCGAAGCGTTTGCGGTGCCTGAAGGATTCGATTCCTCCAGGGAATACGAGATCACGTTCTGGGCCAAGAACGATACGAACGTGACCCAGACAAAGATCTATAAAAAGGCGATCGAGGATTTCCAGAGCCTGTATCCCAACATCACGGTAACGATGAAGCTGTATACCGATTACGGCAAGATCTACAGTGATGTCATCACAAATATCGCCACAAAGACGACGCCGAATGTGTGCATCACCTATCCGGACCATATCGCGACCTATAAGACAGGCGAGAATGTCGTCGTTCCCCTGGACAGCCTGTTCGCAGATGCGAAATACGGACTCGGGGGATCCGAAGTAAAATTCGATTCCGTCCGCCAGGACGAGATCGTCCCGCAGTTCCTTAAGGAATGCGTCCTCGGCACCGAGCACTATGCGCTGCCCTTCATGCGTTCGACCGAAGCGCTTTATATCAATAAGACATATGTCGAAAAGCTCGGCTTTGAAGTACCGGATATCGTTACCTGGGACTTCATGTTCGAAGTTGCGGATGCGGCAGTGGAAAAAGACAGTTCCGGGAACTATAAGGTCAACGGGCAGAATGTCATGATCCCGATCATCTACAAGTCTACCGACAACATGATGATCCAGATGCTGAAGCAGAAGAATGCCGGATATTCCGATGTGAACGGGAATATCGAGATCTTCAATGACGATACCAGAGACCTCCTGATGATGATCGGCGATCACGTCGGCAATGGTGCTTTCTCCACATTCAAGATCTCCGGCTATCCTGCCAACTTCCTGAATGCCGGACAGTGCATCTTCGCGATCGACTCCACTGCCGGCGCGACATGGATGGGCTCCGATGCGCCGCTGGTCGACATCAGCCCGGACAAGCTCGTACAGTTCGAGACTGTCGTCCGTATGATCCCGCAGTTTGACACATCCGATCCGAAGATGATCTCGCAGGGACCTTCCATCTGTGTCTTCAACAAGGATGACCCGCAGGAAGTCCTCGCTTCCTGGCTGTTCGCGCAGTATATGATCACCAATGACGTCCAGACGGCATATGCGGAAACGGAAGGCTATGTGCCTGTCACACTGAAAGCGCAGGAGTCGGAACAGTATCAGGAATACCTGAGCCTGGAAGGCACGGACAATGACGCGCATTACGCTACCAAGATCCAGGCATCCAGGCTGCTGATCGACAATGTTACGTATACATTTACGACGCCGGTGTTCAACGGTTCGACCGACCTGAGGGACGCTGCAGGCACGCTGATCGAGAGCGTAGTCAAGTCGATCCGCAGAAAGGAAAAAGTCGATGACGCGTATATCGAGGAACTCTATTCCAATACGGTATCCCGTTATCATCTCGATCAGAATTTCGGCGACGCTTCCGAAAAGCAGGATCTCGGCCCGCTACCGAAGGCTTCCAAAACACTGCTTGTCACGCTCGTTGCTGTATGGGCACTGATCGCTGTATACTGGTTCGTTCTTAAATCGAAGGAAAAGGCTTCCAAATAATTGCGTCGAAAGGCAAAACATCGCATATAATTAGGTTATGGGTGAATTCCCCAAAGGAGAGAAAGAAATGAAAAAGACTTGGAACTCTGTACTGGCTCTGCTGTTAGCAGCAGGTCTGGCCGGATGCAGCAGCACAGCTCCTGCTTCTTCTGCAGCGGCATCTTCCGCAGAAGAGCCTGAAGAAACAGCAGAAGAAACGGCAGAAGAAACAGCTGAAGAGACGACAGAAGAAACAACAGAAGAAACTGCTGAGGTCATGTCCTATGCCGATTATGTCGCAGCGGATATGGATGCAGCTGTAACGGTCGAGACATTCGTACAGGGCAAGCAGTCCTGGTGGCAGGATGCAGCTACACTGTACTGCCAGAGCGAAGACGGCGCACTGTTCGTATATAACGGCGCGATCTCCGAAGAAGAATATGCAAAGCTCGTTCCGGGCCAGGCAGTCAGGATCAAGGGCTTCAAGGGCAACTTTGAGGGTGAGATCGAGATCATGGACGGTGAGATCGAAGTTATCGACGGCAACTGGATCGCTGAACCGGCTGACGTAACAGAACTTCTCGGAACGGATGAACTCATCAACCATCAGAACGAACTGGTATCCTTCAAGGATATGGTCATCGAACCCAGCCAGGATGAAGACGGAAATGACGTCGCTGTCACATACAAGGGCGAGGGCGATGACATTTACTTCAAGGCTTCTTCCAACGGTCAGACATATGACTTTACGATCGAGTGCTACCTCACAGGACCGGATACAGATGTATACAAGGCTGTCGGCGCTCTGAACATCGGCGATACAGTCGATCTCGAAGGCTTCCTGTACTGGTACCAGGGTCCGAACCCTCATATCACTGCAGTCACAGTTAAATAAGACTGAAGGGGATCTCCGCAGGGAGGTCCTTTTTCTGTGCAGAACAGTTGCGGGGACAGCCAGATTTCATAAAATTAAAACAGGAAAAGGAGAGATTCCATGACACGTTATGACATTGCAATTATCGGCACCGGTCCCGCGGGACTGGAAGCGGCGATCACCGCGAAAGTAAGAAATAAGAACATCATTCTTTTCGGAATGAAGGACCTCAGCACAAAGATGCAGGTCGTTGATCATCCGATCCTTAATTACCTCGGCCTGCCTTCCGTTACCGGCAAGGAGATGGCAGCCGCCTTCACAAAACAGCTGGAAGAACTTGATATCACGATCACGGAACTGAAAGTGACATCTGTATATGCCATGGGCGATTATTTCAGCCTGCAGCTGTCGAACGGCGATATGGCTGAAGCGTCCTGCGTGATCCTGGCAGCGGGCGTAACAGCCGGCAAGCCCTATCCGGGTGAAGAGCAGTATCTCGGCAGAGGTGTCAGCTACTGTGCAACGTGTGACGCGCCGCTTTACAGGAATAAGACAGTTGCCGTGATCAGCACATCCGCGCATGAAGAAGCGGAAGCGGATTTCCTCGGCGAAGTCTGCGGGAAAGTATACTATCTGCCGCTGTATAAGGACGAGCCTGCGCTGCATCATGACAATATCGAAGTGATCTCCGGCAAACCTCTTGAGATCGCGGGCGGTATGAAAGTCAGCACACTGAAGACAACAGAGGGCGAATATGCGGTCGACTGCGTATTCATCCTGCGTGAAGCACAGTTCCCCGGCCAGCTCGTACCGGGTCTTGCGGTCGAAGGCAATGCGGTAAAGGTCGATCTGCAGATGCGTACGAACATCCCCGGTCTCTTTGCGGCAGGTGATATCGCCGGCCAGCCGTACCAGTACATCAAGGCAGCAGGCCAGGGAAATACAGCAGCCCTCTCAGCTGTAAACTATCTCGGCGAACTCGCGAAAAAACAGTAACTGAGCATATCATCAGGCACATGCGGGACGGACGTCCCCGCATGTGTTTTCTTTTCCTCCGGTACACCCGTCCCTGCAAGCTTTGCAAAAATCGTGTATCATATAGGCAGCGAGGTGATTATGACTGAAAAAACAGGAATCGTCTTCAGCATCGCTGAGATCAATGAGCCGCCGCGCCGGAGCGTGGTGGAGAATACCGTATATGAGAATTACGGTTATCAGGTCAGGCATTATTCGATCGCAAAGGATATGACGATCGTACCGGAAAGGTATACGCATCATACGCTTTATTACATCAACCAGGGAGTACTCCATATTGAATACAAAGTTGATGATGTGCCTGAAGAAATAATCGTTGAGGAAGGTAAATCCATTATCCGTCCTGCATATATGCTGTGCGGTTTCAGAGCGGATGAAGACTGTGTATTTACGGAACTGATCCTGCCGAGCACATCCAATATCTCCCCCCTCCTGCGTGAAGGGAAGATATTCTGTATGCCTGATATGATCTCTTTCAGGCAGAATGACACATATGAGATCAGGCTGATCGACGACAGGGACCTGCAGTTCTCGCTGCATTCCCTGGATGCAGGTACAAAGCTGCAGATCCGGTCGGATATGACATACATATTTGTCACGATCCTGGACGGTGAAGGCGAGATCACGGAAAAAGACAGTACCTACAGTATCGCTAAGGGCGAAAGCTTCTGTTCTGTGGAAAATGAGGTCACACTCTCTTCCGCAGGCAGGATGAAACTGATGGTGCTTTACTGCAGGTAGAATCATGAATGAGAGAGAATACCGGGACTGGATCAAAGAGAAAACAAAGAATACATGCACGGTGCGTGAAAGCGGCAATACCGTTTATCTTGAAACAGAGTATGCACAGGGAAAAGCCGTTTTTCATGATGATGATATCGTGGAACTGGTGATCACTGACATTAAAAATGATGAAGTCTGTTTCTATCTTCATTTCCAGCTGAAGGATGACGATCACGCGAAAGACCTTTTCAATGAAATG
>JAILQT010000007.1 GCA_024698805.1 Solobacterium sp.
GGCATGCATACAGAGCTGTGCGGGGATGCCTATTATGAGCTGTTCAAAGCCGGGAAGCTGACAAACCGGAGGAAGACCTACCAGCCCGGCAAAGGCGTTACGGGCATGGTGTTCGGTTCCGCAGCCCTGTATGACTGGGTAAATGAGAATCCCGGCGTCATCGTTGAACCGCTGGAATTCGTCAACGCCGCGGAAGTTATCGCCCTGCAGGAGAATATGATCTCCATCAACAACTGCATATCCGTCGACCTGTACGGCCAGACCGGCGCGGAGAGCGCAGGCTTCCGCCATATCAGCGGCACCGGCGGACAGCTGGATTATCTGACAGGCGCCGCCATGGCTAAAGGAGGCAAAGCTTTTGCCTGCCTTACTTCCACATTTACCGATAAAGAAGGTGTTGTGCATTCCCGGATCGTCCCGCATTTCAGCGGGGATATCGTGACCATCCCCCGGAGCCAGGATCACTTCATCGTTACCGAATACGGAGCAGTGAACCTTGCCGGCAGATCCACATGGGAACGCGCGGAGATGCTGATCAGCATTGCGCATCCGGATTTCCGGGATGAACTGGTCCGGGAAGCAGAAAAACAGAAGATCTGGAGAAGAACCAGGCTGATGTAAACCGCCGTGTTACATTCTGCGCACGCAGGTTTCTTGTCTGCGACCTGTCCTCTCCGTACAATATGGGCAGAAAAGAAAGGAATTCCCATGATGAATGAACTCGGAAACAAGATCGCCAGGAAAAGAAAAGACCTCGGCATGACACAGATCGATTTCGCTGACAAACTCTGTGTCACAAGACAGACAGTCAGCCGCTGGGAAGCCGGTACTGTTTTGCCGGATATCGATAAGATCTCGGATATAGCTTCCATACTGGGAGTAAGCTGCGATTATCTGCTGAAGGATGATATTACAGAAGAGACATCCGAAAAGTCACAGAGCCCTGTAAGCAGGCTCCTGCAGTCGGCGCTCGGCAGGAAAGTCGATCTGACATTCTTTGAGGATGAAGCGGATATCGACCTGTTTAATACAATATGTGTCATAGAAGAATTTGAAGGCGGCTGGATGAAAGTCAGTGCAGACACCAAAAAAGGACATATCGAAAAGCTGATCCCTGTATCTTCCGTGCTGTCGGTTGAATTCGTGCAGGAGGACAACTGATGGAGTATATAGGTCTTATATTCGGCATCTTCGGCCTTATGGCCTATCTTGAGGTATCTTCCCTTAAGTCCAGGGTGACCGATCTCGAAAGACAGCTGACAAACGTAGAGGGCACAAGGTATTCCGAAGACAGGGCTTCACTGATCAAAGCTGCACGCTCTTACATCGGACAGAGCGTCCTGTTGGAACTGAAAGAAGATCACGAAGATGTCGACATCACGATGTACGGCAATACGAAGCACGGAACGAATACGCTCCTTGATATGGATGAGGAATGGATGCTCGTCCGTGTCGAATCCAAAAAGAAAACAGCTGACAAACTGATCCGGCTTGAATCCGTTGCCCGGATCGGGGCAAAATAAACTGATATTTACCGGCAGACCGATATGAATCTGCCGGTTTTCATATATGATAATGGCGTACATAAAACATATGAGGCAGACATCATGAAAGATAAGATACCCGATCATATTGAAGTGCGCGGCGCGCGCGTGCATAACCTGAAGAATATCGATGTGGATATCCCCCTGAACAGGATCACCGGCATAGCCGGTGTATCGGGCTCGGGGAAGTCCTCCCTGGCTTTGGGCGTCCTGTATGCGGAAGGTTCCAGAAGATATCTGGAATCCCTTTCCACGTATACAAGGAGACGCATGACGCAGGCATCGAGGGCAGACGTCGATGAAGTCCTGTATGTGCCTGCTTCCCTCGCCCTGCATCAGAGACCTGCTGTACCCGGGATCCGTTCAACTTTCGGAACCGGCACCGAACTGCTCAACAGCCTGAGGCTGATGTTCTCCCGTCTGTCCAGTCACAGGTGTCCGAACGGACATTATGTAAGACCCGGATTTGAGGCTGCGACGATGCAGGAGATCGTATGCCCGGAATGCGGTGAACACTTTTATGCGCCAGGTGCGGAAGAGCTTGCGTTCAATTCACAGGGTGCCTGCAAATGCTGCGGGGGAACGGGAACTGTACGCACAGTCGACAGGAGCACACTGGTGCCGGATGAAAGCATCTCCATTGACGACGGTGCCGTCGCGCCGTGGAACTCCCTGATGTGGTCGCTGATGACAGACGTATGCAGAGCCATGGGCGTACGGACGGATATCCCCTTCAAAGACCTGACAGATGAAGAAAAAGACATCGTCTATGACGGTCCGATGGTAAAAAAACATATCTTCTACCGTCCGAAAAAGGCGGATACCGCTACAGCCGGGGAGATGGATTTCACCTATTACAGCGCGACAGCGACTGTTCGGAATGCGCTGAACAAAGTGAAAGATGAAAAAGGCATGAAGCGTGTCGAAAAGTTCCTGAAAGAGGAAGTATGTCCCGCGTGTAACGGCACAAGGCTGTCCGATGCCGCAAGGGCACCGAGGCTGATGGGCATCTCACTGGCGGACGCATGCCGGATGACACTGAAAGAATCGATCGAATGGGTGAAACGTATTCCTGCTTCACTGCCGGAAGAGATGCGGGACATGGCGGAGAATATCTGCGAATCCTATCTGGAGACTGCAAAGAGACTGATGGATCTCGGTCTCTCCTACCTGACACTGGACAGGACCTCATCAACGTTATCCACAGGCGAGAGGCAGCGCATGCAGCTGGCAAGGGCTGTGCGCAACCGAACAACAGGTGTACTGTATGTGCTGGATGAACCTTCGATCGGACTGCACCCGGCAAATATTACAGGACTGAATGACGTCATCCATGACCTTGTCCGGGACGGCAACTCCGTACTGCTCGTCGATCATGACGTGCAGATACTCAAAGAAGCGGACTGGCTCATTGAAATGGGACCGCATGCAGGTGCAGACGGCGGCAGGGTCATCGCGGAGGGGACGATCCCGCAGATCGCCGGAAGCGCTGTCTCTGTAATCGGGAAATACCTGTCCGAAGAATACAGGGCTGAAAAGAAAAATGACAGCACCGACATGTATTCTGCCGGGAAGATACACATGGAGACCGGAAGGATCCATACCGTTAAGCCTTTATCTGTCGATATCCCGAAGAACCGTCTGACTGTTGTGACCGGCGTATCCGGTTCCGGAAAAACGACGATGGTCCTTGAGAGCCTGATACCCGGACTGGAAGCGTACTGCAGCGGAAAGAAGCTGCCGGATCATGTCACAAAGATCGAAGCGGAAGGCATCCGGAATATCAAGCTGATCGATGCATCCCCGATCGGCATCAATGTGCGCTCTACTGTCGCGACATATGCCAATGTTCATGATGAATTACGAAAGATCTATGCGCGGACAAAGGCTGCGAAGGCTGGCGGATACAGGGCAGGTGATTTCTCCTACAATACAGGGTCCCTGCGGTGTCCCGTATGCGACGGGACAGGCCAGATCTCCCTGGATGTACAGTTCCTCCCCGATGTGGATATCCCCTGCCCGGACTGCCGGGGAAGCCGCTGTGTAAAAGCTGCCCGGAAGATACGCTGTACAAATAAGGCAAAGGAAAGTCTCTCGCTGCCGGAGCTGATGGACATGGATGTCGATCATGCGCTTGGTTTCTGCAAAGATATGAATACAGCGCGGCCGAAGCTGGAAACACTGCAGGCTCTGGGACTTGGCTACCTGACGCTCGGTGAAGAAACGCCCGGTCTTTCGGGAGGGGAAGCGCAGCGTCTGAAGCTTGCATCGGAAATGGGCCGGCAGCAGTCGGATACCGTATTCGTCTTTGATGAACCTACCATAGGCCTGCATCCGAAAGATGTGGAAACACTGCTGCAGGTATTCCGCACGCTGATCGCCAACGGTGCGACGGTCATCGTGATCGAACATGACCTGGATGTGATCCGGAACGCTGATCATATCATTGATATGGGACCGGAAGGCGGTGAGGACGGCGGCAGGATCGTTGCCTGCGGGACGCCGGAAGAGATCCGGGATACACCGGAGAGCGTGACCGGGAGGTTCTTGTAAGATAAAGAAAAACCTGATGCGTATTTGCGTCAGGTTTTTTTTCGTTTCAGTATTTAAATCTGATATGTGTTTTTTCGAGTCTCTCGATCAGCAGCGGTACGGCAATGATGCATACAGCCATGGTGACCAGGTTGTACCACAGGTTGTAATTGAGCGAGAAGATCCAGGATGCCGTACTGCCTGCGTATGTCTCTTCCGGGAACCAGTAGTATACGCCGGAGAGCACCTGCAGGAAGTATTTCAGCAGCATCGCGATCACGATGCCGAATCTCTTCTTCTCTTTCAGATACCAGTATGTGAATGCGAATACAGCTGCCGCGCATAATGCGGAAGCGATATATACGGTCACAGAACCGCCCCAGCTGTTGACGATGCCGAAGAATGTTCCTGCGGCGATCAGCAGCGACATGAGCATATTCCCGGCTGCCTTCATATCCTTAAACGGCCAGATCAGGGAAGCCATGCCGCAGACGACGAGCGGTCCGACATAGTCCAGGATGATCTGAACCGGATAATACAGCCACATCGGGAAACCGAGAATATACGTGATCAGCCAGGACAGCAGGGCTACGGCTACGCCGCCTTTCCATCCGAGATGATAAGATGCGATGAATACGGCGATCATTTCCAGTTCAATGGAGCCGCCGTTGGGCATCTGCAGGAAAGGGATCAGGTTGCCGACCCATTTCAGCACGACGTAGAGGGCTACATACAATGCCATGTAGGCAAGTGTCCGGACAGATATCTGTGATTTCTGATCTTTCATAAAAAAACACCTCCGTTCTGAAGGCGTAAGGATTTCGCGAGAACTCCCTACGCTGGTATTAACCAGATCAGGTGGTAAGGGTATTTCTCAGCACGATATGTGCACCCCTGCTCACTGCGAATATTATACTCTTTTATCTGTAATAATCAAATCTCAAACATATCGCCGTCATGCCCGTTTATGCACGGGGACGCTGTCCGGTCCGTGATCTCCTTCAGCAGGGCGTCTTCACGCCTGCGGATCTCTTCTGCCGGCACAGGTCTTTCCCCGTACCAGTTCAGATGCAGGATCCGGTGGACCGTGACGGTAAGGGCCGGCTTTGCGGCATCGATGATGTCAGCCAGTTCGACAGACATCGTATGCATGGAAGAATGATAGGCCTGCCATGCGGGCGTACGTTCTTTTAAAGCTGCCGTATACTGTGCCTCATGGATGAGGATATCCGCATCCCCTGCGATCTCCTTCATCTTTTCAAGGGCGCATGTATCCCCGGAGAATACGGCTTTCTTACCGTCCGCCTCAAATACATAACAGTAAGATTCCAATTGCCCGTGCGAGACCCGGTATGCATATACGCACACGCCGTCTTCTTCAAAGACCTTCCCTTCCGTTACCGCATGCACGTCAGTCTTATGTCCCGTATGGTTAGCGGGCTCCGGCCCGTCATTGCGGAAATCCGTATCCGTACGGTACGCCTGTGCAATATGCGAACACATGTCTGCTGTTCCGGCCGGACCGTAGACATGGAGCTCCTCCTGCCTTTCCAGCACCCACGGCATCAGCAGAAGTTCCGCAAAACCGGCGGTATGGTCCGAATGCAGATGCGTGATGAAAACATGCGTCAGGTTCTGCGGCCTGAGTTCATATACGCCTCTGTAAAACATGGATGTGCATGCGCGCACGACGCCTGCGCCGCAGTCGACCAGATATGGTTTCCCTTTATGTATCACTGCAAATGCAGGTCCGGATGCGCAGGGTTCCGCATTCGGCGTCCCTGTTCCGAGCAGGATGATCTTCACGGCATTATCCTCCTGTACTCAGTGTGATGTCGTTGATCCATATGCCTTTCTGCACAAGGATATAGCCGATGATGCATTTCAGGATCTCCGCCGTCTGGACACAGAAATAGATGCGTACGATCGGCAGTGACGTGAAATGCACAAGGACAAATGCGATCGGGATGCTGATGAACCAGCCGAAACAGGAGTCGGACAGGAATGTGATCAGTGTCTTCCCGCCGGAGCGTATTGTGAAATATGCAGAATTCGCATAGGCATTGACCGGCATGATCAGCGCCATGATGCGGATAAAGGATACGGCCAGTGTCCGGACTTCATCCGTCGTATTGTACAGCTGCGGGAATACCGATGAGAACAGGAACATCAAAGCCCCCATGACCACACTCAGCATTACCGCAAACATACTGAGCCTGTTCGCATTCTCGCGGACTTCATCAAACCTGCCGGCACCGAGCTCCTGCCCGATGATGATGCCGATCGCACCTCCCATTGCCAGGAAGGCGATGCTGAAAACATTGGACAGCGTCTGGCATATGTTCAGCGCTGCCACAACAGATAATCCCCTGTAGGAATAGATGCCCGTGATCGCCGCAATGCCTGCAGACCAGAGCGCTTCATTGACAAGCAGCGGCGTTCCCTTGATCGCGCAGCTTTTTACCAGCTGTGAAGGGACATGCATGGAACTGTAGGCACCGTTGATATACGGATGACCTTCCGGATCTTTATGCGTCATATATACAAGATAGAACAGTTCCGCGAAACGGGAGATGATCGTAGCCAGTGCAGCGCCGCGCACGCCCATGGCAGGCAGGCCGAAATGACCGAAGATCAGGATATAGTTCCCTGCCAGGTTCAGGAATACCGCGATCAGGCTGCCCTGCATCGGGAGCCTTGTCTCCCCTGTCGCACGCAGGGATGACGAATAGACCTGCGTCAGCGCAAACGGCAGCAGTCCCCATAACATGAACAGGATATACTGCTTTGCGTACCGCACGGTCTCTGCAGCGCCTGCCGTATCTTCATGCAGATATATTGCGAACAGCTTCATATGCGAAGTCGAGAATACGAGCAGGCCGGTCACAGTCAGGATCAGTGCCAGCATGAACATCAGCCGGAAGGTGTATCGCACGCCCCTCTCATCCTTTTTCCCGTGGAACTGCGCACTGAAAATACTGATACCGGATAACCCGCCGAATATGCAGAGGTTCCAGATAAACAGCAGCTGGTTGACGATCGCTACACCGGACATGGGGTCTGTGCCGATACTGCCGACCATGATGTTGTCGAGCATATTCACAAGGTTCGTTATGCCGTTCTGGATCATCATCGGCAGCGCGATATGCAGTGCCTTTTTGTAATACTCCATATGCCTCATCGTGAGGTTATGATAACAGAGACACGGTGTGAAAGAAAAGCACGAAGCATAATAAAAACTGCACGGATCACCGTGCAGCTGTGAATTGGTTCAGTCGAGATCTTTTCCGTTGGATTCGCAGACCTTCTTGTACCAGAAGAAGCTGTCCTTGCGGATCCTCTTCATATCCTTCAGATCGAATTCATCCCTGTTGACATAGATCATGCCGTATCTCTTCGTGACGCCCTGGTGCGTGGAGATCAGGTCGAACGCAGACCACGGTGAGTAACCGAACAGTTCAACGCCGTCTGTGATCGCTTCCTGGCATGCACGGATATGTCTTCTCAGATAATCGATGCGGTACGGGTCATGGACTGTCCCGTCTTCTTCAAGTTTATCCGGGACACCGCAGCCGTTCTCGGTGATGATCAGGGGCAGACGGTATCTCTCCCAGAGCTGGCGCAGCGTGATGCGCAGACCGATCGGATCGATTCCCATGCCGTAGGATGTGTGTTCCTGCAGCGGGTTCTGGACAGCTGTGCTCATTCCGGGATATGTCATAAGGCCGCTCATGAAGTTCGCCGTATCCGACTTGATATTCTTTCCTTCTTCCTCGCTGACATATCTGACCGTTCCGGCACCGTAATAGTTGAAAGCGATAAAGTCGGGATTGCCGTTCTTCAGGTCTTCCCAGTCCTGGTCCGTGATCTCGGGAGCGATCCCCTTGTCTTTCCACCAGTTGAGCAGTGCTTCGGGATATGTACCGAATACAGCCGTATCCAGGAACAGCCTGTTGCGGAGCTGGTCCCAGTCCATCGCCGCCAGATTGTCTGCAGGTGATGATGAAGCAGGATAGATCGCCGTGATGTTCGGTGCAGGTCCTACTTTTGCGTTCGGTGCGATCTTATGACATTCGATCATTGCCTTTGCCTGCGCTACCAGCATATGATGGTTAGCCTGCCACTGTCCCTTTTCCGAACCGTACTGCGCGCCCTGGAAAAGAGCCATCATGTTCTGTTCATTGATCGTCAGGAAATACTTTACTTTGGAACCGTACTCTTTGTAGCAGACCTTGCAGTATTCGACAAAGTCGTCGATGCACTGCCTGCTTGCCCAGCCGCCGTATTTGTCCTGCAGTACCTGCGGGAGGTCGAAATGATAAAGTGTTACAACAGGCTCAATGCCGTATTTATGGCATTCATCGATGACGTCATGATAGTGCCGTACAGCGACTTCATTGACTTCACCGGCACCCTGGGGGATGATCCTCGGCCATGCGATCGAGAAACGGAATTCATTGAATCCCATTTCCGCCATCAGGGCGATATCCTCGCGGAAGCGGTGGTAATGATCGATACCGTCGTTGAAATCTGTCGTGCCTTCGGGAACAGGTGCCGTATCCGATACAGAAAGGGTCTTTCCGTCTTCAAGATAAGCGCCTTCACACTGGTAAGCACTTGAAGATGCGCCCCAAAGGAAGCCTTCGGGGAAAGGTTTCAGATTTCTGTAATCCATTGTATTCTCCTTTTCTTTACACATTATTATATCGGATAAATATGCTGTATGCATGCGGCCATGAAAAAAGAGCATATTCAGCTGCCCAATCCGTATATGCTCAGATTTCATTAATTCATGGACTTTTAGAGGACATATGCCATGTACAGTGACAATTTCACGGGCAGAAGGAGTGTGTGTTTGAAAGGATACGAGCCCGCTCACTGATCACTGTCTATATGTTAGTCTTAACTAACTGTTTTGTCAATAATTAATTTATTTCATATCAGATTATATGTTATTCTGTACGCCCTGTTTTATGTCAATGGATAATTATTTTTCTTGTATTCCAACCCTAAAAATAGTATTATATAGTTTGTATACGGGATACGTGTTATTCACGGAATTACAATAGAATAGGAGATCCAGTTAAAATGGCAACAGGCAAGGTTAAGTGGTTCAATGCTGAGAAGGGATATGGTTTCATCACGACTGATGAAGGAAAAGACGTATTCGTTCATTACTCTGCAATCCAGGGTGAGGGTTTCAAAACACTTGATGAGAATCAGGCTGTAACGTTTGATATCACTGAAAGTGATCGCGGTCCTCAGGCTGCTAACGTAGTTAAGCTCTGAACCCAGGCTTGATGCGAAAATGAAAAGGACATTTGAATTGTCCTTTTTTATTTTTTTCTGATCAGAATGATCAGCCCGATGAGCACTGCTGTAAATACGATCAGGTACGGCAGCGGCAGCCCGCTTTTCATCGGCTTTTTCTTCGGGTCCTGTACTGTACAGACACTGAATTCCAGTTCCCCTTCCGGCAGTCCCGGCAGGGAGATCCTGTATCCTTCATCCGTTTTTTCACTTTGTTCGGGAACGCATTCCAGCAGGTTCAGATCCGTATGCAGGTTGATATCCAGCGTGCCGAATTCCTTCCATGTCGATGCGGGCGACAGATAATACGTATAGGAATATACAGGTTCTTCATAGCCTGTATCGATCGAAAGATACAGCGGAGCTGTAACGGTATTGACCAGTGTTTCGTGCGGGTCCAGTTCGATCGCATACTGGTACCAGTACAGCATCGTGCCGCTGCGCAGGTCAAACTCTTCTGCCGCGAGCATTGAACTGCCGGACTGCCCCATCATTTCGATCCATGCATTGCAGTAATCCGTTTCCGGGATGCCCCAGGACCCGTCATATCCAGACAGGACGAATTCACCCAGTGTCATTATGTCCCGGGAAATCAGGGTCACTTCACCGCTGATCTCTGTATCATTGTCACCGGACCGGACGACTTTCCATTCCGGCACGGAATCAAGATCTTCACCGATCACATACAGATCGGCTTTTCCTTCATCTGCCCAGATCTGCACTTCACTGTATTCATCCGTAAATGTCCCGCCGTTGAACGGCCTGAAGAGAAGCCTTGTTTTCGAACTGTCCCCTTCAAACCTGCATTTGACCGCAGCGGCAGTCTCTTTCTCATCAACATCATCAATGCGGAATTCATAATGTGTGACAGGCATATCGAAGCGGTAGAACGGATGGGACGCATAGGAATCCTTCAGTCCTGTGATATCCTTTTTGAAATCAAACCCGTCATAGCCCATATAGGTGCCCCTGAGCTGTACGTCAGCTTCCTTCCCGTTGACCAGGATGCCGTACTGACCGGCGATCTTTTCCGGTGCAGGATCATATGACTCTTTATCCGGGTCATAATAAGCATACATGGGCATCTTCCCGAGCGGGAAGGACAGCACTGCCTTTACATGCATGTCAGAAGGATTATAAAAGGTATATTCCGCTTTCAGACTGCTGTTATACGACAGGAAATCTTCTCTTGAATCATACCTTGTTTTCGGCAGGCCTTCGATATAGAGATCGAGGTCTTCGTGTGTCACTGTCAGGGGACAGTCACGGTCCGATGTCATGACGCCTGTATTGTCTGTCCCTTCCCAGAAGGTCATTCCGGAATTCGCATATACCGGTATGGTGATACAAAGCACAGCCGCTGCCGCAGCAGCAATATCCCTGTATTTCATATTCTCCTCCTGTCTTCAATATATCAGAATATACAGAAAGCATTCTTAATAATCCGTTAATCCCTGTTTTCCGGATCATAGCCGGAGAGTTCCCGGCATACCACGGATGCGATCAGTATCCCTGCAGAAGAAGGTACGAAAGCTGTCGATCCGGGCGTATGCCTGCGGCTTCCCTGTTCTTCAAATAAAGGCTTTACCGGCTTTTCCGTGGAATAGACGACCTTCAGTTTTTTTATATTCCTCTTTTTCAGCTCCCTGCGCATGATCTTCGCAAGGGGATCGCCTTCTGTTTTATATATATCCGTCACTGTTAGTTTCTGCGGATCGATCCTGTTTCCGCATCCCATGGCTGATATGACAGGTATCTTCAGATTCTTTGCGGTCTCTATGATATCGAGCTTGGCAGTCACGGTATCGATCGCATCGATAATATAGTCATAATTCGCAAAGTCGATCTGTTCCTTTGTTTCAGGAAGATAGAAAAGGGGGTATTTATGAACGGTGATGTCCGGATCGATGTCATGGATCCGTTTTTCCGCAGCGTCTGTTTTCAGCATGCCCAGTGTTTTCTGCGTAGCGACAGCCTGCCGGTTCAGGTTGGAAGCAGCGACCGTATCGTTGTCCACGACACCGATCGTTCCGACACCGCATCTGGCAAGTGCTTCGATGGCATTCCCGCCGACACCGCCTGCGCCGAAAACAAGCACGCGGGATCCCCTCAGTTTATACAGGGCTTTTTCCCCTATGACCATTGCCGTGCGTGTATACTGTTCCTTCATAGATTGATACCTGCTTCCTGCTCATCCATCTTTTTCAGTTCATTCAGTACGATCGGCAGGCAGAGGATGAATGTCAGTATGTCTGCGATCGCCTGCGTAATGATCACGCCTGTTATTCCCAGCATCTGCGGCAGGATGATGATCAGCGGGATGAAGAACAGACCGCTCCTGGCGGAGGACGTCACGGAAGCGATCAGCCCCTTGCCCACTGCCTGCAGCATCATATTCGTCAGGACGGAGAATGCCATCAGCGGGAGTACGGCAGCCTGCCAGCGCAGCGCCCGCACACCGACAGCGATGACAGCCGGGTCATTCCGGAACCATGTAACGATCGGTTCGCCGAAAAACAGGCAGATCAGGGCAGCGATCGTCATCATGACGGTGCCGACTTTGGCACAGAAGCTGAAGCCCTCCTTTACCCTGCCGTAGAGACCGGCGCCGTAATTATACGAACATACAGGCTGGTAGCCCTGGCCGAAGCCGATCAGGACCGATACCAGCAGCATCATCGTCCTGGATACGATCGACATGCCCGCAACAGCCGCATCCCCGCCGTACAGCATCGCGAACCTGTTCAGCAGCAGTGTCGCGATCGCTGTCATTCCCTGGCGGATCAGGGAAGGCAGTCCCCCGTTGGAGATCTCGCCGATATTCTGCAGGTTCAGGCGGATATTCTTCGCTTCAAGCCGGATGTTGCCGCCGCGCCTGCTCCCTATCAGCAATGCCGCAAAGCTTGTCAGCTGGCCGCCGACCGTAGCGATCGCCGCACCGCGGACACCTAAGCCGAAACCGAACATGAGGAGCGGGTCCAGACCGATATTCATGATCGCACCGCACAGCAGTCCTGCCATCGCATAGACGGCGCTGCCCTGGAAGCGGAGCTGGTTGTTTATAACGAACTGGCCCATCATAAACGGTGCACCGAGCAGGATGATCCGCATATACGCAACGGTATCCGCACGGGAAGCCTGCGTCGCACCGATGAAGTCCGCGATCCTGTCCGCGAACAGGTTGCCTGTGACGGCCATGAAAGCGCCGATGATCATCGCCATGACAAAACCGGTGACTGCCACTTCATTGGCTTCCTGTATCTTCCCTGCGCCGAGAAGACGTGACAGATAGTTCCCGGAACCCTGTCCGCAGAAGAACCCGAATGCCTGTATGATCGCCATGACGGAGAATACAAGACCTACAGCGGCAGTCGCTTCGGTGGATATCCTTCCCACGAAATAGGTATCCGCGGAATTGTATATGCCTGTCACCAGCATACTGATGATCGTAGGCACCGCCAGCCTGCAGATCAGCTGCGGGATCGGTGTTTCTGTCAGTTTTTCATGTCTTTCCTGATGTTTATCACTCATGACTGATTTTCCCCATACGTAACAATTATACTGAATCTCCCGGCTTTTCCATCATTTTGTATTTTTATATGAATGCATATTGACTTTTATATCGGCAATCGATATATTGTATATGGATATATCGGAAGGCGATATAAAGGAGGCCGATATGTATGAGATCAGTGCATTAACGGAAGCGACCTATTACATCCTGCTGTCGCTTGTAAAACCGCACCACGGCTACGGCATCATGCAGGAGACTGCCGCAATGTCAAACGGCCGCGTCAGACTGGCTGCAGGCACGTTATACGGCGCCCTGAATTCCCTGTGCGACAAGGGCTGGATCGAACCCCTTCCTGCAGAATCAGGCAGCCGGAAAAAAGAATACAGGCTCACAGCAGCGGGCGAAGAAGTACTCCGCGCTGAACTTGAGCGTCTGAAAGAACTGGTCATAAACGGCGAAGCCGTACTTGGAGGTATGTATGACTGAAAGAAGAACGATCCGCAAATGGTTCTTTGTATGGGACTTTGATAAAGAGGAACAGTGGCTCAATGAGATGGCAATGAACGGCTGGGCGCTCTGCTCTGTCGGTTTCTGCACATATACATTTGAAAGATGCGAGCCGGGGCAGTACATGATCCGTCTGGAGATGCATGGACCGGATGAGGATTATATCCGTTTCATGGAAGAAACAGGCTGCGAGTATGTCGGCCGTGTCTTCCAGTGGATCTATTTCCGCAGATCTGCCGAATACGGCGAATTCGATATTTTCTCCGATATCGACTCACGCATCGCGCATCTGAACCGGATCGCGACTGCCATACTGCTGATCGCCGTCGCAAACCTTCTGATCGGATTTATGAATGTTTCTATCGGTACACGGCTCGGTTCCGTCAACCTGATCCTGGCATCCCTGCTGACATACGGTCTCGGCAGGATCCACGGCAAAATAGAAGCACTTGAAAAAGAACGTTTCTTCCGGGAATAACAAATGATCTGTACGACACGAAGCTGCTCCGCTTCGTGTTTTTCTTTGCATTTGCAACCCCGGCAGGGGCTTCTTTACATATTTTGACAGCCGTATAATTGTATTACGTTATCTGGGGAGGAAGTAATTATGCATATGGCTGACGCACTGCTGGCACCCGGTGTCGCCGCAACGATGTATGCGGCATCCGGCATCGCAGCAGGTATATCTGTCAATAAGCTCAAAAAGGAAGATGACCCGCAGAAGCTGCCGGTGATGGCTGTTACGGCTGCGCTGGTCTTTGCGGGACAGATGATCAACTATACGATCCCGGGAACGGGCTCTTCCGGTCATATGTGCGGCGGCATGTTACTGTCCGCACTGCTCGGACCGCAAGCCGGCTTCCTGTCGATGATCGTGATCCTTGCGATCCAATGCCTGTTCTTTGCGGACGGGGGCCTGATGGCCTTAGGGGCGAACATCTGGAACATGGCATTCTATGGCTGCTTTGTCGGGTATTACCTGATCTGGCGGCCGATCATCCGCAGTAAGATGTTCGGATCCGGGAAGTCAGCGATGCGTTACCGCATCATCCTGGCATCGATCCTTGGCTGCGTCGTTACGCTCCAGCTCGGTGCTTTCTCCGTTGTACTGGAAACGACATTATCCGGTATCACAGAACTGCCTTTCGGTGCTTTTGCCGGACTGATGCAGCCGATCCATCTCGCGATCGGACTGATCGAAGGCCTGATCACATCCGCAGTCCTGTGCTTTGTATTTGAATCCCGTCCGGAACTGCTCCGCGATGTGACCGAAGAAGAGAACGGTCTGAAAGCGAAGCACCCGCTCAAGGTCACAGTCGCTGTACTGGCTGTCATCACGCTGCTTGTCGGCGGAGGCCTGAGCCTGTTCGCAAGTTCTAATCCGGACGGTCTGGAATGGGCGCTCTTCGGCAACCGGGATGCAGGCTATGCTGCAAATATGGGGCTGGATGAAGAGGAATTCGGTGTTTCCAGCAAAGCCGCGGATACGGCAGGCAGTATCCAGGAAGCGACTTCCTTCCTGCCGGACTATGCATTCACCGACAGTGACAGCCCTGCGGGAACGACTGTTTCCGGCATCGTCGGTTCCGCGATGGTCGCCGGCGCTGCAGTCCTGATCTGCCTGGCAGGCGGTTTCTTCCGGAAAAAGAACGCTTAACAGAAAGAAGCTCACGGGGTGCACAAATGCACCCCTTTATGGTATATATACAGCACAGGTAAAGATGAACAGAGCAGAGAAAGCACTCAGCGAGCTCGGCGCGATGGATGAACTGGCTTCACAGGACTCTTACATCCATGAATTAAGCGCTGCAGCCAAGCTGCCGGTCACAATCGTATATATCCTTACGGTCATGTCTTTCGGGAAATATGATCTGAGCGGGCTGATACCGATGGTACTGCTGCCGGTGCTGCTGTTCCAGATCAGCGGGATCCCGGTACGGACCTGTTTTTACAAACTCCGCATCGTGCTTCCCCTGGTGATGGCTGTCGGCCTGTTCAATCCTTTTTTTGACAGGCAGGTCTTTTTCCATATGGGAAGGATACCCGTTACCGGGGGTGTCATCAGTATGATCACACTGATGTTGAAAGGCGTTTTCTGCCTGATGGCTTCCTTCCTGCTTGTCGCAACGACACCGTTTGACAGTATCTGTGCCGCGCTGCGGCAGTTCCGGATGCCGAAAATGCTCGTAACGCTCCTTCTCCTTACCTACCGCTATATCGGCGTTATGGCAGAAGAAGTCGCCGTTATGACGGATGCCTATCATCTGCGCGCACCCGGCCAGAAAGGCATCCATATATCCGCATGGGGCTCCTTCCTCGGCCAGCTCCTCCTCAGAAGCATGGACCGGGCGCAGGAGCTGTATTCCAGCATGCTGCTGCGGGGGTATGACCATGAATTCCACTATGCCCCGGCCAGACCGTTCCGGATACAGGATGCAGCCTGTATCCTGCTGTGCGTGCTTTTCTGCGTACTGATACGCACGGTGAATATTGCGCAGCTGCTTGGGAATATGATCGTAAGGTGAATGAAATGATCGAATTCAGGAATGTAAGTTTTTCTTATGAGAATGCCAGGCCGGTGATACAGGGCCTGTCTTTCCGCATTGAAGACGGCGAGTCCGTCGGCCTGATCGGCGCAAACGGGGCTGGCAAATCCACGGTCATGAAACTGCTGCTGGGACTGGTCACCGGTGAAGGACAGATCCTTGTCGATGACCTGCCTGTAAACAACGCAAATCTTTCCGTGATACGCCGGAAACTGGGTTTTGTCCTGCAGAACTCGGACAACCAGATGTTCATGCCCACCGTATATGAAGATATCATATTCGCACCGCTGAACTACGGCATGAGCAGAGAAGAGGCGGACAGGAAAGCGGATGCAGTCCTGGAGGGCCTCGGCCTGACGGATCTGAAATACAGACACAACCATAAGATCTCCGGCGGTGAAAAGCGCATGGCTGCCATTGCGGCGATACTGGCGATGGAGCCGGAGGCTGTACTGATGGATGAGCCCACATCCGCGCTTGACCCGTATAACCGCAGGATCGTCATCAATACGATCCGTTCCATGAAACAGACACGGATCATCACCTCCCATGATCTCGATATGATCCTGGATACCTGTGAACGCGTGATCCTGCTGTCAGACGGGAAGGTCGCCGCCGACGGCAAAGCGGAAGATATCCTCAATGACCGTGCGCTGCTGGAAGCCAACCATCTGGAGCTTCCCCTCAGCCTCTCCGGGAACAGCCGGAAATAAAAATACCCAGAAAAAGCAAATGCCCGGATCACGGTGATCCGGGCATGTGTTTTTATCTATTCTGTTTGCCTTATTCTCCAACCTTCGGAAGAGTGCTGACAGCTGCCTGCAGTTCTTCATCTGTCGGGATATAGTTCGTCATCTGTCCGTCATGGAACTTCTCATATGCATACATATCGAAGTAACCGGTGCCCGTCAGGCCGAACAGGATCGTCTTCTCTTCGCCTGTCTCCTTGCACTTAAGCGCTTCGTCGATCGCAGCGCGGATCGCATGGGAGCTTTCCGGTGCCGGCAGGATGCCTTCGCATCTTGCGAAATATTCCGCCGCTTCGAAAACGTCTGTCTGCTTTACGGAGACCGCTTCCATCAGTCCGTCATGATACAGCTGGGAAAGGACAGGGCTCATGCCGTGGAAGCGCAGGCCGCCTGCGTGGTTCGGCGCGGGAATATAACCGGAACCGATCGTATACATCTTTGCGAGCGGGCAGATCTTGCCGGTATCGCAGAAGTCATAGGCGAATACGCCGCGTGTGAAGCTCGGGCAGGATGCAGGCTCGACGGCGATAAAACGGTAATCCGCTTCCCCGCGCAGCTTTTCCCCCATGAACGGCGAGATCAGGCCGCCGAGGTTGGACCCGCCGCCGGCACAGCCGATGATGATATCCGGTTTGATGCCGTATTTGTCCATGGCTGCCTTCGTTTCAAGACCGATCACGCTCTGATGGAGCAGGACCTGGTTCAGTACGCTGCCCAGGACATATCTGTATCCTTCATGCGTGACGGCGTCTTCTACGGCTTCGGAGATCGCACAGCCGAGACTCCCTGTCGTACCCGGGTGTTCCGCGAGGATCTTCCTGCCGACTTCCGTATTCATGGACGGTGAAGGTGTTACCGAAGCGCCGTATGTACGCATGACTTCCCGGCGGAACGGCTTCTGTTCATAGGATACCTTTACCATATATACCCTGCAGTCCAGACCGAGATATGCGCATGCCATGGACAGCGCCGTGCCCCACTGGCCAGCACCGGTCTCTGTCGTGACGCCTTTGAGTCCCTGGTGCTTCGCGTAGTAAGCCTGCGCGATCGCGGAATTCAGCTTATGGCTGCCGGAAGTGTTGTTTCCTTCAAATTTGTAATAGATCTTAGCCGGTGTCTGCAGCTTTTCCTCCAGACAGTATGCGCGTACAAGCGGTGAGGGACGGTACATCCTGTAGAACTTGCGGATATCTTCCGGGATCGCGATAAATGCAGTCGTATCATCCAGCTCTTGCGCGACCAGTTCATCGCAGAAGACAGCGCCGAGTTCCTCCGCTGTCATCGGCTTCCCTGTCGCGGGATTCAGCAGCGGTGCGGGTTTGTTTTTCATATCCGCCCTGACGTTGTACCAGGATTCGGGCATTTCGGATTCTTCCAGATAGATCTTGTAGGGAATGTCTGTCATAATGTTTTCTCCTTTCGCTTTGACGTCGTTCAACGGCAGGGAGAAGAAAAAGCCCCGTCCCTGCTGTGAAATGCTGGGACAGGACTGAAACCTGCGGTGCCACCCGGCTTGACGCTTGCGCGTCCGCTCTTGCATACCTTCATATGCAGGTCTTTGTTTACGAAGATACCGGCTCCGTCTTCCCTACTTGTATCCGTTCAGGTCGCCCTCAGAAGTCCATTCAGCCTTATGTTTCCTGCCGCGCTCTCACCTGCCGCAGCTCTCTGTGTGAAAATGGATAAAGCCTACTTACACTTCTTCATCGGTTTTATTACGTCTATTTTTACACACACGTGTCTTTCCGTCAACAACAGCCTGCATGCAGGATGTCTTATCCGATCCTGCAGATGCTCTCCTTGTCGATCACCTTGAAATCGATATATCCGTGGACAGCTTCCTTCTCGTAGGAGATACGGAACAGCAGGTCTTCCACGCTTTTCTTTGCCAAAAGATCAGTATCCTGCCGGATCGTAGCGATACGCGGTACCGTATACCGTGTATACTCGATGCCGTCATAGCCGATCAGCGAGATATCCTCCGGGACCCTGTACCCGCTGTCTCGTATCGCCCTGAGCGCACCGACCGCGATCATATCGCTCATCGCGAATACAGCCGTGATATCCTTCCGTTTCGAAAGCAGTTCCATGGTCTTTTCATAGCCGTCCCTGATCGAGAACATGCACTGGCAGTAACCCGTATCCAGATCAAACGGGATATCATGTTCATGCATTGCGTCCATCGCGCCCTGCAGCCGGTTCGAAGAGACCTGTTTCTTTTCTTCGGAGATGAAGCCGCCGATCACCGCGATACTGCGGTGTCCGTTGCGGATCAGCACTTCGGCAGCGGCCTTTCCGCCTTCGTAATCGTCTGTGCAGAAGGAAGACAGGTTCGCAAATCCCATATCTGCCGCAGAACCGGATACGAGCACTGCCGGGACCGTAATGCGTTTGAACTGCTCACGGAAATTGTGCAGGTCGCCTCCCAGGAAGATGATCCCCTTCGGCCTTCTCTCCTTGAATATCTGCAGTGCATCTTCGACCTCATTGCCCGATTCTGTAAGGAATACGACATGCGCTTCTTCGTGATGCGCGCGCAGATAGCCCTGGATCCTTTCCAGGACACTGTTGAGGAACACGTTGTTCGATCCCTTGACGAATACCGTGATCGCTGATGACCTTGCCTGCTTCAGATGCCTCGCATTCGTATTCGGCTGGTAGCCTTCTTTCTTTATGATATGCAGGATCTTTTCCCTGGCTTCCTCACTGACGTCGGGGTGGTCATTGATGACACGCGATACGGTCCCGATGCTGTAGCCGGACAGTTTTGCAATATCCTTGATCGTTTTCATATTCCGCCTTCTTCCGTTTTCCTGAGAATGATCAGCGAGCTTTTTTCAAGCCTGACCGCCCTTTCTCCCTTATATACATTCCCGATGGAATATACAGGCACGTACCTGCTGAGATCCGCAGACAGGGAGACTGTTTCTTTTGAAGGGTTGATCCCGATGATCATTGTCCCCCTCTGGTAAAAGGTGTAATGTCCCTGCCTGTTTAAAGGCAGCCAGGGACCGTCTGCCTGCAGTTCCGGATACTGTTTCCGGATACGGATCAGGTCCTGTACGGCATGCCATAAGGAATCTTCCTGTTCCATCATCGTCTGTACATCCGGCGCATCCGGACTTTTATCCACAGGAAGATACAGGTCTTTTTCTTCACAGCCGGAGAAGCCTGCATTGACGCTTCTGTCCCACTGCATGGGCGTGCGGCTCCCGGTCCTGTGGTAGCCGCCCTCTTTTGTGCGGACATCCAGATACCGCATGCCGATCTCGTCGCCGTAATAGAGGAACGGCACGCCCGGCATCGTCAGCAGGAACGCGAATACAAGCTTCAGTTCATCCCTGTCCAGTGTCCTTGCGGGTCTCGGCGTATCGTGGTTGCACGTGAGCATGGATATATACCCGTTGTCTTTGACTGCCTCGTATTTCGGCAGATAATCCCGGAGGAAACGGGAGATATCCCCGTTTCCCTCTGCCCTGAAAAAGCTGTTGTCCGTTTTATTGCATTCATAATCCCGCAAAAGAGTGTTATATCCGTTATGCCAGTGGTCCAGATAGAAATCCATGTGGAACCTGCCGCCGTTGACCGCCTGATACGGATTTGACCATTCGCTGACCATTGCCGCTTCCGGGTATTCCCTGTCCAGCATATCCCGGACATTACGCCAGATCTGAGCAGTCGCGGTCTTGTTTTCATCGTCATTCTTGACAAGGGAGTCCGCCATGTCCACCCGGAACCCGTCACAGCCAAGGTCCAGCCAGAAACGCATGACATCTTTCATGGCTTCCCTTGTGGCAACGGCTTCTTCACTGTCCGGTGCGGACATCCATTTCTGATCGCGGTCCAGCCAGCCGTAGTTCAGTGCCGGCTGCGACGCAAAGAAATTCAGCATATAGCTTCCGGCACGGTCTGCCATCCCGCTGATATACGGATGGTCCCTGATGCCTTCAAACGCATTGGATGTCCAGACATACCTGCCGGAATATTCATTCGGTTCATCCCTGCAGGATTCCCTGAACCATGCATGCTGGTCGGAGGTGTGTCCCGGCACAAGGTCCAGCAGTACGCGTATGCCCTTTTCATGCGCCGTATCAAACAGCCTGACCAGGTCATCGTTCGTACCGTAACGCGGCGCGACTTTTTTATAGTCCCGCACATCATAGCCGGCATCTTTGAACGGCGAATCAAAACAGGGATTGATCCACAGGGCATTGCAGCCAAGCTCTGCGACATAATCCAGTTTTTCGATGATCCCCTGCAGATCGCCGATGCCGTCATCATTCGTATCCTTGAATGACTGCGGATAGATCTCATAGAATACTGCGCTGCTTAACCATTCAGGCATATATGTTCCCCCAGTTCCCGTAAACGACCGCTCTGTATCACTGAGACCATGTCTGTGCCGCCGTTTACAGCTTCCATCTTTTCCCGGACCGTCTGTTCTGTATACCCGTCTGTATTCAGGAACACCGACCGCATTTTAAAATCACAGGCTGTCTGTATATCCGTGCTGAAATCATTCCCGATCATTACGCATTCCTCTGTATTGAGATGATGTCTGTCAAGCAGGGCTTTCATGAACAGCGGCGAAGGCTTCTTGTATCCGATCTCTGAAGAGATAAAGATATCATCGAAATACGGATACAGCCCTGTATCGTGCAGTTCCCTGACTGTGAAACATGCCTGGGCATTGCTCAACAGATAGATATGCCTTCCTGCTTTGCGCAGCCCCTGCAGGACCGCTTCCGTATCCGCATACAGGCGCAGGTGTTCCATGGAAGAGGTCCGGAATACATAAGCGAATTCCTGTGCATTTCCCGGGTCGATCTTTTCAAATACAGGGATCAGGTCGATCTCACCGTAAAGAGGAAGATGGTGCTCTTCCTCTTTTACGGTCTGGAAATACAGATCCTTCAATTCTTCCGGATGAAAGAATATGTTTCTCTCACGCAGGTAACCGCACAGTTTTTCATACATGCGGTCCTGGTGTTCATCTGTATGGATGTCGATCAGCGTCCCATACAGGTCGAAGATATAGTTCGTGATCATTTCGTCAGTACAGCCGTACCGTATGCAGGCAGGACAAGCTTCCCGTCCGCAAAGGTGATATATTCCCCGCTGACGGTCAGCACAGCGCTGAGTTTCGTGTAGCCACTGCTGCCGAGGTCGATCTCGCACGGTTCGGCACTGATGTTCATCGCGATCAGGACAGGCTCATGTTCCCCGTCGTCCTTTTCAAATACGGCAGCGGTATCCGTGCAGTACTCTGAAGCAGTTACTTTGCCGTTGGCGACAGAAGGGAATGCATCACGGATCTTCACAGCCTCGTGATAATAATTCAGGATCGAATACGGATCATCCTTCTGTTCGTCATATGCAGGGAACTTCATCTCGATGTCGTCCATGTTCTCCGGACCGGCGCATTTGCCTTCCGACTCACCGGCAGTCCAGTACATGGGCGCGCGTTTGTTTTCGTCTTTGCCGGCACCCTTCATGCCCAGTTCTTCGCCGTAGTAGACATATACATTGCCGCTCATGAGGATGTTCATCGCGCCTGCAAGCTTGGTCTTGGAGCCGTCGTCACCGGCGTAATAGCCTGCGCTCCTGCCCATATCATGGTTTGTATAGAACGGTGCATTGCGGTAATACTGGCTGTAGGAAGCGTACAGTTCCTGTTCGCTGGACATGGCAGTCACATAATCCTTAGCGGAGTATGAGCCCTTCAGCGCGGAAGCGATAATGCCGCCGCTGTCTGCGAAAGCGAAATCAAACATGGAGTTTATGCCGGATGCGTAGTACTTCGCATAGGTCGACCTGTCTGTCCAGGCTTCCGCCACAAAGTAGAGGTCTTCCTTTGTCTGCCTGCCGCGTTCCGCGAGCCACTGCAGGAATGCGATACTTCCGTCATCGTTGCCGGTATAGTAGGATGTGACCGCATCGAGACGGAATCCGTCCACGCCGTGTCCGATCCAGAAATCCATGATCTTCCCGATCTCGTCCTTCACAGCTTCGCTGTCGAGATTCAGATCCGGCATGCCTTCCCAGAAGCGTGCTTCATAGTACCAGCCTGTCCCCTGCAGGGATGCGTAACCGGTCTGGAATTCCCGGCTGAAGTTGAAGTAATCCACATACGGGCACTCGTTTATATCCGGTTCCGCGTCGCCGATGCTGCGGAGATAGTCCGCTGCCTGTGTAAACCACGGGTGTTCGACAGACGTATGGTTCAGGACAAGGTCCGTGATGATGCTGATGCCGTTTTCATGGAATGCGCTGACAAGGGCGTCAAAGTCTTCCATCGTACCGAACTGCGGATCGATCTTCATATAGTCCCGCACATCATATTTGTGATAGGTGGGGGAATCGCATACCGGCGTCAGCCATACGGCGTTGAAGCCGAGATCACGGATATAATCCAGTTTTGAGGTGATGCCGTTCAGATCCCCGATACCGTCCTGATCGGAATCAAAGAACGAGTATACAAAGATCTCATAGGTCGAAGTGAATTTGTCCGCGTTATTTTCCAGGGCAGCATTGACTTCGCTCATCTGAGACAAAGAAGCAGAAGGACCTTCCGGTACCTCTGCCTCTTTTTTGTCTGTGCACGCCGCGAAAAGCAGTGCTGCTGATAGAATAACGGAATATCTGATCTTCCCGCTCATCCTTTGACTGCTCCGCTGATGCCCTCTACATAGAATCTCTGCATGTAGATGAACAGGATCGCGATCGGGATGGAGATAACGACTGCACCTGCTGCGAAGCATGTATACCACTGACCGATATACTCTTTCTGCAGCATGTTCCAGAGTCCGATCGCAACGGTGAACTGGTCAGCGTTCGCACGGCAGATGACCTTTGCGAAGATGAAGTCTACCCATGGAGCGATGAAGGAAGTCAGGACTGTATAGATAATGATCGGCTTGGACAGCGGCATCGTGATCTTTGTGAAGATCTGCCACTGGTTCGCGCCGTCGATGATCGCAGCTTCATCGATCGACTTCGGAATCGTATCGAAGAAGCCTTTCGCGATCTGGAATCCCAGACCCGTACATGCGGAGTATACGACGATCAGCGCGATACGGATCATGGCTCCTTCTGTCAGTCCGAGTGCCTTCAGGATGTAGTACTGTGCGACCATCGCCATGAATCCGGGGAACAGGCCGAGGATCATCGCGATATTCATATAAGTCTTTCTGAATCCGAAACGCATTCTGGAAAGGCTGTAGGCAACCGACAGTACAAAGAATGTTGAGATGACGCAGCAGATCACCGCGATGATCAGCGTGTTCATATACATCTTCGGGAAGTTCAGGACATTCCTGTCCGTGAACAGTTTGATGTAGTTGTTAAGCGTATATCCTGTCGGGAAGAACGTCTTTACATAAGAACCTTTTTCTGTTCGGAAGCTGGTCAGGACGATCCAGATGATCGGGGTGACCCAGACAAATGCCAGAAAAGCCAGCAGGATATGGACAAGCAGGTTTACAAGCCTCTTTCTCGGGCTAGGTCTGTTCTTCTTGGTTTCCATCACATGAATGCCTCCTCGTTCTTATAGGATGCTGAATTTCTGTAGGTGATCAGCGTAACGATCGTCAGGACGACGAATGTCAGGATGCCGATAACAGCACCGATGTTGTAGTACTGCTGGTCGATCGTCAGCTTATACAGCCATGTAACGAGCAGATCGGTCTGACCTGCAGTATCGCCGACGTATGTCGGACCACCGCCTGAAAGCAGGTAGATGACATTGAAGTTGTTGATATTTCCGACGAATGATGTGATCAGATAAGGTGTGGTGACGAACAGCATGTAAGGCAGTGTGATCTTCCAGAAGATCTTCGCAGGCCCTGCGCCGTCCATCTTGGCGGCTTCGTACAGTTCCCCGGGGATATTCTGAAGGATACCTGTGACCTGCAGCATCGTATACGGGATACCTACCCACAGGTTGATCACGATGATCGTGATCCTTGCCAGCATGGCGTTCTGCCAGAACGGGATCGGCTGTGAGATCCATCCGAGATTCATGAACAGCGTATTGACGGCACCCTGCGGCTGCAGCATCGTATTCATGATCATCAGGGATACGAACTGCGGTACGGCGATACTGAGTACGAAGCAGAATCTCCAGAAGCCTTTGCCTTTGGTCTCCTTCCTGTTGATGATCAGTGCCAGGATCATGCCGAGGATATAGTTCAGGAATGTCGCGAAGATCGCCCATACGATCGTCCATGCGAGTACATGCCAGAACTGACGGCCGATATTGCCCTGCATGTTCAGAACACGTCCGAACTGCACCAGGCCGTTCCAGTCAAACAGGGTAAGATGGTTGTCTTCTTTTGAATATGTCGTGAAGGCCATGCAGATCATGAAGGCCAGCGGTACGATATTGAAGACCAGGATACCCAGACACGGCAGAGACATCAGTGTGATGTGCAGATTGCCTTCGACCAGTGATTTGATATCTTCCGCAAAGGTCGGAACGTGCTTTCCGTCTTCCAGCATTCTCTGGATCTTGTAGGAGTGCTTCATCTGCAGGACCCACAGCACGATGATCGCAGCGATCACAAACACTGTGATGACGCCGTACAGCAGCAGCAGCAGTGAATTGTCACCCTTTGTATATTCATAGATGCCTTTGGCTTCATTGAATACTTCACCGGCTTCCAGGGAACCGAGACCCGGCAGTGCTGCCAGATTCGCGATCCCGGTGGTTACCATATACAGAATGAAGGCGATCTCGATCAGAAGTACGATTGCGCCTTTGACAGCCTGCTGATGGCCGATCATTCCGACGCCCATGAAGATCATGGACAGTTTTGTCCACAGGTCGCCCTTTGTGATACTGTCCAGTAATGTGATTTTCTGATTCCCCTTGCCCATATTAATTACTCCTATATTGATGTTTCTAAAAAGAAGGATGCGGCCCAGCCGCATCCTTCTTGAAGACACTTACTGAACAGCAGCTGTGTTCATTGTTTCATTCATGGCTTCTGTCTTTTCAGCAGCGTTGTCATGCGTAACTGTCTTAGCGACGAGTTCCTTACCCATGTTCTCTGCCGGTGACCAGTACTGGCCCATTGTAGGCTGAAGCGGCTGAACGATCGAAGCGAAGTCCATTGCGTCCATCTGTGCTTTTGCCAGAGGATCGTCAACTGAGATGCTCAGGTCTGTCGGGATGATGTTTCTCAGATCATAGTGATCCTGCTGTGCCTGTGTGCTGCC
>JAILQT010000030.1 GCA_024698805.1 Solobacterium sp.
CAACACGATCTCGATCGTGATCCTGGCTGCAGGCATCCTGCTCGGCGTCGTCAACATGACGCAGAAGAAGGGATTCTTCAACCTCGGCATCGACTTCTCCAGCGGTACGAAACTCACGATCACAAGCAATGAAACGATCGATCTCGACGAAGTGAAGACACTGATGGCGGAAACAGGCTTTGACGGCTTCACATACCAGAGCGCAGGCGACAATGCCGTCTATGCGATCACGAAACAGTCACTGACAACAGATGAACTGAACACGATCAAGGAAGTCTATATCGAAGCTTACGGAATCGAGCCGGGCGACAACGTCGTTACGCCTGTCGTCGGACGCGACCTGGTCAGGAACGCATTCATCCTGACGATCGTCGCATGGATCGCCATGATGATCTATGTCACGATCCGTTTTGAATGGGACTACGCCCTCGGCTGCATCACCGCGCTGCTGCATGACGTAGGCATCGTCCTTGCCGTATTCTCGATCCTCAGAATGGAAGTCAACATTGAGCTGATCTCCGTCCTGCTCACGATCATCGGTTACTCCATCAACAACTCCATCGTCGTCTTCGACAGGGTTCGTGAGATGCTGAAGGATGTAAAGAGGAAGCCGAACAAAGAGATGTACAGGGACCTCGTCAACAGGGCACTCGACGCAACGATCAAGATGTCCATCAACAGCTCGATCACAACGATCCTGCCTGTCATCGTCCTGCTCGTGATCGGGTCACGCGCGATCATCACATTCATGGTCGCCATGTTCATCGGCCTGATCGCCGGTACGATCTCCTCGATCTTCGTAGCACCGACTGTCTGGATCTGGGCGCGCGATCACTTCAAGCCCCATGAGAAGAAGACAAAGAAGAAGTGGGAAGACAAGGAACACCTTGACGAATACACGATCAAGGGAATCAACGCATAGTTAAGAAAAGACGCAGATGGGTTTCATCTGCTCTTTTTTGAAAGGATTTGTATATGAAAGCAGTATTATTCGACTGTGACGGCCTGATGTTCGATACGGAAGCAGAGGCCCAGAAGATCTGGAAACGGATGGCCGAAGAGAAGGGCATCGACCTCCCGGAGGATTTCCGGTACCACATCACAGGTACAGGCAAAAGGGACTATGTCTGGATCGATTCGATCAAAGGCCTGCGCGAGGCGCTGCCGGAGATCTCCGGCAAACGCTTCGACCTGGATTACTGGAGGTCATTCGAACCGGACTCACTGAACAAGAAAGGCCTGAAAGAACTGTTTGCCTGGCTGCGTGACAACGGCTACAAAACAGCCGTATGTTCCTCATCGCGCAGTGAATATGTGAAGGCGCTGATCTCCACGGTATCGGGAGGGCTCCCGGTCGAAGTCATCGTCGGCGGCGACCATGTCACAAGGTCCAAGCCGGACCCGCAGATCTTCCTCCTCGGCGCAAAGACGCTCGGCGTCGAACCGGAAGAATGCCTCGTGCTCGAGGATTCGAAGTTCGGCATCATGGCAGCCGCGGCAGCGCATATGCGTTCCGTATTCATCGAGGATACGATCGAGCCGGATGCACAGATGGAAGCGCTGATCGATATGCGTGCGGATGATCTTTCCAGGGTCATCGGCATCCTGAAGGAAATGGAGGCGGCACAGTGAAGTGGGAGATCATTACCCCGGATGAGCGGGAGATCTGTGAAAGATACCATACCGGCAGGCTGAGCGGGAAACTGCTCGCTGCTTCCGGCCTTGGGGACGAAGACATCCGCACGCTGCTGGATGATTCGTACCATGTGGTCACTTCCGGAGCGGAATGCGTCCGCCGGTGTGCAGAGGAACTGGTGAAAGCGAAGACTTCAGGTCTGAAGGTGTTCATCGCCGGCGACTACGACGCCGACGGCATCTGCAGCACGGCGATCATGAAGCGGACGCTGGACAGGCTCCGGATCACGAACGGCTATTACATCCCTGACAGGCTGAAGGAAGGCTACGGCCTTTCCGCAGCCACGGTGCGCGCCGCGCATGCGAAGGGCTATGCAATGATCATCACCGTTGACAACGGTGTCAGGGCACACGAGGCGATCGCCTGCGCGCACAGCCTCGGCATGAAGATCATCGTCACTGACCACCATGTGATCGACGAAGAGGTCGATGCGGACCTGCTCGTCCATCCCTGCCTTATGGAAGAGGATTATAAATACCTGTGCGGTGCGGGCGTCGCGCTGCAGATCAGCCGCACGCTGATCGGGGAAGACGACGAGATGACTGCCCTCGCTGCCTGCGCCAGCATCGGCGACGTGATGCCGCTGTGGCGGCAGACGCGCGAGATCGTCAAGGCAGGCATGGCAGTCCTGAGGACCGGCAGGCCCAGGCCGCTTGCGAAACTGCTGACGCCGGGCTCCGCTGTCAGCGAGACGACGATCGCGTTCCAGATCGTGCCGAAGCTCAACAGTGTCGGCCGGATGAGCCATATCTCCAATGTGAACACGGTCGTGCGCTACCTTCTCAGCACAGATGAGAAAGTCCAGACCGACTACTGCATCCAGCTCGGCCGGATCAATGACCTGCGCCGCGAACTGTCCGTGAAGGAGACTGCAGACGCTGCCAGACTGGACAGAGGGGAGAAGTTCGCCGTCCTGTATGACCCGTCCTTCCATGAAGGCATCGTCGGCCTTGCGGCGGGAAAGCTCGCGGATGAGTTCCGCCGGCCTGTGCTCGTCATGGCAAAGGGTGAAGGCATATACAAGGGCAGCGGCAGGGCGCCCGAAGGTTTTGACATGTTCTCCTTCTTTGCGGATTTCGACTATCTGTCCGCGTTCGGCGGCCATGAAGCCGCAGTAGGGCTTTCCGTAGCCGAAGGTGATCTTGAGCGGTTCCTGCAGGATGTCCGGGAGAAGATGGAACGCACGGATTTCGTCTATCAGGAGCCGTGTGAGAAGGCAGTCCTGATCACGGAAAGGATGCTGAACTTCGACGACGTCAGCGACCTGGAGAGGCTGTCCCCGTATCCGAAGGACCTGATCCGCCCGTATTTTGCCCTGCGCGGGGAATACCGGAAGGTCTATGAATCCGACAAACTCGCGCGCTATGCGATCGCTGCCAATACAGAAGCTGCGCTGTTCAAAAGGAAAGGACTGCCGTGTCCCGATACGGCGCACGTGCTGATCGGCAGACCGTCTGTGAACAGGTGGAGGAATTCGGTAAAAATACAGCTTGAAATCGAAGAAATTTCCTGAAATCAAAAGAAAAGAAATTAGATTGGTTGTATAATATGCGTATCTTTTCTTCGGAGGTAATAATATGACAGTCAGATTAGAGGATTATATCGCAACGATACCGGATTTCCCGAAAGAAGGCATTCTTTTCAGAGATGTGACGCCGATGGTCGCCGATGGTGAAGCTTTCCACCAGATGGTCGACGAGATCGCTGAATACGCGAAGTCGGTCGGTGCCGAAGTGATCGTCGGACCGGAGAGCCGCGGTTTCCTTTTCGGATGTCCTGTAGCCTATGCGATGAATATCGGATTCGTACCTGTCAGAAAACCCGGCAAGCTGCCGCGCGAAACGGTCTCCTGCACATACGATCTGGAATATGGCTCCAATGAACTGCATATGCATAAAGACGCGATCAAACCCGGGCAGAGATGCCTGGTCATCGACGACCTGCTCGCTACCGGCGGGACTGCGGAAGCAGCCTGCAAACTGGTCGAAATGGTCGGCGGCGTCGTGGCAGGACTTGCTTTTGTCGTTGAACTCGAAGGCCTGGACGGTATCGCGCGTATCGACGGCTACGATGTTTACAGAAAAATGTACCTGTCTGACAAATAATCGAAGCCGGTCTTCGATTTTTCAATAAGGGGAGGGATATGGCTGAACACAAAAATCCGGGAATTGATGATGTAATGGATGAAGCCAAAACATATATTCACGCACCGGAGAGTCTTGCATTGCTCGAAAAAGCCGCGAATTACGCGTCCGAGCACCATGCAGGACAATTTCGTCGTTCCGGAGAGCCGTATATCATCCACCTGACAAATGTAGCTTACATCCTCGCGAAGATGCGCTGCGGGCCGATGACGGTCGCTGCCGGTTTCCTGCATGACGTGATCGAGGACTGCGGCGTCTCGCATGAACAGCTCGCCCGTGATTTCAGCGATGAGATGGCGGACCTCGTCGAAGCAGTCACAAAGGTCGGCACCCTTGAGTTCAAGGGGAAGGACGACCCGGAATACCAGGCTGCCAACCACCGCAAGATCTTCATTGCGATGGCGAAGGACGTGCGCGTCATCCTGGTCAAGCTCGTGGACAGGCTGCACAACATGCGCACGCTGCAGTACCAGTCGGAAGCTTCCCAGAAGCGCATCGCGATGGAGACGCTCGAAGTCTATGCGCCGATCGCGCACCGTCTCGGTATCAGTTCCATCAAGAACGAGCTCGAGGACCTGTCTTTCTTCTATCTGAACCGCGAGGAATACTACCATATCGCCAAGCTCGTGGAAGCGAAGAAGGCGGAGCGCGACGAGGCGGTCAGCCGCATGATCAGCGACATCTCGGAGATGCTGAAGGAGAACAACATCGAATTCCGGATCTTCGGCAGGTCCAAGCATCTGTATTCGATCTACAGGAAGATGGTCACAAAGCACAAGCGGTTCGACGAGATCCTCGACCTGCTCGCGATCCGCATCATCACGAAGACGGAACTGAACTGCTACGAGGTGCTGGGTTACATACACGCGGCCTACAAGCCGATCCCCGGCAGGCTGAAGGATTATATCGCCGTCCCGAAAACGAATATGTACCAGTCGATCCATACGACGATCATCGGCGAGGACGCGAAGATCTTCGAGGTCCAGATCCGGACCGAAGAGATGGACGCTGTCGCCGAACGCGGTGTCGCGGCGCACTGGAGATACAAGGAAGGTTCCAAATACGACGCCAGGGCGGAACAGAAGGAGATCGAGAACAAGCTCTCCTGGTTCAAGAACTTCGCACTGTATTCCGAGGACGACGTCAATGAGAGCGCCTCCGAATACATGGCGACGCTGCAGCGCGACGTCTTTGAAGCCAATGTATATGTCATGACCCCGATGGGGCGCGTCATCGACCTGCCCAACGGCGCTACGCCGATCGACTTCGCCTACCGCATCCATACCGATGTCGGCCATACGGCGGTCGGCGCGATCGTCAACAACGCGATGGTGCCGCTGAATACGGAGCTCCATACGGGCGACGTCGTGCAGATCAAGACGATGAAGGGCACCGGTCCGAGCGAAGACTGGCTGAAATTCGTCAAGACGAACCAGGCACGCAACAAGATCCGCCGCTACCTGCAGCTCAAGGAATCCGAAAAGCATGAAGAGCGTGTCGCCGAGGGCGAGAAGGCCCTGGCGGAAGAGCTGCGCAAGCGTGGTGCAGACCCGAAGGAATATCTCGACAAAAAGCATATCGAGCCTTTGTACAGGGAATTCCGGGTGACCAATTATACGGAATTCATGTATTCCCTTGCGGTGAAGTCCAACAGCGTCTCGGCCGTCGCCGACAGACTGACGAACCAGCGTCATGTGCCGACCGAGGACGAAGTGCTCTCCAGGGTGCTGAACAAGGAAGAGCCGAGGAGGACGACAAAGCTCGGCCTCGTCATCCCCGGCATCGAGTCGATGAAGATGTCCATCGCGCATTGCTGCAAGCCTGTCTACGGCGATAAGATCGTCGGCTTCATCACGAAGGCGGACGGCGTCAAGGTGCACCGCGCCGACTGTTCGAACATCATCCACATCAAGAACAGGAAGATCCCCGTCGAATGGGATGAAGGCGATCATGAGCGGCTGTATGACAGCGTGCTGATCGTCAACTGCTATGACCGCAGCTTCCTGCTCACGGATATCGTGACGCTCGTCAACCAGTGCAAGGTGCCGATGGAATCGGTCAGCGCCAATGTGAACAAGGACAAGATCACGAGCACGATCAAAATGAGCATCCGCGTCCATGACCTCGATCAGCTCGAGAACGTCATCTCGAATCTGCGGAAAGTCGAATCGGTCATCACGGTCAAAAGATCGTCGCAATGACTGCTTGTCTTAAGACATAAAAACAATTATAATCTCTTCTGTAAATTCAGAGAGGGAGAGATATTCTGTGAAAGCCGGTACAGCGACAATGGTACGGTGAAAGCATTGCGGCGGAAACAGAAGCGGACACTCCTTAGAAGATATTCCGAAACAGCAGTAGGAGTATACGTATTCCGCGTTAAGGAAGAGCGTACGGACATTGTCCGTAAACTGAGGTGGTACCGCGCGCAAGCGTCCTTGGATGAGGGCGTTTTTTATATACTGGGAGGTATTTACATGAGCTATCAGACACCGAGAGGAACCTATGATATCCTGCCTGACGAGATCGGCAGATGGCATGATCTTGAACAGGTGATCAGGGACAAGACAAGACTGTATCACTACCGTGAGATCCGCACACCGTACTTTGAAGATACAAAGGTATTCAAAAGAGAGAATGACAGCTCCGATATGGTCAACAAGGAGATGTATACGTTCGAGATGGGACGCGAGTCCTATACGCTGCGGCCGGAAGGCACGGCAGGCGTCATCCGCGCCTTTGACCAGCACAAGCTGTACGGCTCCATGGAGATGCCGGCAAGGTTCTACTACATCGGCGCGATGTTCCGCCACGAGCGTCCGCAGAAGGGCAGACAGCGCCAGTTCACGCAGTTCGGCGTTGAGAACATCGGCGTCAAGGCACCGGCAGTCGACGCGGAGACGATCGCCCTCGGCTATGATATCGTCAAGTCCATGGGCATCAGCAGCGTCAAGGTTCTGATCAACACGCTGGGCGACGATGAATCCAGACAGGCATACCGCGAAGCGCTGAAAAAGCATTTCGCACCGTATCTGGAAGATCTGTGCGGCGACTGCAAAAGAAGGTATGAGCAGAACCCGCTGCGCATCCTCGACTGCAAGGTCGATGCGGATAAGGAATGCATGCGCACGGCGCCGCGTCTTTCGGAATACCTCAATGAAGAATCACGCGCCTATTTCGAAAAGGTACTGAAATGCCTGGATGCCCTCGGCATCCCGTATGAGATCGACGAAAGGCTGGTCAGGGGACTGGACTACTATACGCATACCGTATTCGAAGTCGTATCCACAAGGCCGGATTCCGGCGCGCAGGCAACGATCTTCGCCGGCGGCAGATACGATCACTTCGTCTCCTATTACGGGGGCCCGGACATGTCCGGCATCGGTTTCGCGATCGGTCTGGAAAGACTGCTGTCCCTGGCAGCGGAAGAAGGCTACCGGTTCAGCGATGACTCCGTGCTCGATGCATATGTCATCGGTCTCGGCGACGTCGAAGAGAACGTGCTCGCGATCGTCCAGGACCTGCGCAAAGCAGGCTTCACGGCGGATGCCAACCTCGTCCGGAGGTCGCTGAAGGCGCAGTTCAAGAGCGCGGACAGGAACAAAGCAAAGTATGTCATTATCGTCGGCGAGGAAGAAGCTGCCAGCGGTACGGTCAACCTCAAGCGTACGGCAGACAGGTCGCAGATCACGATCGAAGCGGCAGCGCTTGCGGAAACATTGAACAGGTGGGAGATGGAATAAATGAAAAGAACACATGAGAACGGCACGCTGCATGCGTGTGATGCGGGCAAAGAAGTAACACTCGTCGGCTGGGTCCAGAAAAGAAGGAACCTCGGCTCGATCGTATTCGTCGATCTGCGCGACAGGAGCGGCGTCGTCCAGATCACATTCGATGAAACGATCAGTGAAAAGGTGAAGGAAGTACGAAGCGAATTCATCCTGCAGGTGACCGGCACAGTCCAGATGCGCAAAGACGCCAACCCGAAGATGGCGACCGGCGAGATCGAAGTGCTCGCGAAAGACGTCGTCATCGTCAACCGGGCGGAGACTGCCCCGATCACGATCAGCGACGATACCGATACGAATGAAGACACAAGGCTGAAATACAGGTATCTGGATCTCAGAAGGCATGTCCTGCAGCAGAACCTGATCCTGCGCCACAGGGTATGCATGGCAGCGAGGAACCTGCTGGACTCCGAGGGCTTCGTCGAGATCGAGACGCCGATCCTCGCCAGGAGCACGCCCGAGGGCGCAAGGGACTACCTTGTACCTTCCAGGATCTATAACGGCAAGTTCTGGGCACTGCCCCAGTCCCCGCAGATCTACAAGCAGCTGCTGATGATCTCCGGCATGGAGAAATACTTCCAGATCGCGAGATGCTTCCGCGACGAGGATCTCAGAAGCGACCGCCAGCCGGAATTCACGCAGATCGATATCGAGATGAGTTTCGGCGACGAAGATACGATCTTCGGCGTTGTCGAACGGCTGATGAAGGCGATCTTCAGAGAGTGCATCAGCGCGGAACTTGAGGATACGTTCGTACGCATCCCGTACAGCGAATGCATGCGCCTGTACGGAACGGACAAGCCCGACCTGCGCTTCGGCAATACGATCACGGAACTCAATGACATCTTCAAAGATACGGAATTCCAGGTGTTCCGGTCCGTTCTTGATACAGACGGTATCATCGGCGCGCTGAAATTCTCCGAAGCAGCTTCGAAATACAGCCGCAAGGGCATCGACAAGCTGCAGGATTTTGTGAAGCACGGCTTTAAGGCAAAGGCGCTTGCATGGCTGAAGCAGGAGAACGGCACCCTCAGCGGTTCGATCGCAAAGGCGCTCAGCGACGCGGAAAAGGCAGCGCTCAGCGAAAAGCTCTCCCTGGCAGACGGGGACCTCGTCCTCATCATCGCCGACCAGGCAAAGATCGTCCGCTCATCCCTCGGCGCACTGCGCGTACGGCTCGGTCATGAACTGGACCTGATCGAAAAGGATGTATACAAATTCCTGTGGGTCACGGATTTCCCGATGTTCGAATACAGTGAAGAGGAAAACAGATGGGTCGCTTCCCATCATCCGTTCACAGCACCGAAGGAAGAAGATGTCCGGTACCTCTTCTCGGATCCCGGACGCGTATCCTCCAGGGCGTACGACCTCGTCCTCAACGGGTATGAACTGCTGAGCGGCTCGATCCGTATCCATGACCAGGATCTGCAGGAGAAGGTCTTCGAAGCCATCGGCCTGACGATGGAAGAGGCGCAGGAACGCTTCGGTTTCTTCCTGCAGGCATTCCGCTACGGCACGCCCCCGCACGGCGGCGTCGGCATCGGTCTGGAAAGACTCGTCATGGTGCTGGCCGGCACGGACAATATCCGCGACGTCGTTGCCTTCCCGACAACGAACAGCTCCCTCGACCTCATGTCGGATGCCCCGAATGTCGTTGACAGGGCACAGCTTGACATTCTCGGAATTGAGATAACCAAAAACAATAACGATTAATATACAGCGTGTCAAGACTGTTATTACGAAATGCGCTGTCGTATAATTTAATTGCCGGAGGACTTCGTATTTTTCCTACATTTTGATATAAGGGAATTCTGACTGGAGATTCCTGTGTTGAACGCTCGGTACGGCCGAGAATCCTGACGGATGACCAAGAATACCCACCTCTACATAAGAGGGAACATATCACCCCTTCGGCTAAACCGCAGAAAAACTGCCGTCTGATTTCGGCAGTTTTTAATATTTGCGCGCTTTTTTTCATGTATGATTAGTACATACAAGGAGAAAAACAAAATGAAATATCAGATCAAAGGCGGAGCATTCCCCGTCGTGGAATGCATTGTTGACGCAAATGAAACGATGATCACGGAAGGCGGATCCATGGTATGGATGTCCCCGAACATGCAGATGGAGACGACCGGTACCGGCGGCTTCGGCAGACTGTTCTCCGGTGAGAATATCTTCCAGAACCTGTATACGGCACGCGGCGGCCAGGGCATGATCGCATTCGGTTCTTCCTTCCCCGGCAAGATCGTCGCGGTGGACGTATCCCAGGGCGACTGGATCGTGCAGAAATCCGCATTCCTGGCAAGCGAGCAGACAGTGCAGCTGAGCGTCCATTTCCGCAAGAAGGCCATGAGCGGCCTGTTCAGCGGCGAAGGCTTCATCATGCAGAAACTCAGCGGTATGGGCACCGCATTCGTCGAGATCGACGGCGAACTGATCGAATACTATCTGAATGCAGGCCAGCAGCTCATCGTCGATACAGGCAACGTCGCAGGCTTTGAAGCGTCCGTCGCGATGGACGTCGTACCCGTCAAGGGCCTTAAAAACAAACTGCTTGGCGGCGAGGGCCTGTTCAACACCGTGCTGACCGGTCCGGGAAGGATATGGCTGCAGACGATGCCGATCTCCTCTGTTGCGTCTGCCATCATTCCCTATATCCCTACATCAGGCAGCTGATCGTGAAACCGGACGGATATGAAAAAACGGAAAAAGACGAAGACGACGGCCGCAGGCATCATAGCAGGATTGATGGCTGTCTCCTTCTCGCAGGCGTGCATATTCAACCATAATGCTGCCGTCTACGGGCCGCCTCCTTCCGCTTCGTACGATCCGGATGACAATGTCAACGAAGACGTCTACGGGCCTCCCGAGGAGGATCCGGCAGAGACCCCGGTGACGGAGCAGATCGAAGAGACGTATGACCCTGCAGAAAATGTTCCTGTGTGCGTCTACGGTCCCGCGTCGTATTTCGAGGATGAGGAACCGGCGGAAGAGACGGCTGTGCCGCAGGAGACATACGATCCCGAAGAGAATGTGCCTGCCGACGTATACGGCCCGCCGCCCGCAGACTGATATGAAGACGGTCAGGGAGATCAAACAGGAACATCTGGATATCCTTTCGGATCATGTGCAGAAGCTGTACCGGAAACCGCAGCTGAAGCATCTGTTCCTGGAACTGACGCTGCGCTGCAACGAGCACTGCTTCCACTGCGGCAGCAGCGGCGGCGACGTACGCAGCGAAGAGATGACATCCGATGATTACAGGCGCGTCCTCGATGAGGTAAAGCAGGACTTCGATATCTCGAAGATGATGCTGTGCATCACCGGCGGCGAGCCGCTGCTCAGGAAGGACTTCTTCGATATCCTGGGCTATGCGCACAGCCTCGGCTATACATGGGGCATGACGACCAACGCGACGCTGATCACGAAGGATATCGCGCATAAGCTTCATGAATGCGGGATGGTTACCGTATCCGTGTCCATCGACGGACTGGAGGAGACACATGACAGCCTGCGCGGCATGAAAGGCGGCTACAGACGCGCCATGGAAGGCATACAGAACCTCATCGACGAGGATGCTTTCCGCAATGTGCAGGTGACGACCGTCATCAACCGGAAGAACATTTCCGAACTGGACGACCTGTTCGGGATCATGGACGGCCTGGATATCGATTCCTGGCGCGTCATCCACCTCGAACCGATCGGCAGAGCGCTGCTGAGGCCGGACCTGATGCTGGAAAAGGAGGATTATATCCGCCTGTTCAGCTTCATCCGTGAAAAAAGGCAGCAGGAATACCCGCTGGAGTTCGGATGCAGTCATTATCTCGGACTGGATCTAGAAGCCGAAGTCCGGGACTGGTACTGGCTGTGCAATGCCGGCGTCCATACGGCTTCGATCATGGCGAACGGCGATATCGGCGCGTGTCTCGATATTGAAAGACGACCGGAAACGGTCCAGGGGAACATATACAGGGACAGGTTCTCCGATATCTGGCAGAACCGGTTTGAACTGTTCCGCAGGGATCTTTCCGCAGATACGCAGATGTGCAGCGGCTGCGCGCATGCGAAATACTGCCGCGGCGACGCGCATCACAGCTACGATTACGATCACAGAAAGCCCCTCGTATGCATGAAGGGGATACTGTTCGAATAACGTGTTCCCGCAGGACACGTTTTTCAAAAGTGACAGGAGGGTTTTATGAAATACGTCATGACCGCATTGTCTGCTGCGGCACTGCTGTGCCTGTGCGGCTGTTCCGCGGGAACTCCGTCAGCAGCGGCATCTTCTAAGACGCCGTCCCCCGAGGGGGCTGCGGCGTGGACACTTGAGGATATACGGTATTATGCCGGCGGCGACAGCAACGGCAGCACGGACACGCTCTCGCTTTCACGCCGGGAGAACGTCCTCGTGCTCAACCAGAGCCCGGCGTTCTATGTGCCGGTGCGCGTGAGCGAATACAGCGTGACGGCGGATACGTTCACGAAGATCGAAGCGCTGCTCGATCCCGCAGAACTCGGCGCATGGTCAAAGATCGAAGCGGAGACTGAGGTCCTCGACGGTCCGGGGAACAGCTATATGTTCCGGATCACGGAAAACGGTGCAGAGAATACGTATTACATCGACGGCTATGCGGACCTCGGCGGCGGCAATGCCGTCCTGAAGGAGGTCATGGACATCGTCCGGGCGAACATGAACGAACAGCAGCTGCGCGTGCAGTACCTGCTGAATGAAGAAGAGGCGGTAGCCGATGCAGAGATCTCCTCCCTCAACGAAGAGACGATCACATACCTGATGGGCGGATACTGGCAGTGCGTCAGCGAGCTGGTTGACGGGCAGCCGGAGGACCACGGCATCACGCTGATGAATTCGAATGAATACTGCTCCTACACGGATGCGGAACATGAGGAAAGCGAAGAGTTCACGATCCGGATCGTGAAGGAGCCGCTGGAGGATCTGGACAGTGCCTGGTATGCCGTGTTTGAAAATGACGAACACAGCTTTACAGCCGTGCTGCGCGGCGCGAAGCTGATCACGTCGCGGCAGGCGGGAGAGCATATGCGCTATTGTGTCTTTGAGCGCGCATCATAATGATGCGGGCAGGGGCCTGCGGGAGGATATGACAATTCTGTTGCAGTAAAGATGAAAAAGCATTAAAATAAATGACGTTATCAAAAGGTGGTGTTAGTATGAGTGCATTTTGGAGTTCGCTGTTATGGTTCCTGCTCGGTGCGGTAGTTTCAGCAGTCGCAACATTCTTTTTCACAAAGAAAAAGTTTGAAAAAGAACTGCGCGAGAATCCCCCGATCAACGAGAAGATGGTCCGTGCCATGTTCATGCAGATGGGAAGGAAACCCAGTGAAGCTCAGATCCGTCAGGTGATGAAGCAGCTTAAACAATAACAACAGCCTTCGGATAAAAAATCCGGAGGTTTTTGTTTGCTGTCGGGAATTTGCGCCAGACCCTCCTGTAGTATACAGGCAGAAAGGGAGGAGCAGCTATGAAACAGGTATATTTTACGCTCACCGGTACCGGATACCACTGCGGCACGGAATTCCTGGAAAAGGATATGACCGTGTTCCTTGAGAAGGAGAAGGACAACGAATTCGACACGGAAGCCATCTGTGTCCGCCTTCCGGGACTCGGGAAGATCGGACATGTCGCCAACAGTGTCCGCACGAGGATCGGTGAATCATGGTCTGCCGGCAGGCTCTATGACAGGATCGGCGATACGGCCGAGGCGAAGGTGATGTATATCCTGCCCAGGGGCGTTCTCTGCGTGATCGGCCTGGAGGATGAAGACTGATATGACGAAGGCGGAATGGATCTGGACCCTCAGGTACATCCTGATGCGGATCAAACTCGGTTTTCTCAACCTCGTCATGCCGCCTCTGTCGATGCTGAATGCATCGGTAAAAAAGGATATGAAAGAACTCTTTCCGGATGAGTGAAACGGTCTCGCCGGAAGGATGATCCGGTGCCCTGCACATGCTTTCAGAAAGCGTGCAGGGTATTTTTAATTGCTTTTCGCCAGCATTTACAACTATTCAAATAAAGCGATTAGTCCTATAATTATAGGTGGTACAAAAGGAGGATATAATGAGTACAGAAAACAAAAGAGTTTTCGAAGCAATGGATGGTAATACCGCTACCGCGCATTCCGCTTATGCGTTTACGGAAGTAGCAGGTATCTATCCGATCACACCGTCTTCCCCGATGGCAGAGAATGTTGATGCCTGGTCCACAGCCGGCAGAACAAACATTTTCGGGGATAAGGTAAAGGTTGTTGAGATGCAGTCCGAGGGCGGCGCAGCCGGTTCGATCCACGGCGCACTGCAGGCCGGTTCCCTTGCGACAACATTCACAGCTTCCCAGGGTCTGCTTCTGATGATTCCGAATATCTACAAGCTCAAGGGTGAACTCCTGCCGGGTGTTATCCATGTTTCCGCAAGATCGCTCGCAACACACACACTGAGTATTTTCGGTGACCATCAGGACGTTTACGCATGCCGTCAGACAGGCATCATCATGATGTGCTCCCATTCCGTCCAGGACTGCATGGACCTCGGCGGCGCAGCACACCTGATCGCGATCGACGCACAGGCACCTGTCATGCATTTCTTTGACGGTTTCCGTACATCACACGAGATCGACAAGATCGAAGTCATGGACTATGACTTCCTGAAGAGCCTGCTCAACACAGAGAAACTCGAGGCTTTCCGTGCAGCTGCACTGAATCCGCACGGCAACCCGATGACACGCGGCGGCTCCCAGAACGACGACATTTACTTCCAGGCTGCAGAAGCACAGAACAAGCACTATGATGCAGTTCCCGACATCGCTGCGAAGTATTTCAAGGCCATCAGCGAGCACACAGGCCGCAGCTATGCACCGTTCGTATACGTAGGTGCTCCGGATGCGGAAAGGATCATCATCGCGATGGGCTCCGTAACAGATACAGTCACAGAGACGATCAATACGCTCGTTGCCCAGGGCGAAAAAGTCGGTCTGATCAAAGTCTATCTGTACCGTCCGTTCTCCCAGAAGTATCTGGAAGAAGTACTTCCTGCAACTGTTAAGAAGATCGCTGTCCTTGACCGTGCAAAAGAGCAGGGCACAAGGGAACCTCTGTTCCTCGACGTCTGCTATGCACTGCGCAAGCATAAGGATCTCACGATCACCGGCGGCCGCTACGGTCTGTCTTCCAAGGATACCAACCCGTCCCACATCAACGCTGTATTTGAAGAGCTGAAGAAGGACGAACCCGCTGAAGAATTCACGATCGGTATCGAAGACGATGTAACGAACCTGTCCCTCAAGCCGGTCAACATCGATGTCGTTTCCGATTACACAAGCTGTCTGTTCTACGGTCTCGGTTCCGACGGTACAGTCGGTGCGAACAAGAGCACAGTCAAGATCATCGGCAACAACACAGATCTCTATTCTCAGGCATATTTCGCATACGACTCCAAGAAGGCAGGCGGCGTCACACGTTCGCATCTGCGTTTCGGAAAGAGCCCGATCCACAGCCCGTACTATATCGATAAGGCAGACTTCATCTCCTGCTCACTGGAATCCTACTGCTTCAAGTTCGATATGGTCCGCAACCTGAAGGAAGGCGGAACATTCCTGCTCAATACAACGATGGATCCTTCTGAAGTCGGCGACAGGCTCCCGAACAGGATGCTTGCAGGCCTGGCTGAGAAGAAGGCTAAGTTCTATATCATCAACGCCAACAAGATCGCCCAGGAGACAAAGATGGGCCGTCATACAAACACGATCCTGCAGTCCGCATTCTTCGCGCTCAACGAGCAGATCATGCCGTATGACAAGTCTGTTGAACTGATGAAAGACAGCGCAAGACACACCTATGCACGTAAGGGTGAAGATGTCGTCAACAACAACATCGCTGCGATCGACAGAGGCAAGAGCGGTCTCGTAGAGATCGAAGTCAAGCCTGAATGGAAGGATCTGACATACGATGCAAGCCTGATCGCAAAGACAGGTGACGATTACTTCGACAACTACCTGCAGAGGATCAACGCTCTTGAAGGTTATGACATGCCTGTATCCTCGTTCATCGAAAACGGTGTTCTCGACGGAACGATCAAACCGGATGTCTCCTTCCGTGAAAAGAGAAATATCGCTGCGCAGGTCCCTGTATGGGATGCGTCCAAGTGCGTAGCCTGCGGCCAGTGCGCATTCGCATGCCCGCACGCAACGATCCGTCCGTTCCTGCTCAACGCTGATGAATATGCAAAGGCAGAGAAGATCGCTGAAGAGATCGGCGTTGAATTCACAACTGTCGATGAGAAGAAGCTCGCTGCTTATCCGGGCGCAAAGGATGCCGGTCTGAAGTACAGGATCCAGCTGTCCCCGATGAACTGCGTAGGCTGCGGCGTCTGCCTCAGAGTCTGCCCGACAAAGGCACTCGGTGCTGCAGATATCGCTACACAGCAGAAGGAAGAACCTCTGGCAGACTATCTGTACAAAGAGACAGAATACAAGCCTCAGTATGCAAGACCGAATACAGTCCAGGAATCCTCACTGCTGATGCCTTACTTCGAAGTCAGCGGATGCTGCCCGGGCTGCGGTGAAGCGCCTTACTACCGTCTGGCTTCCCAGCTGTTCGGCAAGGACATGCTCGTAGCCAACGCTACAGGCTGCTCCATGATCTACTGCTCCGCTACACCTTCCACACCGTTCCTGACAGACGCTGACGGAAACGGTGTCGCATGGGCGAACTCCCTGTTCGAAGACAACGCTGAATTCGGTTTCGGTATGGCTGTCGCACAGACATTCAAGGCTGCAAGGATCCTCAAGATCATGGAAGACAACCTTGACAGTGTTGAACCCGAACTCAAGGAATGCTTCAAAGCTTACATCGCTGCGAAGGACAACCGTGACAAGCAGAGAGAGATCAAAGACGCTCTCGTAAGCGGCATCAAGGCTTCCGCAAATGAAAATGTCAAAGCCCTCCTCGAGATGGAAAGAGACCTCGTCGGCAAGTCCGTATGGATCGTCGGCGGCGACGGCTGGGCATATGATATCGGTTACGGCGGACTTGACCATGTCATGGCAAACAACCTGAATGTCAACGTCCTCGTACTGGATACAGAAGTCTACTCCAACACAGGCGGTCAGTCCTCCAAGTCTTCCCAGGCTGCTTCCATCGCGAAGTTCACAGCCGGCGGTAAGGCACTGGCTAAGAAGGACCTCGGCCAGATCGTCATGGAATACGGACATGCATATGTTGCACAGGTATCCATGGGCGCTAACCAGCTCCAGACGATCAAGGCGTTCAAGGAAGCTGAAAGCTATGACGGACCTTCCCTCATTATCGCTTACAGCCCCTGCGCTGAACAGGGTATCAAGGGCGGTCTCGTAAACGCTCCTGCGATCCAGAAGAACGCTGTTGAATGCGGTTATGTCACACTGTACCGTTTCGACCCGAGACTCGAGAAGCCGCTGCAGATCGACTCCAAGGAACCGAAGTGGGATAAGTTCAACGCATTCCTGATGAACGAGGCCCGTTACTTCAACCTGCCGAAGATCAGAGGTCAGGAAGCTGCTGAAGCACTCTTCGCTAAGACGCTGTCTGACGCTCAGACACGTTATGCAAAACTGAAGTCCAAATTCGACGCTCAGTAATCTTTGAATCCAGGACAGTACCGGTCATTTCCGGTACTGTTTTTATATTGGTTTCCGCTGGAATCGTATATGATTAAGGAAGAATATGAGGTTACCTTATGCAGATCATCTATCATGAACAAAGCAGGACGTTCCATCTGCGGAACTCTGTCACAAGTTATATCTTCAGGATCATCGATCCGGGATATCCCGTGCACCTGTATTACGGAAAAGCGATACATGACAGGGAGGATTTCGACCATCTTCTGGAAGCAGCGCCGCGGCCGATGTCCGTGCTGATCGCAGACGACGGAAGCGAGCTTTCCCTCGAACATCTGAAGCTCGAATATCCCGTATACGGCACAGGCGACATGCGTCCGCCCGCACTGGATATACGGGCGTCGAACGGCAGCCGCCTGCTCGACCTCCGGTATGAAAGCCACCGTATCACGGAAGGGAAGCCGGGCATCCCGGGACTGCCTGCCGTCTATTGTGACGACAGCAGCGAAGCGATGACGCTGCAGATCAGACTGAAGGACGCAAAGACAGGCCTGGCTGTCATTCTGAACTATACCGTCACGGAATATGCCCCGGCGATGATGCGCAGCGCGGAGATCATCAACGAAGGCACGCAGGAGATCGTCCTCGAACATGCGATGAGTCTTTCCCTGGACCTGCCGGACCGGGATTATGACATGATCATGCTGACAGGCGCATGGGCAAGGGAAAGAAGCGTAAAGAGGAACCCGCTTCATGAAGGGGCGCAGTCCATCTCTTCCATGCGCGGTTTCTCCAGCCCGCATTTCAATCCCTTTATTGCACTGTGCCGGAAGAACTGCACGGAGACGGAAGGGGAGGTCACCGGTCTCTCGTTCGTCTACAGCGGCAATTTTCTGGCAGAAGCTTACTGCGATACTTACGATACCGTACGCCTGCGCATGGGCATCCACCCGGATACATTCAAATGGCATCTTGCGCCGCAGGCTTCCTTCCATACCCCGGAAGCTGTCCTGGCATACAGCTGCACGGGACTCAACGGCATGTCGCAGATCTTCCATAAACTGTATGCGGAAAGGCTGGTCAGGGGATACTGGCGCGGCAGGCCGAGGCCGGTCCTGCTCAACAACTGGGAAGCGACCTATTTTGATTTCGATGAGGCGAAGCTGCTCGGTATCGCGGCGGAAGCGAAGAAGCTCGGCATCGAGCTGTTCGTCATGGACGACGGCTGGTTCACGAACCGGCGCAATGACCGCAGCGGGCTGGGAGACTGGGAATACGACCCGGAGCGTTTCCCATACGGACTCGGACATTATACGGAAGCGATCCGCGATATGGGCATGATGGCCGGCATCTGGATCGAGCCCGAGATGGTCAGCCCCGGCACAAAGATCTTCCGCGAACATCCGGACTGGGTGATCCATGAAGAGGGGAGGCCGATGCATCCGGGCAGGCATGAATATGTGCTGAACTTCGCTGACCCGGATGTTGTGCAGTATATATTTGAAAAGCTGGACAGGCTCCTTTCCGAAGGCGGCTTCGACTATGTGAAATGGGATATGAACCGTTCGATGAGCGATGTCTTTGCGGCGTCCCTGCCGCACCAGGATGAGCTCATGCACAGGTATATCCTCGGCGTCTATTCGCTCTATGAGCGGCTTATCCGGAAGTATCCGAAGACCCTTTTTGAATCGTGTGCGAGCGGCGGGGGAAGGTTCGATCCCGGCATGCTGTATTATGCGCCGCAGTGCTGGACAAGCGACGACACGGACGCATACGAAAGACAGAAGATCCAGTACGGGACTTCCATGGTCTATCCTGTCTCGTCGATGGGCTCACATGTGTCGGCTGTGCCGAACCACCAGCTCGGACGGACGGTCTCCCTGAAAACACGCGCGGAAACGGCGTATTTCGGTACCTTCGGCTATGAGATGGACGTCTCGAAAATGACGGAAGACGAAAAAGAGCAGACGAGGCGCCACATTGCATTCATGAAGGCGAACAGGCAGCTGCTGCAGTTCGGTACTTTCTGGCGTCTGAAGAGCCCGTTCGAATCGAATGAGACGGTCTGGATGACGGTATCGGAAGATAAGACTGAGGCGGTCGTCGCGTATTACCGCTGCCTCCAGCAGATCAACCGGGGCTTCCGGCGCATCCGCCTGGCAGGCCTGGACCCGGACAGACTGTACCATGTATCCGAACTGGAGATCGATGTCTACGGGGATGAGCTGATGCACACAGGCCTGATCCTGAGCGACGGCTCCGGCGGCGAACGCGTCAGCGGGACGGATTTCCTCTCCCGGCTGTATATGCTCAGAGCTGTTTCGTAAAAGTACATGAATAAACAGGCATTCCGGTCTTCCTGCCGGAATGCTTTTTAAGGTTCTCAATGATTCACAGAAGGGTATTGAAAAGGTATAATGAAGAATATGATGAAGAAGATCAGGGCCCTTTTTAAAAATACGGCCTTTAATCTGTTTGTGATATTCGCGCTGTCGGGACTGGTCCTCTATTTTACGATGCGCAATGACGGCGATACGGTCATCCGGCTGCTCTCGCAGTCCAGCAAATGGATGCTGGTCTTCCTGGTCGTGATGATGATCGTGGATAAGGCGCTGCTGGGATTAGGCCTGATGCTTGAATGCCGGCAGACGCATCCGCACTACACCTGGTGGAAGGGATTCGTCAACGCCTATGTGGCCGGTCTTTTCAACAATATCACGCCGGGAGCGTCCGGCGGTCAGGTGGCGCAGGGGTTCATCTTCCGCAAGCAGGGGATACCTGTTTCCCATTCGGTGGGCATCCTGTGGCTGGATTTCATCGTTTACCAGAGCACGATGTGCATCTATGTGCTGCTGCTGATCATCTTCCGTTTCCCGTATTTCTATGCGAATTATTCGGAATTCTTCGTGATCGTGATCTTCGGCTTCCTCATTGCGGCCGGCATCATCGGCTTCCTTTGGGCACTGGCAAAGATCCCGCCTTTCTATCAATGGCTGACGACGTCGGGGATCCGGCTCGGACATAAGCTGCATCTTGTCAAGGACATGGACGCGGCGCTGAAGTCACTGGATGAACTGCTGGCGGCTTTCGCCAAGGAGGTCGTCGTCCTCAGCACCCATAAGCCGATGATCGTGCAGCTCGTGCTCATCACCGTGCTGCGCCTGACGCTGCAGTACAGCATTCCTTACTTCTGCGCGAAAGCACTGCATGTGGATGTATCGCCCGCGCTGCTGTTCAATATCATCGCCCTCAGTGCCTTTGTGGCAATGGTCAACGCTTTCCTGCCGATGCCCGGCAGCAGCGGCGGGACAGAGGCTACATTCGTACTGATGTTCTCGACGATCTTTACGCGGGGGGACGCTGCCAGCATTATGATCCTGTGGCGTTCCGTCACTTTCTACATGACCCTGCTCATCGGCGGCATCATCTTCGCCTATGCGAAGACAAGGCCGAATGAGCCGATGGAGGAAGCACTGCCCCGTACATACGCTTCCGAAGCGATGGAACATCTGGAGGAATTATGAGAATAGGTTTATTTTCCGATACATTTCCGCCTGAGATCAACGGTGTGGCCAACAGCACCAGGATCCTGGCGGATTCCTTAAAGAAGAGAGGTCACGATGTTTTTGTCGTGTGCACGCATAAGGCACTTGTCGAATCGGAGCTCAGCGAGGACGGCAGGATCCTTCGCCTGGCGGGAATGGAACTGAAATTCCTGTACGGCTACGTCATGACTTCCCCGTTCCACATGAAGGCAATGGAACAGGTCAAGGCCATGGACCTGGATATCATCCATGTGCAGACGGAATTCGGCGTCGGCATATTCGCGCGGCTGTGCGCGAAGCATCTCGGCCTGCCGATCGTCAGCACCTACCATACGACGTATGAAGACTATACGCATTATGTGAATTTCCTGCATTCCGAGACGGTCGACCACCTCGCAAAGAAGGGCGTCGCCTCGCTTTCGAGGATGTACGGCAATTCGACGATCGAAGTCATCGCGCCGTCGCAGAAGACCAAGGAGCTCCTTGAGAGCTACCATATCTCCAGAAGGATCAGCGTCATCCCGACCGGGCTGGAACTGGAGCGTTTCTCACCGCTTGCGGGCACGCCGGAAAAAAGGGAGGAGATCCGCAGGGAATACGGATTCACCTCCGATGATACGCTTGTCGTCTATGTCGGCAGGCTCGCACAGGAAAAGTCCATGGATATCGTCATCCGGGGATTTGCGAATGCCGTCCGGCAGGGGATGGATGTAAAACTGCTGATCACCGGGGGCGGACCGGACCTGGAACCGCTCAGGAAACTGACGGAACAGCTCGGCATCTCCGGTACGGTAAAGTTCTCCGGACCCAAGCCTGCGGAAGAAGTCCCGGATATCTACCGCGCTGCCGACGCGTTCATCTCGGCTTCCCGCTCGGAGACGCAGGGCATGACCTTCATCGAAGCGCTTGCCAGCGGCCTGCCGCTGTTCGCAAGACATGACGAAGTGCTTGAGGAACTGCTGATCGAAGGGAAGACCGGCTGGTATTTCGAAGATGAGAATGACCTGCCCGACCAGCTGCGCAAGCTGACAGGGCGTGAGGAAGAGACGGTGCTGAAGATGCAGGCAGACTGCATTGCACATGCGGCAGGCTATTCCTGCGAGCAGTTCGCCGAGAGCGTCGAAGCCGTATACAGGCGTGCCGTCAGGGCATACCGCGACCGCTGGCTCGTCGACGATATCGAATACAGGCAGAACTATGCGGAACTGACACTGTATTCAAATGAAATGAAAAAAGCGGTGGTGCGCGTGACCACCGATGAGTTCTATGAGCTTTCGATCCATAAGGGCGACAAACTGCTGCCGTCCGTCGTCGATGAACTGTTCGCACATGAGACAGGGCTCTCTGCCTATCAGAAAAGCCTGCACCGGATATCCGTCAAGGACAGGACTGTGAAGGAGATCACGGACTGGCTCACGAAAGAGACACAGTGCACGCCCGAACAGGTCGAAGCCGTTACGAAGAAGCTGCTTGAACAGGGCTATCTCGATGATGAGCGCTACTGCCGCGAGAAGGTCGCATCCATGCGCAGAAGCGCACACGGCACTGCGGCGATCACACGTGACCTGAAGGAGCGCGGCATCCCGGAAGAGATGATCCGTGAAATGACCGGCACGGACGAAGACAGCCGTCAGTATGCCCTGCATTATGCCCAGAGGAAACTGAATGCCAATGCGAACGATTCGATGATGATGGTCCGCAGGAAGATCGTGACATCCCTGATGCAGAGGGGCTATTCCGCTTCCTTTGCGGAAAGCATCGTGGAAGAACTGGATTTCAGCGAAAGGGAGAATGAAGAGGAAAACAACCTGGACACATGCGTGCGGAAGGCATATGTCCGTTATTCACGCCGTTACTCCGGCAGGGAACTGCGGGAGCATGTATTCCGCTGGTGTATGACAAAAGGATTCCGCAGCGACGATATCAAAGCTGCGTTGGAAAGGATCATGGAAAATGAAGAAGATCAGGGAACTGAAGGAGAATGACAGACTGACGATGCCGCTGCTCGTGCAGGACTGCAGGAACGGGACAACGACAAAGGGGGCACCTTATCTGAACCTAGTGCTCCAGGATAACAGCGGCTCGATCGACGGCAAATTCTGGGATGTTAAGCCCGAAGCGCGCGAGCTGATCGCTGCCGGCAGGATCATCCGCTTTACCTTCGAGGTGATTTTATACAATAAGAATCTGCAGCTGCGCATCAACAAGGCCGAACCTTGCAGCCCGGATGAGATCGACTATGATGAATTCGTCATCTCTTCCGGCAGGTCGGAACAGGAGAGGAAGGACAAGACGAAGTATTTCCTGAACTCCATCAAAAATGAGAATTACAGGAAGCTCGTTAAGGGCATGCTGGAAAAGGTAGGACTGCGGTATTTTTCCTATCCTGCAGCCTCCAGGATCCACCACAATTTCCTCGGCGGCCTGTCCGAACATTCGATCGGCATGGCGGAGCTGGCAGAAGAACTGTGCAGGCTGTACCCGCAGCTCAACCGGGACCTGCTGATCTCGGGCATCCTGATCCACGATACCGGCAAGACTGCGGAGATGAGCGGACCTGTCACGACGGAGTATACGCTGGAAGGCAGACTGGAAGGCCATATCTCGATCGCCAACGGCTGGCTCTCCGAAGTCGCCGCAGAGCTTTCGCTGGAAGACAGCGAGGAAGCGGTCCTCCTGCATCATATGATCCTGTCCCATCACGGGCATTATGAATTCGGTTCCCCCGTCCTGCCGATGGTGCAGGAAGCGGAAGTGCTTTCCCTGATCGACAACCTCGACGCGAAGCTGAATACGATGAAGCAGGCGCTGGATTCCGTAAAGCCGGGTGAATGGACGCTGAAGCTCTTCTCGATGGAGAACAGACAGTTCTACAAACCGAAAAACGGGGAGGACGTATGCCGCTGAAACTGAAGCTTGTACAGACCGTGCACAGCATCCTGTCCCGCTTCGGCAGGGGAGGGTCCCTGCCGGGAGAGCTGGCGCTGCGCCTCGACCCGGATTTCATAAAGAGATTCCATATGCCGCCGATCGTGGTGCTCGTTACCGGCACCAACGGCAAGACGACGACTTCCAACCTGATCGCGGAATCGCTCCGGGAAGCCGGCTATAAAGTCATCAACAACCGCAGGGGCGACAACCTGAACGTCGGCATCGCGACGCTGCTGGCTTCCAGCAGCGACAGCAGCTGGAACATCCAGGCAGACGCCGCCGTCATCGAGGTGGATGAACTGACGATCTTCCGGCAGTTCCGCAATCTCCATCCGACGCACCTGGTCGTCAACAATTTCTTCCGCGACCAGCTGGACCGGGCCGGGGAGATGGAAACGATCATCCGCAAGATCCAGGATGTCACGTATGATTTCGAAGGACACCTGATCCTGAACGGGGATGACCCCAACGTCGTGCGCATTGCGGATACTGCGAAAAAAGCGCATATATGCTTTTTCAGTGTGGGGAAGAACCCGATCAGCCTGAAGGAGACGGATGAAGCCAGTGAAGGGAAGTTCTGCCCCAGATGCGGCAGACCGCTGAAATATGAATATTACCAGTACTCCCATATCGGCAGGTTCGAATGTGAATACGACGGTTTCGGCAGGATCGAACCGTATGTATACGTCAGCGATATCAACTACAATGAGAAATACTTCGTATATGAAGGCAGGAAGATCGCTTCCTTCATCAATACGATCTATGCGGTATACAACTGCGCCGCTGTACTCGCAGTCCTCAAGACGCTCGGCAAGGACCCGATGTGCGCGGACAGGGTGTTCAGTTCCTTCGTCTTGAAAGAGGGAAGGAACGAAGTCTTCAATCTGTCGAAGCCGTGTACGATCAACCTTGTCAAGAACCCGACAGGTGCCAATGAGGTCATGAAGTATATCACGGCCCAGCCGGGGGACAAGAACCTGTGCATCTTCCTGAATGACAACGACCAGGACGGCCATGACATCAGCTGGATCTGGGACGCCCATTTCGAAAGACTGGACAAGCCGGACATCAAAACGATCGTATGCAGCGGCTTAAGGGCATACGACATGGCGCTGCGTCTGAAATACGAAGGCATGGAAGACAGGATCATCGTCATTGAAGACAGCACGGAAGCAGTACGCTGGCTGGATAAAGCGGATATGCAGAGCTTTATCATCGCGACATATACGGCACTGCATCCGACCAGGGCGATCCTCAGGAAGGAGGAACATTCATGAAACTGAAGATGGTATGGATGTATCATGACCTGATGGATCTCTACGGGGATAAAGGCAATACGGAGGTCATCCGCAGAAGATGCGAAAAGAGGGGCATCGAATGCGTTGTCGATACATGCACGATCGGTGAAGAAGCCGACCTCAGCTCCTATGACCTGTTCTTCCTGGGCGGCGGTGCCGACAGGGAACAGTCCCTCATCTTCGAGGACCTGATCTCCCGGAAACAGGACATTGAAAAGGCAATGGAAAGCGGCACGACGTTCCTGCTCATCTGCGGCGGCTACCAGCTGTTCGGAAAGTATTACAAGGACCAGGACGGCAACATCATCGACGGTCTGGGATTCTTCGATTATTACACGGAGAGCACCGACAGGGACCACCGCTGCATCGGCAATATCGCCCTGGAAGTCACGATGGACGGCGATACGTTCAAGGCAGTCGGTTTCGAGAACCACGGCGGTCAGACGAAGAATGTCACCACGCCGCTCGGCAAGGTCCTCTTCGGCCACGGCAACACCTATAAAAGCGGCTATGAGGGATTTGTCAGGGATAATGTCCTCGCGACGTATATGCACGGACCGCTGCTGCCGAAAAACCCGATGATCGCCGACAGGATCATCAAAAGGGCACTGAAGCGCAGTTACGGCGATGTTACTCTTGAAAAACTGGACGATACCATCGAGGATAAGGCCAGGGAAGTCATGTTGAAAAGACTGAAGGTGTAGACTTCGGTCAAACGTCTCAATCACACGGGGTCATGAGGATCCCGTTTTCATATGCAGTAAGGATTCCGGATGACGCGAAAGAAGAAGTAAACAAAATCACACATTTTGATAAAATTGTGATTTGTTGTGCGGATTATACACGAAAATAAACGGATTTGACAGATGGATGATAATTTACGGAATAACAACATTATTATTGATTACAGATGGCTTTGAAAAGAGTCTGTTTTCAATCCTATAGCCCGAAGGCATACCCATGCATTCATTTTATACACAGAAAGGATTTACGATTATGTACAAGAAACTGTTTGCCGTACTGATGTCACTGTTTCTGTCTGTAACAGTTCTGCCGCAGAGTGTTTATGCGGAGGAAGAGGCAGAAGAGACAGCAGAAGGAATTGTTGAGACCGAAGAGACAGTACAGGAAGAAGAGGTCATCCCTGACGAGGTGACCGAAGAGGAACTGCCTGCTGAGATTATTGAAGAAACTGCAGCGGAAGAGCCGGCAGAGGTGCTGCAGGAAGAGGAAACATCCGGAGAACCTGAATCAGAAATGATCCCTGAAGAAACAGGGGTAGAGCCTGCGACCGAAGGGGCAGGAGAACCTAAAGAAGAGATTACGGATACCGAAGAGAATATACAGGAAGAAGAAGTTATTCCTGAAGAAGTGACCGAAGAAGGGAAATCTGCTGAGAGCATTCCTGAAGAGGCTGTTCTTGAAGAACCGGCAGAAGTGCTGCCCGAGGTGGAAGCACCAGAAGAAGTAATTCCAGAAGAGACAAAAGAAGAAACTGTGATCGAAGAAACACCTGAACAGGAAGACCCGCAAGATGGATCTGCTGAAGAAATCATTGAAGAAGAAATCGGGGAAACAGGGGAAACTGCAGAAGCGAAGTATTATGAAGACTTCGAGTATGTAAGTAACGGAACGCAGGTCAAGATAACCGGATACAGGGGAAACAGTACTGATTTGGTTATTCCTTCCAGTATTCATGGACAGCCTGTAGTAAAGATTGGATGGCAGGCATTCTATGAAACAGACCTGACCAGTATTTTTCTTCCGGACAGTGTAAAAACAATTGATTACGCTGCATTCATGTTCTGCAGATCTTTAAAAAAAGTAACGATTTCCGCAAGCTACACGAATATCAGTTCTGATGCTTTCAGAGGCTGCACAGCGATAGAAACAGCAGGACCGATCGGAAGCGGTGCAGACTTTGAGTTTGGCTGGACAAAAAGCATTCCTGAAAATGCATTCAAGTATTGCACCGGGTTGACGAGCGTCACAATTCCGGAAGGAATAAAAAATGTGAAAAGATGTGCTTTTCAATACTGCAGCAGCTTGAAACATATAGTAATGCCTGCAAGTGTAACAAATATTGATTACTACGCTTTTTATGAGTGTACAGCAATAGAAACAGCAGGACCGGTCGGAAGCGGAGCAGATTATGAGTTCGGATGGACAAAAAGCATTCCGCAGGGGGCTTTTTGGTGGTGCAGTAATCTTTTAAGTGTAACAATACCGGAAGGTATTAAGAAAATTGGGGATGGAGCATTTTATAACTGTAAAAAAACTGAATCATTTAGTTATTCCTGCAAGTGTAACAGATATTGGGGACGATCATACTTACGATTTACACAATCCATTTGGTAACTGTAAAGGACTAAAAACAGCCGGCCCGATTGGAAGCGGAGCAAATTATGAGTTTGGCTGGACAAAGAACATCCCGGATTACGCATTTTTCAGCTGCAGCTGGATAACTAAAATTACGCTGCCGTCAGAGTTGAAATCCATTGGAGTATGTGCATTCAAGGATTGTTCAGGGCTGAAAAAAATAACAATACCGGAGAGTGTTACCAGCATTGGGGAATACGCATTCTATAACTGTGCAGGTATAAAAACAGCAGGTCCAATCGGAAGCGGAGCTGCATATCAATTTGGATCGACTTCAAATATACCGGACTATGCATTTACCGGCTGCCAGAATCTTCAAACTATTACATTACCTGACAGTGTTACAAGTATTGGGGAAAAGGCATTCTCAGAGTGTAACAAATTGAACTCAATTGTGCTTTCAAAAGGTCTTACAAATATAAAAAGCTATGCTTTTGAAGGAACAAATTTATCAAAAATCATAATTCCGGCTACTGTAACAAGTATTGACGAATACGCATTCCTTGATTGTAAAAATTTAAGAGATATCCTGATATATCCAGGTGTTTCAAGTATTGGTGAAAAAGCAATTGGATACAGGCTGATTGAGCGCTATGATCAGGAATACGATGAATGCTTCTACGAAAAGGTCGGCGGTGTAGTTATCAGCGGATATATCGGCAGTGAGGCAGAGCGATACGCAAATGAAAACGGGTTCACGTTTATCAAAAAAACAGGCTGGGTAAAGCTTGCAGACAAATGGTATTACTATGGTAAAAATGGAGCTTTGAAGAAATGCTGGAAGAAGATCTCTGATAAATGGTATTACTTTGATGCTTCAGGAGCTATGACTACAGGCTGGAAAAAGATCTCCGGCAAATGGTATTACTTCACTACAGCAGGAAAGATGGTTACCGGGTGGCAGAAGATATCCAGGAAGTGGTATTACTTTACCTCAGGCGGAATTATGATCACTGGCTGGAAAAATCTGGGGGGCAAATGGTATTACTTCAGCAGTTCAGGTGACATGACAAGAGGCTGGAAAAAGATCTCCAGCAAATGGTATTACTTCAGCAGTTCAGGTGAAATGATCACAGGCTGGAAAAAGATTTCCGGAAAATGGTATTGGTTCGATTCAAACGGAGCAATGTTCGCAAACGGTACAAAGATTATAAATGGAAAGAATTACAGATTTAGCGACAGCGGTATCTGCCTGAATCCGTAACAAAGAGGAGAAATAATATGTTAAAGAAGATGTCTGCAGCAGTGTTGTCATTTTTAATGACTATTGCAGTTTTCCCACAGAGTATTTATGCGGAAGAAGGGATTGAGGAAACAGAAGAAGAGATCATTGAGACTGAAGAGACCGGACAGGAAGAAGAGGCTTTCCCTGAAGAAATGACCGAAGAGGAATTGCCTGCTGAGAGCATTCCTGAAGAGGTTGTTCCTGAAGAACTGGCAGAAGTGCTGCCCGAAGAGGAAGCACCAGAAGAACAGGAAGAAGTAATTCCTGAAGAGACAAAAGAAGAAACTGTGATCGAAGAAACAACTGAACAGGAAAACCCGCAGGACGAATCTGCTGAAGAAATCATTGAAGAAGAAATCGGGGAAACAGGGGAAACTGCAGAAGCGAAGTATTATGAAGACTTCCAGTATATAAGCAACGGAACGCAAGTCAAGATAACCGGATACAGGGGAAACAGTACTGATTTGGTTATTCCTTCCAGTATTCATGGACAGCCTGTTGTAAAGATTGGGGAAAAGGCATTCTATGATACAGACCTGACCAGTATTTTTCTCCCGGACAGTGTAATAAAAATAGACTTCGATGCATTTGGACTCTGTGATTCTTTAAAAAAAGTAACGATTTCTGCAAGTAACACTGATATCAAATCTACTGTTTTCGAAGGCTGCACAGCAATAGAGACAGCAGGACCGGTCGGAAGCGGAGCAGATTACGAGTTCGGATGGGCAAAAAGCATTCCTGAAAATGCATTCAGAGGGTGCACCGGGTTGAAGAGCATCACAATTCCGGAAGGAATAAAAAATTTGGAAAGATATGCTTTTCAATCCTGCAGCAATTTAAAGCATATAGTAATACCTGCTAGTGTAACAAATATTGAAGTTTTTACGTTTGATGAAGATGAATTTTGGGAAGATATAGCAATAGAGACTGCCGGACCGATCGGAAGCGGAGCAGATTATGAGTTCGGATGGACTAAAGATATTCCTGATAATGCATTTAGCGGCTGCAGATCTATGACAGAAATAACACTGCCGTCAGGGCTAAAAACTATTGGAGAAAACGCATTCTATAATTGTTCGGGTCTGAAAAAAATAACAATACCAAAAAGTGTTACCAGCTTTGGTAATTGGGCTTTCAAGAATTGTACGGGTCTGAAAACAATAACAATACCAAAAAGTGTTACCAGCTTTGGATATTCTGCTTTCGATGGTTGTACATGGATAAAAACTGCAGGTCCTGTCGGAAGCGGAGCTTCATATCAATTCGAATGGGTTACCAGCATTCCTGATGATGCATTTTCTGGTTGCAGCGGGTTAACAAACATTACAATACCGGAAACAGTAACAAGTATTGGTAAATGGGCTTTTTCCCATTGCAGTGGTTTGAAAACCTTTACAATACCAGATAATATTACAAGTATTGGTGAAGGGGCTTTTTACGGATGTTATAATCTGAAAACCATAAAAATACCAGCTAGTGTTTCATATATTAGTGATAATGCATTTGAATCCTGTTCCAGTTTAATAAATATTACAATCCCATCTGGTGTGACAAGTATCGGAAGAGCAGCATTTATGTGGTGCGGAGAATTATCAAGCATAACGATGCCGACCAGTCTTACGTTTATTGCTGATGATGCGTTTGTGAACTGTGAAAAGCTGAAGAAAATCAATATTCCTGCTTCTGTTACTGATATTTATCCAAACGCATTAGGTTATACGTACGGTGTTATTGATGAAGATGATCCGGACCGGTATTTCGATTATTTTGAAATATATGATTTTGAGATTTCCGGTTATGCAGGCACCGAGGCAGAAAGATACGCAAATGAAAACGGATTCACGTTTATCAAAAAAACAGGCTGGGTAAAGATTGCAGACAAATGGTATTACTATGGTAAAAATGGAGCTTTGAAGAAATGCTGGAAGAAGATCTCCAACAAGTGGTATTACTTTGATGCTTCAGGAACTATGACCACAGGCTGGAAAAAGATCTCCGGCAAATGGTATTACTTCACTACAGCAGGAAAGATGGTTACCGGGTGGCAGAAGATATCCAGGAAGTGGTATTACTTTACCTCAAGCGGAATTATGATCACTGGCTGGAAAAAGCTGGGGGGCAAATGTTATTACTTCAGCAGCTCAGGTGACATGATCACAGGCTGGAAGAAGATATCAAAAAAATGGTATTACTTCAGCAGCTCAGGTGTTATGACCACAAGCTGGAAAAAAATAAGCGGAAAGTGGTATTACTTCATGAGCAGCGGAGAGATGCTTGCAGATACTGCCAGGAAGATAGGGAAGAAGGTATATTATTTCGATTCCTCCGGTGTATGTACAAATCCGTAAAGCAGGAATGACTCTGATACGTTAGATGAAATACATAATTGGATAACAGATATAAGCCGTATCTGGCAGGGATAAGTCAAAGGATTCCCAACAAGCCAAATACGGTTTTTCAGTGCGGATTCTACACGAAAACGAACGGATGAGGCATATACAGGATAATTGACGGAATGATAGCATTATGATTGGTTACAGATGGTTTTGAAAAGAATCTTTTTTTGGTATCGCCCGATGGGCATACCCTTGCATTTATTCCATATGGAGAAAGGATTACACGACTATGTACAAGAAACTGTTTGCCGTACTGATGTCACTGTTTTTGTCTGTAACTGTCCTGCCGCAGCATGTTTTTGCGGAGGAAGGGACAGAGGAAACAGAGGATGAGATCGTTGAGACCGAAGAGACAGTACTGGAAGAAGAGGCTGTCCCTGAAAAAGTGACCGAAGAGGAACTGCCTGCTGAGATCATTATTGAAGAAACTGCAGCGGAAGACCCTGCAGTAGTGTTGCAGGAAGAGGACACAGCTGAAGAACAGGAAGAAGTGATTCCTGAAGAGAAAGAAGAAGAACCTGTGATCGAAGAGTCTGAAGAACCTGAGGAAGAGATCACGGAAACCGGGGAGAACATACAGGAAGAAGTTATTTCCGGGGAAGCCCTCATAGAAGAACCTGTTTATGAAGAGCCGGCGGAAGTGCTGCAGGAAGGGGGGAACATCCGAAGGATCTGAAGCAGAGATGATCCCTGAAGCGACTGAAGAGCCAGAGGAATATATTGAAGAGCCTGGGGTTACAGAAACTGCTCAAGAAGAGGAACTACAGTCTGAAGAGGTAATTGAAGAGGAATCTGCAGTAGAAACAACAGCTGAAGAAGCAGCCGAAGCAGCAGCGAACTACAAAGAATTTCTGTATACAGATGATGGAACACAGGTCACGATAAATGGATACAAAGGTACGGATACGGATCTGGTTATTCCATCCAGTATTGATGGACTTCCGGTTACTGCTATTGGAGAGAAAGCATTCAGGAAAAGCAGCCTGACAGGTATCTTCCTGCCCGAAAGTGTAATCAGTATTGGAGATTATGCATTTGCAGGATGTGCAGACTTAAGAAAGATCACGATATCATCTCCGGAAGCAGTAATTGATGAATTTGGTGTATTTAAGGGCTGCAGCAGCATAAAAACTGCCGGTCCGATCGGCAGCGGTTCGGATTATGAATTCGGATGGACTGAAGGCATTCCGGATTACGCATTTATGGATTTAACAGGACTGACCCATGCGGAGATACCGGACGGTATTAAAACAGTAGGCGCTTTTGTATTTCAAAACTGCGCAGGATTAACTTCAATAACAATACCCGGTACTGTGACATACATTGATGCCTGGGCATTCAGCGGGTGTACGGGTTTAACCTCTGTTGTTGTACCGGAGAGCGTGAAAAGTATACAGGATGGGATATTCGATGACTGCACGGGTTTAACTTCTGTTACGATCCCGGACGACCTGGAAAGTATTGGGAGTTTTGCATTTTATAACTGTAAGAATTTAGGCTCATTTACTATTCCGGGTACTGTGAAAAGCATCGGAAAGGGTGCATTCCTTGGGTGTACGGGTTTAACCTCTGTTTCAATACCGGAGAGCGTGAAAAATATTGGAGAGTATGCGTTCTCAGATTGTACGAATATAACTTCTCTTACCATACCCGGTACTGAAATAAGTATAGAAGATTGCGCATTCTATGGCTGTGCCGGTTTAAAATCAGCCGGACCTCTCGGAAGCGGGGCTGATTATCAGTTCGGATGGACTGAACGTATTCCGGATAATTCATTTGATGGCTGTACCGGATTAACAGAAATAACGATCCCGGACACAGTGACCAGTATTGGGGATTGGGCATTTGGTGTATGCAAAAGTTTACCTTCCCTTAAAATACCGGATACAGTGACTAGTATAGGGGATGGAGCGTTCTCAATCTGCAGCAGCCTGAAGAACATAAATATCCCGGATGGAATTACCGAATATTCACATAGGATGTTCGTTGGCTGTTTCGAGCTGCCTGAAATGCCGGTCCTGCCTAACGCAAAAAGTATTCCTGAAGCTGCCTTTGCGAGCTGTTACCAGCTCAAAGAAGTAACGATACCGAAAGGTGTAAAAACGATTGGTTTACAAGCATTTGAAGAATGTAAGAATCTGACAAAAGTTACGATCCCTTCAACCGTTACAAGTATCGACTATAATGCATTTCAGAGTTGTCCGAAACTCAAAAGCATCACTATCCCTGCATCGGTTAAGAAGATCAACGATTATGCTTTCGGGTATACATATTATTTTGATGAAGACGGTAAAGTAGATTACGACAAAGAAGATAAAGTCGACGGCTTCACGATTTACGGGTATCTGGGCAGTGCAGCTGATAAATATGCAAGGGAAAACGGATTTAACTTTATAATTCTGGATAACGGCTGGACGAAATTATCCGGGAAATGGTATTACGTTGACGAAGACGGAAAGAAAGAGATCGGCTGGAAACAGATCGGATCAAGATGGTTCTATTTTGACGAGAAAGGTGTAATGGCTAAAAGCTGGAAAGAAATCGACGGCAATATGTATTATTTCGGAAGATCCGGCGCGATGACCAGGAGCTGGAAGAAATTGAACGGTAAATGGTATTATTTCAAAAGGTCCGGTGCAATGGGTAAAGGCTGGAAGCATATCGCAGGTAAATGGTACTGGTTTGGTTCTGACGGAATAATGGTCCGTTTCTGGAATAAGATCAACAACAAATGGTTTTACTTCGACGATAACGGCGTAATGGTCACTGGATGGCAGCAGATCGACGGGAAGACGTATTATTTCAACTCGTTCGGCAGAATGCTGCGAAGCTGGCATAAACTTGACGACAAATGGTTTTACTTCAAGCGATCCGGCGAGATGGGAACCGGCTGGAAGCACATCGCCGGCTGGTACTACTACTTCCTCGACAGCGGCGAAATGCTGGAGAATACATTTATGGAGATCGACGGTAAGACGTATTATTTCAACTTGCTCGGCAGGATGCTGAGAAGCTGGAATAAGATCGACGGCAAATGGTATTACTTCAATTCTTCCGGTGAAATGGCAACAGGCTGGAAGAAGATCTCGGACAAATGGTATTACTTCCTGGACAGCGGTGAAATGCTGGAAAACACGACAAAGACGATCGATGGTAAGGAATACAGTTTCGACGATTCTGGCGTATGCACGAATCCCTGATTCCAAATCCGGAACAGTGATACGGAATGCATAAAGCAGTCATTTGGAAAAAAAGGTACAGATCTGACAGAAACGGGATATGTCTGAAACCGTAACAGATTGACGCGTTAATTGCTGATACTTTGTTTATGATGATGTGTCCGCAGTTGGGAATGAAAGTCTGGCGTGCAGTTTGTGATGCAAAGAACAACTAAGCAAAGCACCGCAAGCAGGATTGACCGGCAGGCAAAAAGCCTTCCCCAGATCCTGAAAGCATTCTATAATCAGGTCAATTGAATCACACGGGGTCATGATGATCCCGTTTTTCTTTGCAGCAAAGACCCCGGGTGGCGGGAAAAAAGCAAACAGGATCGGACACTTTGATAAAATTGTGATTTATTGTGCGGATTTTACACGAAAACGAACGGATTTGACATATGCATGATAATTGACGGAATGATACCATTATTATTGATAAAAGAGGGCTTTGAACAAAGTCTGTTTTCAGCGGTATCGCCCAATAGGCATACCCATGCATTCATATCATGCGCAGAAAGGATAATAGGACTATGTACAAGAAACTGTTTGTCGTATTGATGTCACTGTTTCTGTCTGTTACAGTCCTGCCGCAGAATGTTTTTGCGGAGGAAGAGACAGGAGAAACAGAAGAAGAGATCGTTGAGATCGAAGAGTCTGTACAGGAAGAAGAGGCTGTCCCAGAAGAAGCGATCGAAGAAGGGGAACCAGCGGAGAGTATTCCCGAAGAGGCTGTTCCTGAAGAGACAGAAGAAGTGCTGCCCGAAGAGGAAGCACCAGAAGAACAGGAAGAAGTAATTCCTGAAGAGACAGAAGAACCTGTGATCGCAGAGGCTGAAGAACCTGAAGAAGAGATCGCAGAGCCAGTACAGGAAGAGCCTGCTGAAGAACCGGAGATCGAGGTAACGCAGGAGAACGAGCATGAGGAGGAGATCACAGGGGAGGAACCTGAAAAGGAGCCTTCTGAAGAAGTACCTGCAGAGGAGATCGTTGAAGAAGAAACTGTGCAGGAACCTGAAGTGATCACCGAAGAGGAAGAGGAAACTATTCAGAATGACGAATCTGCAGATGGATTGGAAGATGCGATCCTGCTTACAGAGGGCGAAACTGTACAGATCAGCTCTGAATCCGGTGAGCCTGTCTATCTGAAGTTCATCCCGTCCGAATCTGCGAATTATAAGATCTGGTCTTTTGATAATGAAGGTGTTGATCCTTTAGCAGAATTGCTGGACGAAAATGGTGATGTGCTGCTTGAGGATGATGACGGTGCCGGAAATCTGAATTTCTCACTTAAACAGGAATTGGAAGCAGGAACAACATATTATATTCAGGCACGTTCATACAGCAGCAGTTTTGCCTATAGCGTTGCAGTGGGGAAATATGAAGTAGTTTCCATAACGTTTGATGCGAACGGCGGCTGGTTTGATAATGAAGATGATACTGAGAGAACATATAAATTTGAAACAGGTGATTATTTCAGTTCTATATATGCCTTGAATCATTCTGATTCTAATATGAGTTTTGCCGGCTGGGCGACAGCACCTGATGCAGAAGAACCGGATGTGTTTGAAGGACAAACACCTGTTTCAGAACTTACGACTGTGTATGCTGTATGGGCAGAGAGTGTTCAGATCACGCTGAATGCTAACGGAGGTGTTTTCAATACGCATCCCGGTGATCTCGACGAAGACGGACAGTTCGTAAATACATATGCTAAATTCAAAACGATTGACCTGCAGCAGTATAGAGATATTATTGGATATTCCTCTATTCTGTATGAATGTGCCGGGTTCTCAGAAGATCCGGATGCATCGCCTGATGATGCGGTACTGTCATATAAAGTCGTCAGTCCCGTGGTATTGTATGCTGTTTTCAGAAGACATCCCGGGACCGAGGCCAGCTTGAATCAGACAATCAGCGGAACAATTGAAGGAAACAGTGAATACTGGATCGAATTTGTACCGGAGGAGACTGGCGGCTATACATTTATTACGGAAGGCAGATACAGTTATCCTGAGTACAGAACTGAAGATCAGAGTTCTCTTAATAATCTGACAACATCCTATACCGATGAAGACGGAAAGGAACATCATAGTGCTAAAGTCCTGCTTCAGGCCGGAAAGCATTATGCAATCAGACTCGTAAATAATAATTCAGAAGCATGTGAGTTTACTGCACAGGTCGTCGAAGGTGAATCAGTTTCTGTAACCTATGATGCAAACGGAGGGTATATCAATATAGATGATAATCCTGCTTTGTATACTGAAACAGTTATCCCCGGGAAGTATTTTGAAGCGCATGGCAGTGAGTTTGTAAAAAACTATGATGCGCATATGCGGTTTGCCGGCTGGGCAATGACACCGGATGCGGTTGAGCCGGATATCAATTCTAATACAATGATTGAATCAGACATTACTGTCTATGCAGTATGGGTGAATGAATATACTGTCGTTACGCTGGATGCCAACGGCGGCAGGATGGATCCTGATCAGGATCCTCCCCTGTTAATTGAAGAACTGCAGTATTATGCAGGAGACACACTGTATCTGTCATCGTACACACCGTCAAAAAATTTATGGCAGGGTGATTTTGCCGGCTGGGCACTGACTCCCGATGCGGATGTTACAGAAGTACTGCCGAATGATGAACCGTATGTCATTACAGAAGATATAACCTTCTATGCAGTTTATGAATATATTGAAGTAGTTGAACTGCCAGAAGGAGTAAATGCCGGACTGCAGCTGAGCGGATCCGAAAGAAAATGGGCTTCATTCAGCCCGGAAGACAGTGGTAAATATGTGCTGGAACTCGAATTGTTAGGAGAACTTGAATCGGAGGATTATTTGTACCTCGAAGTGAACAATTCCGAAGACTCACAAATTAACAGTCATTTTATTTTTAACAATCGGGTGAACCTTTACGAAGAATTCACTGACTCCAGGACATATTATCTTTCTTTTGAGACCGAATCCTCTGATATCATGGTCGCAATAAGGATAAAGAAGTCTTATGCAAATACAGTCACTTATGACGCGAACGGCGGCTGGTTTGATAATGAAGACAATACTGTAAGAACAGAGGAATTTGAATCGGATGAATACTTCCGTTCATATACTCCGAATCACTCAGATCCTGCATTGCGTTTTGCCGGCTGGGCAACGACGCCGGATGCAGAAGAAGCTGATGTTATTGAAGGACAGACCCTTGCTTCAGAACTGACGACTATCTATGCAGTATGGAAAAGCAGAACACAGATCATATCCCTGAACGAAAGCGGGACCGTACATGTAAGCGGTGGAGCCGAAGATCAGATCTATCTGGAGTTCATACCTTTAGAAACAGCAGAGTACAAGATCTATTCTTCTGAGAATGAAGGAACAGATCCATATGCGAAACTGCTTGATGAAAACTATGATGATCTCACTTCAGATGATGACAGTGCCGGTGACAGGAATTTCCGATTGACACAGGAACTGGAAGCAGGAAAGACATATTATATCCTTGTGACTTCTTTCAGCGAAGGTAATTTCACTTATGACGTTACAGCGAAAAAAGTGACTTTCGTCTCAGTCATATTGGATGCAAACGGTGGTCAGTTTAATAATGGCGATACTGAAACGACCCTGGATTTTGATTCCGATGAATACTTTTATCTTGAGGGTGACCTGACTCCCTGGAAGGATGAAATGGGATTTGCCGGCTGGGCAACGGCACCGGATACAGAGGAACCAGATGTAATTGAAGGAGAAACTCCTGTTTCAGAACTGACGACTGTGTATGCAGTATGGGGAGAGTATGTTGAGATCACACTGAACGCTAACGGAGGGTATTTCACAGAAGAATATGATCTGGATCAGGCGGGACAGATCACAAAGACATACGTAAAGAATGCAACGATCAATTTACAGTGGTATAAAAACGATACCAGATATTCCACACTTCTGTATGACTGTGCCGGCTTCTCAGAAGACCCGGATGCATCAGCTGACGAAGCTTTCTGGTCCTATAAAGTGAATGGTCCGGCAGTGCTGTACGCTGTTTTCAGAGAATATCCGGGAACTGAAGTCAGTCTGGATCAGACGGTAACCGGAACGGTATCTGCAGGCAGTGAATACAGGTTTGAATTCATACCGGAAAAGACCGGCGGATATTCGTTCATTTCGGAAGGGGGATTCAATGATTCCTATTATGTTGATGAAAATGGTTATGGTTTTGCAGAGCGGACAGAAACTGACTATGAAGATGGAATCAGACGTGAAACTGTTTCTGCAGTCATGGAAAAGGGCAAGCATTATGTCGTCAGGATCATAAACGACTCTGATGAAGATGCAGAGGTCACTTTACAGGTCAGTGAATGTTCCACCGTTTCTGTTACATATGATGCGAACGGAGGGTATATCAATGTAGATGATAATCCTTCTTCGTATACTGAAACAGTGATCCCGGGAAAGAACTTTGAAGAACAATACACTGATTTTGCAAAGAACAATGACGCGCATATGAGATTTCTCGGCTGGGCAACGACACCGGATGCGGAAGAACCGGATATTGATTTTAATATAATTATTGAATCTGATATCACTGTTTATGCAGTCTGGGAGAATGCATATCTTGTTGTGACTGTAGACGCTAACGGCGGTCTGTATAACAGTGATCCTCATAGCTATCTGCCGCGTTACGAGATTGCGGCAGACTACGGAGATGAGTTCTATCTTCGCTCAAACAATTTAGTGCACGGATGGCAGGGAGAATTTATCGGATGGGCTCTGGTTCCTGAGGCGGATGAATCTGAATTGTTAACCACAGACGGACCTTTCATCATTACTGAAGATATTACTTACTACGCAATATATGAGAAATCAGATCGATATATATTGCATGAGAATGAAACAATCGAAATACATCCGAATTATCCCCGGACAGTAGCTGAGTTTACACCGGAAGAGAGCGGTTACTATGTACTGGAAACGGCAGGGAATGACGGGACTGATGTGTCAGCAGAATGCACTGTTGAAGTTTATGAAGAGGATGGATATGCGCTCGCCAGTTCAAATTATACGGGCGAACTGCATTTTGAGCTTGCTGAATCTAAGACATATTATGTGAGTTTTTCGAATTATGATTCCATTGATACGATCACTGTAAAGATCACTAAGCCTGTTTCGAATACAGTTACCTATGATGCAAACGGCGGCTATTTTGATGAAGATGGACATCCTCAGACAATCACCAGGTCAGTGGTAACAGGCAGAAACTTTGACGCTCTGTATGATAATTATGTGTTAAACGATGATATGGATCTGGGATTTGTAGGCTGGGCTACTGCACCTGATGCTGAAAAGCCGGATATTGATTCAAGTACTGTCATAGGATCTGATATTACAGTTTACGCGGTATGGAACAAAACAGTTACTGTAACATTCATAACTGCAGAAGGGTATTATGAAACTCCCGGACAGACAGTCATAGAAAGAAAACTGGTTACCGGAAAGGAGTTCTGGATTTCCGGTGCAAAGCCGCTGCATTCCGATCAGCATAAGATATTCAAAGGATATTCATTCACTGATGGTGCAGAAGAACCAGATCTGGACTGGTCATTTACCGTTACAGAGCCTGTCACTTTATATGCTGTATGGGAGGAAGGTTTTGTCATCACATATAATGCAGGTTCGGGTTATATAGGTGATGATACCGGAATCAGGCAAAAGACTTATACAGTTTCTGAAAATGAATTTTTCGATGATGATATCTTTGCCGAAAATGAAGATGATCACTTCCATTTTATCGGCTGGGCTTCAACAGAAAATGCTGCTGCAGCGGATATGAACGATTCTTTCCGAATCACACAGGATACTAATGTATATGCTGTATGGGAAGAAAGATTTGTCATCCGTTATGACCTGAACGGTTATAAACCCGGCAAAGGTGCTGGCAGAAGTGTTTACCCGGTCAAAAAGAATTCGGTTGTCAATTTATATAGTCTCAACGGATATTCCTATAACAGTGAACAGATCAACTTCGAAGGCTGGGCACTCAGCCCCGACGCTTCTGCCGCGGATGTGCTTCCGGAGAGGTATACAATAACTTCTGATATTACAGTTTACGCTGTCAGCGATCCAATTCAGGAGATCACTGCAGGTGAAACTTACGATGTATATTACGGTTTCCAGAAAGCATTCTTCTTTACACCGGAAGAATCAGGTACATATAAATTCGCAGCAGATGATTATACACCTGGTATGTATAAAGGATTTGAGATCAAGGATTCCAATAATAATACTGTGGGATATGAATATCATGACAGCGGCAGTTTAAGCTTGTTTATTGAACTGAACGCAGGGGAAACCTATACGGTAATTGCAGATAAATCGAATGGTTATAACAGATTCTCATTCAAAGTTGAGAAAGCAGATGCTTTCCCTGTAACACTGAATGCGAACGGCGGTACTTTCTATGAGAATAACGCAGATACATATATTGCGTTAGCAGAAGCAGGAACTCTGTTCCGGACGATCAGTCATTCCGATCTGGACCGTGAAGGATATGCGATGATCGGCTGGTCGCTGCGTCCGGATGCGGCAGAACCTGATGATCTTAAGAATTTTGAGATAACGGGTCCGCTGACTGTTTATGCGGTTTGGAAGAAATACGTAAATGTCAGCTTTGATCTGAACGGCGGGTTTTATGTATCACCTTATAATGACGGATATACAGAAGCAATCCTTCCGAATACTGCGATCAGACCCTCTGAGATGCGCGGCTCTTTACATGGAAATAATGGAATATTGCATGAAGGGGATGTAATGTTTGCGGGATGGGCATTAAGTCCGGATGCAACAGGAGCAGAGATCGTTTCAGAGTATACGGTCGAATCTGACGTTACTTTCTATGCGGTATGGGTCCCTGCAGTACAGGTTTACTTTAACGGGAACGGCGGAAATGTATATTACAGCGGGTTTGGCGAGCCGGAATGGAACCTTCCCTGCATAATCGGTTCTGCACTCGATTGTCCTTTCTGGACAGAGCACTATACGAAGCTGAAGGTATTTACCGGCTGGGCAACTACGCCGGATGCGACAGTACCGGATATCGATGAAAACACGATCGTCACGGAATCATTTACAGCATATGCAGTCTGGGAAGATGGCTATACCGTCACATTCGAAGCGAATGGAGGCAATTTCGGAACTGATTACAATCCAAGATTCCACTATTCCTATGCATACAAAAAAGGGAGTGCCTTTGGCGATAATATCAAAAGCGAAATGTATTCGGACGTACGGATCCCGGAACCGGATAACCCGATTCTTGCTTTTGCAGGATGGGCAACTGCACCGGATGCGGAAGAACCGGATGTTGATGACAGCTTTGTGATCGACAGGGACATGAAACTCTATGCAGTGTGGAAAGAGCCTGTATACATTGTTTATGATGCCAACGGCGGGATCTTTGAAGAGAAAAAGGAGATAAAGATCCATGAAAAGCAGCTGGCAGGAAGCAGCTTCAATACACCTCCCTATGTTCCGGTCAATGCGGATGAATCGCTTGCGTTCCTCGGCTGGGCAACTGTGCCGAATGCGGAAGCACCGGATATCGACAGCAATACGATCGTTGCAGAAAACATGACGGTATACGCTGTCTGGGGTACACAGAATACTGTTACGGTCACATATGATGCAGGAAACGGATATTTCAACGGTGATCCTGCAGACACGGCATTCAGCAAAACATATGATAAGAACATATACTGCGACATGTCCGATGCCCCGGTACTGCAGCCTGCAGATGAATCACAGGAATTCCTGGGATGGTCTGAAGACGGCAGTATCAGCGGTATCATCGACGGATTTACCGCAGCAGGAGATACGACACTGTATGCAGTATACGCAGCACGTACGATTGAAAATGCTCGGACAGAACTGTCAGTAACTACGGCAGTATACAGCGGGACACAGATCAGACCGGAGTGCTCTGTATCCTTCTATGGCAGAACACTTGCGGAAGGTACTGACTATACAGTCAGTTATGAAAACAATATCAATGCAGGAACAGCAGCTGTTACGATCACAGGTATCGGCAGCTTTACCGGCACGGTCACAAAAGAGTTCACGATCACGCCAAAAGCAATTACACCTGCAGTTTCATTCGCAGCAGAAGTAATATCTTACGACGGTACGGTAAAGACTCCTGAAGTTATCGTGAAAGACGGGGAGACAGTACTGACAAAAGATACAGACTATACAGTTACGTATGGTGAAGGAAGGATCAATGCCGGTACATATACGGTTACCGTGGATCTGACAGGCAACTACACAGGCACTGCATCAGCTGCGTTTACGATCAATGCAAAAGCAGTGACACCGGAAGTAACGCTCAGCGAAGTCTCCTATATCTATGACGGGGTAGTCAAAACACCAGAAATCACGGTCAAAGACGGCAGCACTGTCCTTACAGCAGGCATTGATTATACAGCGGCTTATGCGGATGGAAGGATCGAACCGGGAACTTATACCGTAACAGTTACACTGACGGGCAATTATTCAGGAACAGCTTCTGCAGAGTTTACGATCCTGGAAGAAGAAGCTGAACCTGAAGCAGTACTGGCTGAAACGACATATGAATATGACGGTACGGTCAGGACACCTGAGGTGACGGTAACAGCCGGCAGTAAGACACTTGCGGAGAATACAGACTATACAGTTGCGTATTCATCCGGAAGGATCGATGCAGGCACATACACGGTAACGGTAAACCTGACCGGCAGGTATTCCGGAACGATCACAAAAGAATTCACGATCACACCGAAGGCCATCGTACCTGCAGTCACACTGACAACGACATCCTATACATATAACGGTTCGAAGCGTACACCGGGTGTATCTGTCAAAGACGGTGATACGACACTGGTCAGG